>NZ_CAMLDP010000030.1 GCF_946478925.1 uncultured Nitrososphaera sp. | reverse complement strand
AGTTCTTCCATGCCCCGGAATTTCTGGTACGTCAGTTTCTCTAGCGTAGCAAGCAGGCTTTTTGCCGCGCGGAACTGGGGTACCTGCGGGTCGTCGATCTCTGCGTACAGCCCTATTCCCTGCAGGCCGGCCTCCTTGGCAAGGCCCAAGATGAGGCCGTTAAATCCTGTGATGAGCGACGAGCCGGGCGTCGGCTCTAATCCAAGGCGCTGTATCTGCCCTGCAAGCTCTTGCGTCGTTGCCGCAAAGAAGGTCTTTGGACTCTTGCCGTATTTCCTGTCGGTGTGAAAAGCGCCGAGCGTGTATATGAGCTGGGCGGAATACTGCCTTGCGACTTCTATAACGTCCTGGCACAGGTCGTAGAGCTCCTGATTGGTCTGAGGCTGGCCCATCCCGCCCCCGAACACGACCACTGACCCGTCAGAGCCGTACCTGTACTCCCACTTTTCCCGCTGAAAGTCGATGTACCCGCCGTTATCCACGACATAGTTTGGAAATGGAATTGTAATATGCCTGAACGGCCGCGTGCCGAGGCTCTTGTTTACAAAGTCGATGGCGATGCTCCCGACGTTGCCCATGTCCTGCATGGCGGCTATGACTATGGGCTTGCGTATGTCCGCATCCTCGACCCTGACGGCCTTCATATAGGGTACTTTCCGCAGGCGCCTGATAAAAAAGTGTAGCCGGATAAAAGATTAAAAATCAGGGTCTGCTGCCAATGGTGCGTAGAGACTTGACTGGTAGCGAAGGCAATGACGATCTTTCCGGGGATCACAAAGCGGCAATGGCCGGATGGAAGGCACGAAAAGAGCAGTTGCACCGCCAGCAGGAATCAGTGTACAGGGCAAACGACGAGGCAGAAAAGGTCAGCCTTCTCTCCCTTTCAAAGAAAAAAGAAGAAAAGAACCCGCTAGCTTGACAGCCTCGGTTTCCACCTTTTGAGCGCAAGCGAGCTTGCAGTCACAGACACGGAGCTTGCGGCCATTGCGAGGCCCGCAAGAGCTGGATAGAGCAACCCCATCGCCGCTACCGGTATCAGGACGACGTTGTAGAGAAACGCGTACGCAAGGTTCTGCTTTATCTTGCCCACCGTCTTTCTCGCAATCTCTACAGCCGATACCACATCGCGAATGTCGCTTTTCACGAGCACAACGCTCCCTGCCTCTATGGCAAGGTCCGTGCCAGAGCCAATTGCCATGCCCACGTCGGCCGCAGTCAGAGCGGGGGCGTCGTTGATGCCGTCGCCCACCATAGCCACCACCATGCCTGCCTTGCGTATCTTGGCTATCGCGTCAACCTTGCCGGACGGAAGCACGCCAGCATAGACCCGCTCTATGCCGACTTGCCGGGCTATCTCCTCTGCAGTCCTCCTGTTGTCGCCTGTAACCATCACCGGCTCGATTCCTAGGTTCTTTAGAGCCTCTACCGCTTCCCTTGCCTCCGGCTTTGGCGCGTCCATCAGGCCAATTACTCCAATAACGTCGCTTCCTGCAGATACTAGCACCGCTGTCTTGCCCTGCGCCTGCAGGTTTTCCACAGCCTGCACGGAAGAGCCGGTGCCTATGCCTGCCTGTTCGATGAACTCTCTGCTGCCCACCCTGACTGTGGCGCCATCCCAAACAGCAGTCACGCCCATGCCGGGAGTCACCTGAAAGTCTGACACCTCTGCCGGCTCGATTCCTGCTCCCTTGGCGTGGCCGATTATCGCTTTTGCAAGTGGGTGCTCCGAGTAGTTTTCTGCAGTGGCGGCAAGGAGCAGCACGCCTGCGCCGCCGGGCACGCTCTGGCCTTGCGCGCCAACCTCTTGCTTTAGCTGTATCACGTCCGTGACCTGCGGCCTGCCCTGCGTAAGCGTGCCTGTCTTGTCAAACACGATTGCCCTGACCTTGCTGAGGGCTTCTATTGCGTCGCCGCTCTTGAATATCACCCCGTGCGAGGCGCCCTTGCCCATGCCGACCATTATCGCGGTGGGCGTTGCAAGGCCGAGCGCGCACGGGCACGCCACGACCAGAATCGCGACTGCCGGGATTATCGCCGCCTCTGTTCCTCCTGCCGCAAGCGCGTACCACGCACCAAAGGTCGCGACGGCTATTGCCATCACCGCGTACGCAAAATACCCTGCGACTTTGTCCACGAGTTTCTGCATCGCCGGTTTTTTGCCCATCGCCTCTTCGACGAGTTTCACCACCTGCGAGAGAAAAGAGTCTGCGCCGACCTTGGTGGCCTTGACAAGCAGCATCCCTTCCCTGTTCACGGTGCCTCCGATCGCGCCATCGCCGGCTTTTTTGTGCACGGGCACGGATTCGCCTGTCGCCATCGACTCGTCGACTGCGGACTCGCCCTGCACGACCGTCGAGTCGACGGGTATCTTTTCACCCGGCCTGACTATTATGATGTCGCCGGGCTGTATCAGCTCAACCGGCGTCTCGATCTCGGAGCCGTCAGCCTTTTTGACCCTTGCTGCCTTGGGCTGGAGCTCTAGCATCTTGCGTATAACGGCGCCCGTCCTGCCCTTTGTTTTTAGTTCAAGGTATTTTCCAAGCAGTATGAACGTGATGACAAGCGATGAGGCGTCGTAGTAGATGCCGTGCCACGTTGGCGCCGGGAACGTGTTGTACGCGCTGAAAGCGTACGCGGCAGTCGTGCCAAGGACCACGAGCGTGTCCATGTTGGCAGACTTCATCCTTGCTATCCTGAAAGCGCCAGAGTAGAACCTGCTTCCCGTGACAAACTGGACTATAGACGCTGCTGCAAAGGCGATATAGGCTGCGGCGTTTGTCCCTGCAAGCGGCAGGAACGAAAATACTTCGGGATAGCTGAACAAGACGGCAGGTATCGTGAATGCAACTCCGAGAAGAAACAGGCCCTTGAGTTTGCGAGCCTCGACATCGTGAGCGCTTGCCTGCGCGCTCTCGCCGACAACGCTGTAGCCATAGTCGCCTACCTTTTTGCGGATGTCGGCAAGCGACACAAGCGCGGGGTTGTACTCGATAAGCACCTGCGCATTTCCATAGTTTGCAGATGCCGACCTGACGCCTTCCATCCTTGAAATCCCGCTTTCGAGCCTCTGGGCGTCTGCCGAGTCGGTAATGCCCTCGACCTTTAGCGACACCTTCTCATAGACTACCCTGTAGCCTATTTCTTCGACCGCTTTTTCAATGTCGGGCAAGCCAATCTTTGCAGGATCAAACTCGACTGCCGCCTTTTCGCTTGCGAGGTTGACCTCGACTCTCGACACGCCGTCGACTGCAGAGACGCGCCTCTGAATGGAACTGACGCACCCTGCGCAGTGCATCCCGCCTATCTTGAGAAGCGTCTTTTTTGTTGCCTGGGCGCCTGCCTCTGTCTCCACGGCTGGTTTTTCGGCAGCCGGTTATTTAATTACCGGACCTTACAATTGTAAAGCCTGTTTTCTGATAAATTCACGCAGCTCTTTTGCTTCTTCCCTGTACGCCTTGACTGTGTGAACACCGTCAGGGCACGCGACGGTCACGATGACTATGTTGACCTCCGCGTCGGACGCAAAGACTGCAGGCTGCACCTTTTGTACCTTGCAGCCTTTTTGCAAGAGGGCTTTTAGCTCGCCAACAGCCGGCATGTACTGCATTGCCGCCCAAGATGATAAAAACATTGAAAATTCTTATTAGCCGTGCGCCTGCAAATGGCATCATGTCGCTCTCGACAAATGACAAGCTCACCCTGCTCCAGTACGCCATAAACAAGTACGACTCGGAAAACACCATCAAGGAAAAACTGAACGGCATACTGTCTACAAAGGACGTCGAGAGGGGAATCGACACCCTTATTGCTACACAGAGGGTGCGCAGGATAGGCCCCGACATCATTCAGAACAACGTCAGCCACACCGAACTTCCAGAACTTCCGGACAGCCTCAAGGAAATAGTCGAAAGGTTCTAGGCATTTTTCAGACACGCGATGCACTCGGTCAGTATCCTTGCCGCAAGGCCCGCGGTAAGGCCATCTGCGTCATAGTCAGGCGACAGTTCCACGATGTCAAAGCCGACGATCTCGCAGCTGCTTATCGTGCTTGTCAGCAGGTACAGCAGGTCTGCGATGGTAACTCCGCCCGGCGAAGGCACAGAAACACCGGGCGCAAACGCCGGGTCGACACAGTCAAGGTCGACAGAAATGTACACCCTACTCCCTGCGACCTTTTCCCTTATCATCTCTGCAACATTGTGCACGCCAAAGTCCGTGATGTCGATTGGTGTGACCATTGCAAGGCCGGCCTTCTTGGCATTTTCAATCTCTTCCGGCTCTGCCGCCCTTGTCCCTACCAACATGCTCTTTTTGTAATCAATATAGTCTGCCGAGTCGGTCAGCACCGAGCCGTAATAGTTCCTTGCCGACGACACGAAATCCGGGTGTGCGTCAAAATACAAGAGTGCCAATTTCTGCGCGCTTCCTGCAGCCTTTAACACGTCGGCGGTAAGCGAGTGGTCGCCTCCAAGCGTAACGGGGACCTTGCCCGCCTCGATTATTTTCCGCGCCTGCTCGTACACCTTGTCTCTCTGCACGTTTCCTGCATCAAAGACGCGCTTGCCCTCCAGCGTCCCGCGCATGGGGACGGTAGGTATGAGTTTTCCGTCGCGCATAAAGAACTCGGACTCGTCGGATATTGCGCGTATGGTGTCCGGCGCCGTGTTTGTGCCTCTGCGAGTTGCGTGTGACCTGGACTCGTCAGGCACGCCCATCACGACGACGTTTGCGTCGCCAAAACTCTTGGCGTTTGCGCGGTGGAACTTTGCCAACGCCACATACCATGTACTAGCCTGCTTTTAACTTCGCACCCTTGTTGGCGTGTACGGCCTTCACAACGTACCTGAACAAGCTTTAATTTGAGGCAAAAGCTGCCCCTCTCCCATATGTCCACAATGAAGTATATCCAGCTTGAACCGCACGGCGACATTGCCGTCGTCAGGATAAACAGGCCAGAGGCGCTCAACGCCATGAACGTTGACGTCGTTGCCGAGCTTTCGCGCACAATAGACATCCTTGCCGCCGACGAGGGAACAAAGTGCGTCATCATCACCGGCGCCGGCGAGCGCGCGTTCTGCGCAGGAGCAGACATTGCCTTCATGGTAAACATCGAGCCGATGGCCGCAGAGAAATATGCCTCAGCGGCACAGGCGGTCCTCAACAAGATAGAGAAATTGGACAAGCCGGTGATTGCAGCGGTAAACGGCTTTGCCCTTGGTGGTGGATGCGAGCTGGCGATGGTCTGCGACATACGCATCGCCTCTGAAAACGCCAAGATAGGCCAGCCAGAGGTTACGATCGGAATCCCGCCGGGATGGGGCGGCACTCAAAGGCTGTTGCGCATAGTCGGCCCGGCAAAGGCAAAAGAGATGATATACACCGGCAAGATGATAACCGCAGACGAAGCGGCGTCAATCGGCCTCGTCAACAAAGTCATCAAGCTGGGCGCTGAAGATCAGCTGCCACCGGAAGCTCCAAAGGGCGACGCGGCCACAGAAAAGGCGCGCGCCGCGGAAGTGGCCAAGGTCCTGAACAAAAAGCTGATGGCCGACTGCATGGCCCTTGCCAAGGAGATAACAAAGAACAGCTTTAATGCCGTCAAGGTGAGCAAGATGCTCATAAACCGCGGCATGGACTCTGACATCGAGACGGGCCTGCGCCTAGAGATCTACGGCTGGGCGCTATGCTTTGCGCACGAGGACAGGAAGAACATGATGTCAGCCTTCCTTAACAAGGGCAAAAAGTAACTACACTATACGCGCGCCCTTGCTCGGACCACAGGCAAAGGTCCGGCATTTTACCCCGGACTCCAAAAAGCCTGCGGCCATCGCCCCTGCCACCTTTTTTATTCCCTTTTTCCCTTTCAGAAAAGCAATCATCGAAGGGCCTGCGCCGCTGATGGTCACCGCAAGCGCGCCTGCCGCAAGCGCGTTTTTCCTGACGCCGTCATAGCCTTGTATCAGGTGCTTTCTTGCCGGCTCGACAATGACGTCGTCAATCCCGCGTGAAATCATCTCTGCATCGCCAAGCGCAAACCCTGCGACGATGGTGCTTGCGCCAGACACGTTGTGCACCGCGCTTTTCAACGGCACTTCCCTTGGAAGGACGCTCCTTGCGACCTCTGTTTTTTTTGCCGGCACCGGAATTGTCGGTACTGCGACTACCATGAGAAGGTCTTTGGGGGGCTCGATGCGGATGAACTTTACTCCCTCCTGCCCGATGCTAGAGATTACAAACCCTCCGAGCACCGACGCCGAGACGTTGTCGTAGTGGCGCGCCCCTGCGCTTGCCACCTCGCCTTCGGCCGCGTACTCGACCAGCTTGTTTCTGTCTATTTTCAGTTTGTAAAGGCCGGCAAAGGCAACTGCCGCCGCAGCAGCCGACGCGGCGCTTGAGCCCATGCCGTACCCCGCCGGCACGCCCTTTTTCACCACGACATCGAGGTTGTCCGTGATGTTAAAGTCCTGCGCCATCTTTTTTATGACGAGCCCCGCCGAGTTGGACTCGGGCGCAGAAGGTATCGCGCTGTCTGACATCTTTATCGCTATCCTGCTGCCGTCGTCCTTTCCAGCAGCCGCTTTTGTTATCCTGACCCTGTCGTACAGGGCGTCAAGCGCAAGGCCAAAGACGTCGTAACCGGGGCCGAGGTTTGCAGTCGACGAGGGCGCAATAGCCGTACAGGACTTTTTTTTCACGACCGTGCTATCCGTCCTCCCCCTGATTAAGGGTTCGGGCAAGGGCGGCCGCTATGTTTACGAGCCCATTCATGGTCGTGCTAGAGATTGCGACGAGGCCGGGCGCAAAGCCAGCGCGGGTCATGCTCCTCGACAAATCCTTGCTCAAAAGCGAATACTCGGCATCCTTTTCAGAATTGAGCGCTGACTCTAGCGCCTGCGCCGATCCCGCCCAGTCTAGTATGTCCTTTAGTTTGTCGATGACAAGGTCCCTTTTTGTGAGCGCGTTTACCTGCGCGGTCTTTAGGCGCAGTTTCACGGCCGAGGCAAGGAGTGAAATCGATACAAAATTGATGGGCGATGAAACAAGTGTTCCGTCAAACGCAAATACTGTCGCCTTGTTGTCTGCCTGCAGGTTTGATACAAAGTAGGGTCCGCTTGCACGGAACGCAAACAGCTCTATCTGACCCGGCGTGTCCACTATCAAATAGTCGGGGTTTGCCTCGTCGACTTCCTCCTGCAGCTCGTCGAGTTTTGTCGCCACCATATCGCTTGCCATCACTAGCGCGCCGTTTGGTCCAAGCGCATAACTATCCATCAAGGTGCCGATGTCTATGTAGTTACGCACGTCGATGTCCGGCTCGTAGGGAAGGGTGACTGCGCCAGGGTCGAGGTTGAGTGTCACGGGGTACGCGCCCGTGTCACGGTACCACTGCACCAGCCTGGAGGTCAAAAGCGACTTGCCCGAGCCGGCAGTCCCGGTCACGAAAACGGCGTTTACCATCTCTAACTGGGCGCGGTGCGAAGTATATCTGCTTTCACATTTTTGCTGTCGTCAGCCAAACCTGACTCCAAGGAGGCTTGCAACCTTTTCTAGCAGTTCATCATGGCCGTACGGCTTTACTATTGGCAGGATGAGCACGCTGCCGTCCGGGACGGCGAATATAAAAGTGTCAAGCGTCTCGTGGTTGGTCATGACATAGCCGGTCCTTCCAAACAGGTGGTCGCTCTCTTTTGTCATGCTCAAAAACACCTCTGCGCGCATGAACAACTTTTCCAGCTCCTTGGCCGGAGGGATGGGTACTGCCTGTCTGACGTGTCTGGCCTTCATCTCTCCTCGCAGGACGACTATTGCCGCCTGGATGTTGCCGTGGATGGCCACAGCGGCCCTGCAGAGGCCCCCTTTATCCATGACTAGAAGGTCTTTACCTGTCGGATTAACATTTCTGGCATTACTGCTATGCGTTATTATATCTCCAAAACGTACAAAACACAGCGTTGAACTGGAGAATCGCTGCTATCCCGGCGAGCATCGTCCCCTTCATCATAATGTTCCTGACCACCAAGGTCTCGCCGCAGGATATATTTTCAGTAGGGCTCGTGCCCTTTGCCGCCTCGGCAGTGGCGGCCGTGGCAAGGATAATGCTCCAGGCGTACCGGTTCAAGTACTTTGTGCGCAAGTTCATAGGTTACGACGTGAGCTCGCCCGGCAAGACCATGGCCGCAAGGCTTGCAGGCGAGTTTGTCACCTACACGACGCCCTCGTACGTAGGGGGCGAGTTTGTCAGGATAGCGTGGTTGTCCAAAAACGGCGTGCCGGCAGGCAAGGCCGCGTGGGTGGCCACGATGGAGATAATAGCCGACGTCTTTGCGGTGACCATACTTGCCTTTATCGCCGGCGGCCTTGCCATATCCCGGGGCGGAACTGCCATCGGGATAACCGTGCTACTCGTCGCGCTGCCGACGTTTGCCTTCTGGCTCATCCTCATACTCTACTCTGCAAAGCGCAACCTGCACGTTCCGCAGTTCATCGACAGGCTCGTCCGGCGCTTTGGCAAGGACAAGGCAGACAAGTACCTTACTCAGGCCAACAAGGCCCTCGACGACCTGTGCATGATGAGCCGCGAGAACTTTTCCTCCAGCAAGGTCATCTGGCCGTTTGCAGTCGGGCTTGCGATAACCTTCGCGTCGTTCCTTGCGTACGGCATCTCCTTCATGGTCCTTGCCGACTCGGTCGGAGTGGGAATCGGGATGTTTGACTCGCTCATGGCAGTCGCCGCGTCAAACGCGATTGCAAACCTTCCAGTTACCATAGGGGGCTCGGGCCTTGCGGAACTTGGCATCTGGGCGTACATCTCTAATCTGTCAAGTGTGCCAGACCTTACCGCAATAGCCGCCGACTCTAAATTGAGCGTGATAATCGCGTGGAGGATTGCGACCTACCACGTGCCGCTTGTCATAATGTGGATTGCCCTCATGAAGCTTGCGATAGGCAAGAAGGAAACCGTGGTTCCCGCCGACGGCCGCAAGAAAGAGGACTAACTAGTCGTCGCCTTCGCCATCGTCGCCGGACGACGCCGGAGCAGGCATGTCTGACTCTACGTCCATTAATGCAAGCTCCTTCATCTCAAAGTTGAATATCGCCTTCATCTCAAGGTTGAATTTCGTCTTTAGCAGTTCAGATACTTTGTCGCTCAGGGGCGCGGTGTAGACGTTTATCTTGAACTCGTATACAAAGCCCTTCATGAGGTCGTTTATCTTGACCTCCTTTGGCAGGCTGATGCCCTCGATTATGACCCTGCCGTCGGGCATCGGCTCGTACACTTGTATGTCAAGTCTGGAATCCTTCTCGTATATTTCCAGTATGTATCCTGTCCTCGTCGTGACTTCAGGCTTGCCAAACTGCGCCGATTTTATCTCGTCCTCGGCCCACTTGGGCAGTCCTTCCTCGTTGCTCTGGGCCTCGGCCTTTTTCGCTCTCGGCATGTGTGTAAACAGCGTCGCATCTTGATGATTTAATGTTTTCCACTGCCGGCGCGTGTCTACAAAATATTACCACTTGGTTGTCTAATTATGACATTTCTATTTAACGTCGTTTTCCAAGGCTAGCAGACATGACGAGCTTCAGCAATAACTGGGTCAAGGACAATAAATCGACGATGTCTGAGAGAGTGAAGGAAAGCCTCGGACCTCAACAACCACTGAAACCGAGGATCGAGTTCGCAAAGAACAAGATCCAAGCACAAAATCAGAAACTGGATGCTATTCTTGAGAAACTAAAGGGCAAGGAAAAATCCCTGTTCAACCAGGTGGTTTCCGCGCTCCAGAGGCACGACGCGCAGGCAGGCAAGATGGTCTCAAACGAGATTGCGCAGGTCAGAAAGACGATCAAGATGATCTCGCAGCTCAAGATGGCGCTTGAGCAGATACAGATGCGCCTAGAGACTACAATCGACCTTGGCGACGTAATGGTGGCAATCGGCCCGGCAATGGGCGCTCTCACGAGAGTGAGGTCCGGCCTTGCAGGTGTGATGCCAGAAGTCGACAGGGAACTGGGCGAGATAAACGGCGTGTTCAGCGACATCATGATGAACGCTGGAAGCATGGGCAACACCTCGTTTGCCTTCGACGCATCAGGCGAAGAGGTAGACAGGATACTCGCAGAGGCCGGCGCAGTCGCGGAGCAGAGGATGACTGAGAGCTTCCCCGACGTCCCGGTGGGCTCGGGCGCATCCAAGTCGTACGCAGGCGGAAACTCGCAGTAAGCGGGCTCTTCCCTCTCCTTTTTCCTTTCTTTTCTTTTTCTAATTTTCTAAAAAAATAATTATTACTTTACCGTCACTGACTTTGCTAGGTTCCTCGGGTAGTCGGGGTCGGCGTTCTTGGCAAGCGCAAGATAGTATGCAAGCATCTGCAGCGGTATCACTTCTACAATCGGGTAGAATGCCTCCTCCGCCATGTGCGGTATCTCTATCCAGTGGTCATAGACCTCGCTCTCGGTGTCTGAAATCCCGATGACGCTTGCGCCCCTTGCCTTTATCTCGTGGGCGTTTGAGACCGAGTCATTGTATGTGGCGTCTCTGGGGTTGAGAAGTATCACGAGCGTGTTTTTCTCCATCAGGGCAAGGGGGCCGTGTTTCAGCTCGCCGGCGGCCACGCCCTCTGCGTGCACGTACGCAAGCTCTTTCAGCTTTAGCGCGCCCTCAAGCGCAATCGGGTAGTGGATGGACCTGCCAAGGAGGTAAATGTCGTTTACCTTCTCCATCTCGCCGGCCATCTTTTCTATAGCGGTCTGGCTCGTCGCGATGGTTTTTTCCACCGCCTTTACAAACTCGGCCTCTTCGCCTGCCGCAAGAGCGCCAGAAGACAGCCTTGCAACGATGTTGTAGACAAGCGCCAATTGACCCGTAAAGCTCTTTGTCGCGGCCACTCCTATTTCCGGCCCGCAGTTGACCGATAGGAACGCGTCGCTTGTCCTTGCAAGCGACGATGTTGTGACGTTTACTATGCCAAGCACCTTGGCGCCCTGCCTTTTGGCTATCTTGACCGATTCAAGAACGTCCGCAGTCTCGCCGCTCTGCGAAAACGCTACCAGCGCAGAGCCCTCGTCGAGGCCCACAAGTCCGTCCTGCGCCTCGCTTGACATGACAGTCTCGGCGCGTATCTTGGCAAACCTGGCAAGCATGTGCTTCATTATCAGGGCAGAATGGTAGCTGGTGCCGCTCCCCGTGATGTAGACGCTCTGCGCGCCAGACAGGATGTCGCAGAATTTCTCCATCATGGCCTCGTCCTGCCTTGCAGCATTTGCGACCGTGAGGCGCTGGTCGTTTATTTCCTTTAGCGTATAGTGGGCGTACTTGCCCTTGTCGACCTCTCCAAGCTCCCAGGCGACCTGCGTTATGGGGCGCGCGACCGGGTTTGCGTCAAAGTCAAAGATCTCCATCTTGCTCCCGTCGATGAGTGCAATGTCATAGTTGTCAAGGAATATCGCCTTGTCCGTGTACTGCAGAAACCCTAGCACGTCTGACGAGATAAAGTAGCCGTCGTTTGCGACGCCGATTATGAGCGGCTCCTCGTACCTTGCGCCTGCAATGGTCCCGTCCTGGAAAACCGCGACAAAGGCAAACGTGCCTCTGAGCCTCTTGCATGTCGCCGTGAGCGATCCCTTGACGCCCTTGTCAGCATGTACCTCCAGTAGGTGGGCTATGACCTCGCTGTCAGTTTCACTTGAAAAGACATGCCCGGCCTTGATGAGCTCCTCCTTCAATTCCTTGTAGTTTTCGATGATGCCGTTGTGGACTACTGCGACGTTGTTCTTGCAGGCCGAGTGCGGATGCGCGTTGCTGTCAGTCACGCCGCCGTGCGTGGCCCACCTGGTGTGGCCTATACCTATCATACCGGACATGGAGCTGATGTTGAGGCTCTTGTTGACCTCGACTACCTTGCCCGTGCCCTTTTTCACCAGTATGTCGCCGTCCTTGAAAGTGGCTACTCCGACACTGTCATAGCCTCTGTATTCCATTCTCTTCAGGCTGTCGACCAGTATGGGCGCCGCAGACTGCTTGCCCTTGTAGCCAATGATTGAACACACGTGGAATGTTCCTCTTTCGCGTTTAAATTGATTATGAATAGAGTCTCTAACCACTACAAAAAATGCTATAATCATCTGTGCGTAAAACAACGCTTATTGGCCAATCAAAGTTTATACCGCTATAAAAGATTATATAATTCTGTCAGAACTGTACGGCATTGGCACGCAAGTCGCTCGTTTCAGTTTCGGACCATGATGGCCAGGCGTCGGCAAAAAAGATAACCGTGTTTCGGGACGTGGCGCAGATGCGCGTCCTTTCAAACCCTGTAGCGTGGCGCATGATGGAGCTCTTGTCAAAAGAGCCGATGTACCCTGCGCAGGTCGCAAAAGAACTCCGCATACACGAGCAGAGCGCTTATTATTACATCAGGCGCCTTCTGCGCGCCGGCGCGGTGGAAGAGGCCGGGAGCAACCTTGTCCGGGGAGGAACCGCGCGGCTGTACCAGGCGTCCAGCCCCGCGTTTGGGATAGAGCTCGACTGGGGCGAGACTGCGGTGGATGCGCCCGGTACAAGCCGCAACAGGGGCGCCCTCAGGTTCTTTGAGGGGTTTGTACACGATGGCGTATTTGATGGCCTCATCGTAGTCGGCGCGCCCGAGCCGCACGGTCAGTACAAGTCGTCGGCAAGAGACGGGCACTATGCGGTCCACCTCGCGTTCTTTCTTGGCAAGGTATCCGGCGTCATGCCTGCGGAATTTGCGGTAAAGCTGGACGTTGACGCCAAGGCGGAAAAGATGCTTTCCGGGACTAACCTCGTGACGATAGGCGGGCCGGGCACAAACATCGTGACTGCAGATTTCAACCGCCATCTGCCCATACGCTTTGACGAGGGGAATTTCTGGTCCGGCCTAGTCGACGGCGCGGGCAGGCGGTACAGCCAGGATAACCACGGCCTCATCGCCAAGATAAGGAATCCCTACGACAATGGCAAGTCAAGCGTCATAGTGGTCGCCGGCGTCAGGTCTGCCGGCACGAAATCTGCAGTAATCGCGCTGACAAACTATGGCGAGGAGATTCTGAAAAGATACAAGAGTAAAGAAGACTGGGCCCTGGTCGTGCAGGGCTTTGACATGGACGCGGATGGAAAAATAGACCACGTGGACGTGATAAGCGGCGGCTAGGATGCCGGCGCTGCGCCGTCGCCTGCTGGCGCTGCCGATGGGAGCTCAAGATGGAGGAGTATCTGTGCCTCCTCTTCCGTCTTTACAATGTAACCCGGCCTGTTTATCTTCCTGTTGCCTATCGAGACGTGGCCGTGGCTCACCACCTGGCGTGCCTGCGACGCAGACTTTGTGCCCATCCTCTTCATGACTATTGTCTGGAGCCTGCGCTCAAGCAGGTCCTCAACCTTCAATCCGAGAATGTCATCAAGCGTTGCACCCTCTTTTACGAGGCCAATCCTCGACAAAAAGTTAAGCAACCTCTTTTCCTTCTCTGCCCTGGCCTCTGTCGAAAGTGCAAGCAGCGCGCGTGCCTGGTTCCTGACCCTTGCCATCTCTGTCTGGGCCTTCCAGAGCTCGCGCTTGTTCCTCAGGCCGTACGAGCCCATGATATAAAGTTCAGCGTTAAGCTGGTCTGTGGTCCATATTCTCCTTGGACGGTGGAAAAGTTTCTTTTGCTTTCTAGGATCTCCCATTCATGACACCTCTTACTTTTTCGCCGGCTCCTTTGCCGCTGCTGGCTTGGCTGCCGGTGCTGCTCCTCCTGCCGCGGGTTTCGCCGCTCCAGCTGCTGCCGGTGCCGCGCCCGCTGCTGGCTTGGCTGCCGCTCCTCCTGCTGCAGGCGCCGCAGCTCCTGCCGCCGGTGCTGCTCCAGGCGCTGCCGGTGCCGCGCCAGTGACGAGCTTGGTCTTTTTCACTCCGACCGCTCCTCCCTTCCTGCCGGTCGTCCTCGTGCGCTGGCCTCTCACTCTCAGGCCGAACATGTGCCTGTAGCCTCTCCAGCTCATGACCGTCTTTTCGCGGTCAACATCGTTGCCGATGGCAAAATCAAGATCCGAAGTAATCATGTGGTGCGTCGTGCCAGTATCCATGTCCTTCTTGCGGTTCAGGTACCATTCCGGCACGCCGAACTTGGTTGGATTAGAGATAGCTTCCTCTATCTCGCGCAGCTCCTTGTCTGTCAGGAAACCGACGCGCATATTCGGGTTAACGTTCAGCGACTGCGTCAATACTTGGGCAAAATTGTAACCTACGCCTTTAATCTCGCTGATGGCGACAAGCAATTTCTTGCTGCCTTCAACGTCCTTTCCGGCGATTCTGAGTATGTGTTTGTACTCCGAAGCGGACAAATCACCTTCACGGCGTATACTCGGCAATAAAAACCATGCTGGGCGTGCGGGCGCAAAAACCATGCAATATTTACAACAAACAGCCGCCTCGCCCGCCTGCTGACACTGGTTATTGAACACAGGAAGCAGTTTTGTAAAAATATTTTATTCCATTGCGCGGTTTGGTTCGGGTAAATCGTTATAAGCTGAGCCTTATAATAAAAACGAGAAATATGCCGTCAAAGAAAGAGGCTCCAGTGGCTCCAAAACTGGTGGCCCGGCCTGTCAAGACGGCGCAGGATCTGGAAAACGAAGAATACCTGCGCCAGCTGGAACTTGCGATAGAAAATCATTGAGTATCTTTAAATTTGTGAGGGTCGAAAACAGCCCGTCTCACTAATATGAGCAGCAGCAAGATAGAAGAAACAGTCCGCCGTTCTTACACTTCAAAGCCCAAGTATTCAGAGGTAATGCCTGGTGTGCCCGAAGACTATAAACAGCTAAAGACGCTTGGCGATCTTTTGAAAATTAACTACAAGCACGTCACAGTAGAGGAGCAGCTGCGCGGCAACCTCGTTGCCAAGTTGAAGGCAGGCGAGCACCCGTACCCCGGCATCATCGGCTATGACGACGACGTAGTGCCGGCCGTCAACCGCGCGATTCTCTCTGGACACGACATCCTGCTCGTGGGTCAGATTGGGCAGGCCAAGACCAAGATTGCAGAGGCAATTGCCAAGAACTTGCTTTCTCCAATTCCTGTCGTGCGCGGGACAGTCACGAACGACATCCCGACCTCGATGCCTGAGGAGCACCTTTCTGCGCTGCTTGCAGACAGAGAGGTTGTCAGGACAGTCCCCGAGTTCACGGTGTCAAGGGAATGCGAGGACGTCATCCGTCAGGACAAACTAGAAACAAAGATCGACTGGCTCTCTGGCGCTGACAGATTCAAGTACATCCTCTCCACGCCAGACATCTCTGTCAAGGACCTCGTGGGGCAGATAGACGCGATAAAGATTGCAAAGAAAGGAGTCGAGCTGTACAGCATGGAGTCGTATTCCGCAGGCCAGCTGTTGCAGGCGCGCCACGGCATCCTGTGCATTGATGAATTGCCGGTGCTTGACCCAAGAAAGCAAGTGTCGCTATTGAGCGTGCTCCAGGAAGGCCGGTTTACCACGGGCGCTTACCCCGTCGTGTTCAAGCCTGACGTCAAGATAATCGCCACTGCAAACCCGATTGACTATACCCATTCTGGCAAGATAATCGAGCCTTTGTTTGACAGACTAAAGAGCCACGTCGACACGCACTACCCCAAGACTGTGAGCGACGAGATGCTGATCATAACACAGGAAACAAGGGTCGCAGATCCAAAGAACGTTTTCTTGCCCGTCTTTATAGTGAAGGCGATTGCCAAGATAACGCAGGCGACACGCGCCCACCACGACGTCAATCACGACAAGGGAGTCAGCGTCAGGATGGCGGTGCACTCGATGGAGATGATGATAGGGGAAGCCGAGCGCACGCGCTCTATCATATACAACATCAAGGCGGTGCCGCGCTTTTGCGATATACACTGCATACACCAGTCGTCCAAGTTCGAGCTTGCCGAGATGGAAGACACGCGGGAAAACCGCAGAAACATACTGGACTCTGTCATAGATGCCACGCTAAAGGAAGTGTCGCTTGAATACGTGGAGAAAATATCACCGGATCAGATAGCCAAGATGAAGAACGAATTTGCCAAGAACAAGGCGTTCCAGGTGTCGCAGGTACTGCCCGGCGGCAAAAAGGCCGACACCTCCGACTACGAGTCGCAGCTGACAAAGTTCCCTGCGCTAAAAGCGGCAGTCGCAGAGACTCTGTCTGCCATAAAGGACGAGCAAAAGCAGCTCGTAGAACAAGCAAAACAGCTTGGCATCCGTACTGACAGCATCGCACTTTCTGACCTTGACGGCGAGTTTACAGCCGCAGTCGCCGAGGTGGTCCTTGAGGGCCTACGCCACATCCAGCCACCACTCCTCGACAAGAAGGACAACAGCTATGCCCTCTCCCAGTAAGGTACCGGGAAGCAAGAAATTCGTCTACTTTGCACTGGAAGACGACGGTCAAAGCCCGCAGCAACAACAGCAGCAGGAAAAAAGCAGAGACCTGCCAAAAGATGTCCTAGACAAACTGCTAAAAACAATAGGCAGAGAGGCCCTCCGCGAAAAGACACCTTCCCTGCAGGAGCTTGAGCAGAGCCTGCAGAATGTCATGTCGCAGATGTCAAGCGAGCAAGGCCCGCAGGAAAAAGAGCAACAGCAGAGCTCGCAGTCCGGCAACCAAGTGGACGACGGCGACGGGATGCCGCTTGTACGCCAGTTAGTGCAAAAGGGCTACCTGAAAGACTCGCCAAAGTGGCTTTCAAGCAAGGGCTTTGTCAACATCGGCGGCAGGATACTGAGCGACGTGATGAAGGCGCTCAAGGCCGGCGAGTACGGGATGCACGAGACGCATGACTATGGGCAGGGATCGATAGTGCTTGACACGAGCAAGAAATACGAGCCCGGCGACGACATCCGGCTCTTAAACGTGCCAAAGTCATTGCTCAATACAATCCAGCGCTCGTTCAAGGACGGCAAGGACGTGAAACTCCCGCTGCAAATAGACGTGGAGGATTTTGAAGAATATGAGACGATGCAGGACGTACGCGTGGCGATGGTCTACTGCATCGACCTTTCGTCCACAATGCGCTACTCGACTATGTACGGCGACATGAGCAGGATAGAGGCTGCAAAACGCGCACTGTGGAGTTTGTATCTCTTGAACCGCAAGTTCTTTCCTTCTGATTCTGTTTACATCGTAGGCTTTGGGGCGCTTGCGTCAAAGGTACTCCCGCAGGACATCCCGTACCTGAAAACGTTTGAACCCGGCTCTGACTTTCTCCATTACACGAACTACCAGGCGGCATTCCGACTTGCAAGCAAGATTCTGCAAAAGGACGGCGCGGAGAACAAGCGCATCGTGCTTGTAACCGATGGACACCCGAGCGCGTGCTTTATCGACGACAAGGGCGAGCAGGACAAGATCCTGTCGCAGAGGCCGTACTCGCACTTTTACACGCCTGACAAGGACACGCTTGACACGGTCAAGGCAAACCAGAGCATGAACCTTGACGTTGCGTCCGGGGAACTGGTGTACCTGTGCTACCGCTATCGGCAGGTAGATCAGTACATCGGCGAGCGCACGATAGTGGAGGCGAAAAAATGTCACTCGATGAAGATAGATATTGACACCATCATGATAAGCGAGGAGGATTCCTTGCTTGGCTACGTAAACGAGATGGAGAAGTACGTGAAGGGCAGGTCGTACTACATCAACCCTGCTGAAATCGACAAAGTGCTGCTGACAGACTATTTGAGCAACAAAAAACAGCAGACAATCCGGGGCCGTTCATACTAAACTTAATATAATGAGGTGAATTTGCTTTGCTTACGCAACGAAACATGCTGGCTGTTTTTGATGTAGAAGGCGTTCTACTCGACGCCGAATATCTCCCTGTCCTTGCCTCCCTCGTGGGGCCTGAAAAGGAAAAGGAGATCTGGGACATCACAAAGGCCGGCATACGCGGCGAGATAAACTGGGAGGAGGGCCTTGTAAAGCGCGTCCACGCCCTGCGCGGCATCGACTACAACAAGGCAAAAGATCTTGCCGAGAACCTGCCCATAATGCCAGGGGCAAAAGAGCTGTGCAGCGCGCTAAAGAGCGCGGGGTGGAAGATGATTGCCGTCTCTGGCGGCTTTACCATAATCACCGACCGGCTAAAGCACGACCTTGGGATTGACAGGATATTCTCAAACGAGCTGATATTCAACGACCACAAGCTGCACGACGTAAAACTGAACGTCACGTCGGACAAGGCGGCTGCCATACGTTCGACCGTACAGGAATGGGGCGTGAAAAAGGATGACATTGTAGTCGTAGTCGACGGCGCAAACGACCTGAAGCTGTTCGCGCTCGCAGGCTATACTGTCGGATTTTGCCCTGTGGAAATAGTGAAGGAAAGGGCCGATGACACTATTGAAAGGCGCGACCTGAGCCTGCTCCTGCATCTGCTGGAGAAAAAGTACGGAAAAGCCGTGCTTGCGACTACGAACAAGTAGTAACTTTTTGTTTATATCTCTATTTTTGTAATTGGTGAACGTTGGAAACAAGAAGGCAGCATATTTCATCCGGCACAAAATGGGAGGCTGCGGTTGGATATTCCCGGGCTGTTCGCGTCGGCTCTATAATACACGTTTCAGGAACGACGGCGACTGACGCAGGCGGGAACATTGTCGGCGTTGGCGACCCATACGTGCAGACCATGCAGGCGATAATGAACATCGAGTCCGCGCTCTTGCAGCTTGAATCCTGTTTGGAAGAGGTAGTCAGGACCCGGATCTATGTGAAAAACATTGGCGATTGGGAAAAGATAGGCGCGGCTCATGCCAAGTTCTTTGAAAGAACGAGGCCTGCAACATCGATGGTCGAGGTCAACCGGTTCATAGACACCGACATCCTCGTCGAGATAGAAGCAGAAGCGATTTCTTTTAGCCGATAATAATCGGCTAGTTTTTGTAACCCACAACATCATCATCTGTATACCGCGTTGCCTTTCACAACAATAACGGTCATCCCTGTCAAGGTCGCCGGCGACATTGTGCCTAAAAGCGACCTTGGCCCGGTAATCCTTGAATCGCTCTATGCAAACGGCATTGCGCTGCAGGACGGCGACGTACTGGTGGTCGCGCAAAAGGCCGTGTCCAAGGCAGAAGGGCGCGTAGTCGACCTCGCCAAAGTCAGGCCGTCAAGAAAGGCAGCCAAGCTTGCCGGGGAGTTGCAAAAAGACCCGCGGGTAGTGCAATTGATACTGGATGAGGCAAGGGAAATAGTGATGATGAAAAACGGCATAATCATCACAGAAACAAAACACGGCTTTGTCTGCGCCAATTCCGGAGTTGACCAGAGCAATCTTGCTAGAAAAGATGCCGCAATCCTGCTTCCTATCGACCCCGATGCTTCTGCAAGGAGGCTGCG
>NZ_CAMLDP010000029.1 GCF_946478925.1 uncultured Nitrososphaera sp. | reverse complement strand
GCACACTGTGCGGGCACACATACCGCAAGGTCATCGCCAAACGCAGTAAGGATTTATAAGGGCTGTTGCGACTTTTTTCCGATACAAATGGCCAAGGTTTACGACGTTCCGGCTGACGAGCTAATCGCCAAGCTGGCCGAGCAGCTGAAGAAGGACAAAAAGATCGAGCCTCCAGCGTGGTCGGCGTTTGTCAAGACAGGCTCGCACGCCGAAAAGATCCCGCAGAACAGGGACTGGTGGTACACCAGGTGCGCTTCTCTTTTGAGAAAGATTTACCTTCACGGTCCGATAGGCGTTTCAGATCTAAAAGTGGCATACGGCGGGCGCAAGCAGATAGGCTACAACCTCTCGCACCACAAGGACGCAGGCGGCGCCATCATCAGGCACGCCATGCAGCAGCTCGAAGCCGCTGGGTACGTCACAAAACTGCCAGCAAAGGGCAGGGTGGTGACAAGCGAGGGCACGAAAAAGCTCGACAGGCTTGCGACAGAGATTCACAAAGAGCTGATCAAGGCCGCCCCGGCGCTCCAACGCTACGCATAAGTGAAAAATGTCTGCCCCTCCACCACAGCAACCAAACGACGAGGAGATTAGGAGGCGGGAGGCAGAGGCCGCCGCGATGCGCCAGCGTGTCCTGTCCGTTGTTCTGGACCCGCAGGCACGACAGCGCCTCACCAATATACGAATGGTCAAGCCAGAGCTTGCGACAGCCGTCGAAAACTATTTGATAAATGCTGCATCGACAGGCAGGCTCAACCGCGCCCTTTCCGACGACGAATTGAAGCAGATTCTGGCGAGCCTGCAGCAGCCAAAGAAGGAATTCAAGTTCGACCGGCGCTAAGCATCCGACGGTTTTCTGCCGGCCGTTGTGGAGTTAACTATTTAAGGTCAAAAGCAGGCTTTGCCCTCTATATATGAAGGCAGCAGTATTTAGAGAATACAACAAAGACCCGACAAAAGTTGTCAAGATTGAGGATATCGACGTTCCCAAGCTAAAGCCAAACGAGGTTCTAATAAAAGTAGAGTCAGCGTCGTACAACTACAACGACCTGTGGGCAATATGGGGCGAGCCAGTAAAGACTCCATTGCCGCACATTTCCGGAAGCGACGTCGCCGGCACGGTTGTAGAGGTGGGCTCGGACGTCCTGAAGCTCAAGGTGGGCGACAGGGTTGTGTCGCACTCGAACATGTCCTGCAGGGTATGCGACGCGTGCACCTCCGGCAGGGAATACGACTGCGAAGACCGGCAAATCTGGGGCTTCCAGACCGGCCCGCTCTGGGGCGGCTTTGCGCAGTACACTCGCCTCCCAGAGGTAAACGTGGCCAAGATAGCAGACAACGTCTCGTTCCACGACGCAGCGGCCGTCTCGATGGTCGGCATGACCGCGTGGCACATGCTGGTCGGCAGGGCCAAGATAAAGCCCGGGCAGGTCGTGCTCATCATGGGCGGCGGTTCCGGCGTCGGCATGGTAGGAATACAAATTGCAAAGCTATACAACTGCACAGTCATCGCAACTGCAGGCAAGCAGGACAAGATGGACAAGTGCCTTGAGCTTGGTGCCGACTATGTAGTCAACCACAGGGAAGCAGACTGGTACAAGAAGGTGCGCGCAATCAACAAAGAGATGAAACAGACCGGCGTCGACGTGGTGTTTGAGCACATCGGCAAGTCCGTCTTCCCGCAGGAAGTAAGCCTGCTAAAGATGGGCGGGACACTCGTGGCGACAGGTGCGACGACAGGCTATGACTCGACAATCGACCTGCGCTATCTGTTCTTCAAGGGCACAAACCTCCTAGGCTCTACGCAGGGCACCAAGGCAGAGCTTGAAGACGTAGTGCACTGGGTCTCAAAGGGCAAGATAAAGCCAATTATTGACAGCGTGCTTCCGTTCTCAGACATGGTCAAGGGCCACGTCATGATGGCAGAGGCGCAGCAGTTCGGCAAGATCCTGACGACCCCGCAAAAGCTGTAAGGGAAACCTTTTTCCCCTCTTTTTCCCTTTTTACCGACATGACGTTGTTCAGGACGCTCATCTTTGTACCCGGCGCAAACGCGCGCTTTGTGGAAAAGGCCAAGGCGCTTTCCGCCGACATTGTCTGCTTTGATTTGGAAGATTCCGTGCCGGCAAACGAAAAAGATGCGGCAAGGAAAACAATCGCCGGCGCGCTGGCAAAGAGGCAAGATTATCAAAAGCCTGTATACGTGCGCACCAACTCGCCTGAATCCGGATTAATAGATGCTGACATCAAGACGGTGGTGCAAAAAGGGATTGACGGGCTGGTTATTCCAAAGGTGAACGACGCAAGCGAAGTTATTGAAATCGCCAAGGTTGTGTCGGCGCTTGAAAAAGAGCGCGGAACAGGCAGGATAGCGTTAATCCCTTCAATCGAGACTGCAAAAGGGGTGGTAAACACGTACGCCATATCGAGCGCGGACGACAGGGTGAACGCCGTGGTGTTTGGCGTCTTTGACTTTTTGCATGACATGCGCATGGACTATGACGAGCATGACGGCAGCGGCTATGCTTATGCGCGGGCCAGAATCCCTGTGGACGCAAGGGCCGCCGGCGTCGCCGCCATCGACGCGATATGGCAAAAGGTGGACGACATTGACGGGCTCATACGGGACGCAACTGCCGCAAAGCGCCTCGGCTACTCTGGCAAGAGCATAATCCACCCCGGCCAGATAGAGCCTGTGCACAAAGTTTTCCTGCCCTCAAAAAGCGAGGTCGAGTGGGCCAAAAAAGTCGTCGAGGCTCTAGGCGAGGCGATGGAAAAAGGCACAGGCCGGCTCGCAGTGAGGCTCGAAGGCAGGATGGTAGACGCCGTGCACTACAAGCAGGCCAAAGCCATCCTCGACGCCGCAGGACAAGCCTAGCGGCGCATTATCTTTTTCAGCGCAAGGATGCACGCATAGTAGGGTATGTTGTAGAGCCCGGCAAGGGCCGCCACCTGCGGGCCAAAGAACTGCGCGGCAAACACCATGACGAGCGTGTTGTTGACGTACGCAGTAGCTATCATGCCTGCGGATTTCTCGCTTTTGGGCGCAACTGCAAACCCGACAACGGCAAACGCCGCAAAGCAAAGGAACGTGGCAGCTATATTTTGCAATAGAAACAGCTGGTCTGAGAAAAAGAGCCCGGACAGCTTGGAAAACATGCTGATGTTGATCAAGATTGCAAAGATTATCGAAAGGTGAAACGAGTTTTTGTGCGCAAACTCGGACGCCTTTGGCGCCTTTTTCTTTACCGCCCACCCGCCGACGAGCGGTATGAAAAGCGCAAGCGCAAGGAGCAGCATCATGTTTGCGATGGGCAGGTCAAACTCTGACCCTACAAGCGCGTACGTAAGCGACGGGAGCACAAACGGCACGGAAAGCGATGTCGCGATTATCATGCCCACCACCAGCTGCAGGCGCCCGCCCACGATGTTGACCACAAAGGGCGCTCCAAGACCGGTCGACATGCCGGACACGAGCAGAACAGGCAGGGCAAGCGGCCTGTAGAGCGCGTACGAAAGCGCGTACATGCCGACAGGAAGCGCCACCAGTTTCACGAGGGCAAGGACGGCAAGGCCCTTTGGCCTTGCAAAAGTCGCCGCGACATCGGAGGCTTCCAGCTTTATCAGGTTGAGGAAAAGTAGGATGCCAAGCCACACCAGCAGGTATGGCTCTACCAGCAGTCCTGCCCGCGGCACGAGCACGCCGGCCGCCATCGAGCCGGCGATGGCGCACGCCAGTATCGCGTCGTTACTTGGACGCAAGCCCTTTCAGCTGCTGTATCTTTTCGCCCACTAGGTCAAAGCCCTGCTGCCAGAACTCTTGTTTCGTGATGTCAAGGCCGGACTCTTTCAAGAGCTCCTCCGGCTTTCTGGAACCTCCTGCAGCGAGGATGTCCAGGTACTTTGGCACAAAGGACTTGCCCTCAACTTTGTAGCGCTGGTACAGCGAGAGCACCAGCAGGTTCCCAAACGAGTAGGCATAGCAGTAGAACGGCGTGTGGTAAAAGTGCGGAATGTATATCCATTCCCACCCGAATTCCGGCGAAACGGCGACAGAGTCGCCAAACTGCTCCTTCAGGTTTTCGGAATAGATCTGCGTGACCTGGTCGATCGTGGCGTTCTCTTCTCCTATCGCCCTGTGGGCGTCTACCTCAAACAGCGTGAAATACGCCTGGCGCATTATCGTGGCGTACATGTCGTCAATCTGCTCTGCCAATAGCAATTGCCGCTCTTGCCTCGACATCTTTTCCATCAGGCGCTCGTTTAACAGCATCTCTGCAAACACCGACGCCGTCTCGGCAAGCGGGAGCGGCGCGTGCGACACCATTATGGGCAGTTTTTCCGCAAGCATACTGTGTATGGCGTGCCCGAACTCGTGGGCAAGCGTAGAGACGTCGCGGGTCCTCCCGTCAAAGTTCAGGAGCACGTACGGCGTTATCGACGGGGAGACGGTGTGGCAGAACGCTCCTCCGCGCTTTGCCTTGCGTATCTGCGAGTCGACGTGGCCCTCGGAAAACACGCGCTCGGCAAGGGCGCGCACCTGCGGATCAAAGTCGCCAAACGTGTCAAGCACGCTTGCGACTGCCTTGCCGTACGCAAACTTTTTGCCAGACGTCTTTGTCGAAAGCGGCGCGTAAAGGTCGTACCGACGAAGTCTTTTGACGCCTAACAAGCGCGCCTTTTCCCTGAAATATTCCTGGAACACCCTGTTGTTTTTCCTGCATGCAGCGAGGAGCGCGTCCACGGTCTCGTCGTCGAGGTTGTTTGCGATGTTCCTGACAGAAATAGGAGTCCTGTAGCCGCGCATGGAAATCCCCTCATTGCGCCACTCGACCACTATGTTCTGGTATATCTCGCCAAGCACGCCGGAGTTCTTTTTGTACGTCGCAAACAATGCCTTGTACGCGGCCTCCCTCTCTGCCGGGTTTGCGCTGCGCACAAGCGACACCAGTTTTTCCTTGTTGTCAAATTTTTTGGTGATTGTTTTCCTGCCGCGCTTTAGCGAAATTTCAAACTCAAAGGCGGATGTCATCTTGTCGTATATCTTTACCAGCGCGCCGGTGCCTGTGACTTCAAGCGTGTTGATTATCCTTTCCTCCGGCTCTGACAGCGAGTGCTTTGCCAGCAGGCGCTTGTGGCGCAGGTACTCGCGGTAGACCGCAGGCGCCGACTCTATGAGGCGTACAGCGTTGCCCTCATCGAGCTCTTTTTTGAACCAGAGGTCGAAAAACAGCAGGCGGTTTCCAGCCTCGGCCGACATCTTGTCCATCCGAGTCACTAGCGCCGACGCCTCGTTTGAGGCGGTGTTGCCGTAGTAGCGCAAGTGCGCATAGCCTCCTGCGATGCTGAGCTTTTCGTAAATGTCCTCAAGGTCATGGATCATGCCCTCAAACTCGGCGGCGGGGATGTCTGGCCGGAGCGACCGGCGCCTGCCCTCAAACGCCTTTACCTTGCCCTCGATGGAATCCAAAAACTGCGCAAACTCGGAGCCGGCGGGGTCCTTTACGAGCCCGGAAAGGTCCCAGGCGCCTATTTTAAGAGCTGCAAAATTCACGAGAATGCGATGTCTCCGCCCGCTCAAATACGTATCCCTGCGCCCTGTCTACAGGAATTAACCTGAAATATAGAGAATATTGCCAGCTGCCTTAAATAACTGAAATGCGGATATACCGCTACTCGGATAAAACACGAGTTTCAGCATGGACGAACGGAAGGCGAGCAATATGCGCGCGCCGGGCGCCTTTGGCCCGTAGCTGCGTCGCATGATAATGCCTTTCCTTCACCTGCTGTCGTCTTTTATTATTCCGTCTTTGCAAATATCGAGTGGGAGGTTGCCGAAAACTGCTGGCCCTTTTCGTCATCGAACATGGCGTACACGGTATAGACGCCGTCCTTTTTCATCGCAGGCGCAAGGTCGAAACTGACATCCAAGTTGTTATTGCCGTCCTGCCACCTGTCGGCCTCTATCACGACATAGTCGCCCGGTTGCTGGTACCTTAGGCCCCGCGGAAGCGGCTCGAACACACTTGCGACAAGCGTGCCTGCGTCGTACGAAAGCTTTTCCTTGTTTGCGTCGTACGCCTGCTTGTCTGGGAGCCCGTCATAGTACACCACGACGTTGTCAAACTTGTCTCCTGCGGGCACGGAGCCGGCGATGCTGACCTTGGTCCCCTCGACATCCACAGACAGCCCATAGTCCGCCTCAAAGTTCTGCACCATTGCCAGGTAGTATTCGTCGTACGCTATTCCGATGCTTACGCGCGTGTGGTCCCTGTCGAGTATGTTGTCCCTGTGCCCGTTGTCGCAGCATTCCTTGTCGTTGTTCATCATCTCGTTCTCCAACTCGTCGATGGTGGACAGCGGGTCTATGCGTTCGCACAGTATGACTGTGGAGACGCACCTGCCGTATTCGTCGGGCCCAAAGCCGGCGATGGCGACGTTCTGGTGAACGCTCCCCTCGCCCCCAAGCCGAGTGTACGTCATGTAAGGCTTTTCTCCTGACGTCGTCCAGTGCGAGATCTGCTTTGTCTTAAAGACATCCTCGGCGTGCAGCTGCGCAGCTTCGTTGTCGCCAAGAGTGACAGGCTCCAAGCCGAATTTCTTGCGGTCGCTGTTTATCGCGGCAAGCACGTGCGCCACAAGCTCCTCCTGCGGCACCTTTTCCGGCTTGGTCGCCTGCGGCTGCAGTATCTTTATGGCGCTGTTTATCGGGTTGTTATTGTTGTTTGTCCCGCCGCCAAGGTCGCCTATGAACTGGGGGGCGATGAATATCACGGCAATAGCAGCAATTACAATCGCGGCTATTATGCCGGCCTTGCCGCCGGTGCTGCGCTTTTTTTCGCCATAGAAGGCGTTTGGCGCACTGCAGTTTGGGCAAGCTGGGAGGTTTGCACCGTAACGGGCACCGCACGCACAATCTATCCACGAGTCTGTCGTATCGCTGTCGCTGCACAAATCGCAGTTTTCATGTATAATGCTTTATGTAATGTCCTTCTACAAGCATATTAGCGAGCCAGAACAAGAAACTTTGCGTTTGACAAAATACCACGTCACCGTGCGATTTTCCCCGGACGGTATGATAGAGGTGGCAGGCGACGAAATAACCGTGTCGATAAAGTCGCAGCCAGAGCGCGGCAGGGCAAACCGCGAGCTTGTCAAAAAGCTTGCGGCGCATTTCGGCGTCTCCGCGCAGGACGTGCGCATCCTCTCCGGCCTTGCGTCGAGGAAAAAGGTGGTGGAAATTGCCTGACACTTGATCTTCTGAGGGGCGAGATGCGGGCGCTTGGCGACTTGGAAAAGGCAAAGGTGATGCAGCGGTTCTTCAAGACCGGCCCGGGCCAGTACGGGCAGGGCGACGTCTTTATCGGCATCACGGTGCCTGCGTCAAGGCAGCTTGCCAAGAAATACACGGCGGAAATCAGGCTTGCAGATGTGAAGACACTCTTGCACTCGCAAATCCACGAGGAGAGGCTCGTGGCGCTCTTGATGCTGGTGCAAAAATACCAAGGCGAACCAGAGAAGACCACCAAGTTTTACTTGGAAAACCTTGACAGGGTGAACAACTGGGACCTAGTAGACCTGACTGCGCCTTCTATACTCGGCGCTTTTCTGCTTGACAGGAGGGAGGACCGCTCGATTTTGTACCGGCTTGCAAGGTCAAAAGTGCTGTGGGAAAGGCGCGTCTCCATAGTCTCGACATACGCGTTCATCAGGAAAAACGACTTTGCAGACACGCTGAAAATATCTGAAATGCTCCTTTCCGACTCGCACGACCTGATGCACAAGGCCGTCGGCTGGATGCTGAGGGAGGTGGGCAAGCGCGACCCTGCCGCGGAAGAAGGCTTTTTGAAACAGCACTACAAAAAGATGCCCCGGACGGCGCTGCGCTACGCCATAGAGCGCTTTTCCGAGGACAAGAGGCGCGCCTACATGCAAGGTGCCGTCTAAAACAGCCGGCGCGGCGAGTGCCTGTCAAACATCTCGGCGTTTATCTTTTTCAATAGCTTTTTGCGCGCCTTGTCGGCTTTTTTGTTCTCGCCATAGTCCTTTGCCACAAGAAGGGCGCGCAGCCTGTCAAGCTCGGCAATCGAAAGGACCTTGAGCCCCTTGTCGGACACGGCCTCCAAGAGGCCGCGCAGCTCGTCAGACTCTTCTCCTCTTTCTCGTTCTTCCTTGCCGCTCACGCGCATATACTGGTTCTGCCCCGTACTATATTATTTATCGTCGTGTCGGCCCTCACTTACTTGTTTACGACGTAAAAGTCGTAGACCTTGGTCTTTTGCGCAGGGTCCTTTTTCTTTATGTTGTACTCTATCATTGCCCAGAACGCCGGGAAGGTCTCGACCAGTCCCAGTATTGGAGAAAGGAGAAACGTCTGCAGGTGGAATATCATCCTCTTTTTCCAGCCTATCTTTGAGTACTTTAGGTTAAGAAAGAGCCCCAGCTGGTACGACCCGAGCCAGACCAGAGACGTAAAGAGCAGGACGGAACTTGCACCAAGCTCTACCATGCTGCCCTTTGTCAGGGCCTCGGTGAGCGATGCAAAAAGGATGTTTGGGAGCTTTTCTGGAAGCGACATGATCTGCTGTCCTATGGTGTCGTACTGTAACAGGGAAGGGATGTAGTTGGACAGCAGGATGGCAGTTGAAGTGACGGCAGAGAGAAAGCCGGTAAAGTACATTGTCGACTTGTACATCAGCTTGTACCTGTGCCACCGGGGAAAGTTCTGGAGGTTCTGCAGCGTGCCGAGCACCCACCTGCGCCTCTGGAAAAAGTGGTCCTTGATGTTGAGGGGAGGCTGTTCAAGGAGCACGCCTCCGTGCCAGCCCATCGAGCCGGGCCCGTATTTTTCATAGACCTTGTAACCAAACATCTGGTCCTCTGCAAGCGTCGGCCCGAACTTCCATTCTATCGTGTCCTCGATGTCCGACCTTATGAGCAGGTTGCTGCCGTGCATGTGGAGAGGGGGCGGGTTCGTCATCTGCGAAACGCAGTCATAGCAGGAAAAAGGACGGATGGACTCTGCAATGGCGGTGACCCTGTTGGCCGCCTCGAATTTCAAAGGGTAAAAGATGGGCCCTTCGGAGGCGAGCTCCTTTCCATTCTCTATCGACTTTAAAAGCGAGATTATCGTCTGGGTGGTGACATAGCTTTCGTCGTCCATGTGGAATATCCACTGTTTTGCCGTGTTCATGCCTGCGCGCCTGCGGTGCTCCACGGCGTACTGGAGCGCCCTGCCCTTCCGTATCGCGTTCGTCTTGAAGCTTTTGTTTACGACTATGACTTCGCAGTTGATGCCCTTTAGCGTGTGGACGTCGTCGGGGTCATCGGTCACTATTGATATGTGGTAGTTGCGGTAGTCGGTCTTTTTCGCAGAGTCGATTATCGACTGTATGCCACGCCTTACCACGTGCGTCTTGGTGGCCGAGCGGGTCGTTATCTGAAATATTATCGCGGCGTCGCTGTGCACTCGATGTTTTACGCGTTTTTCTTCTACAATCTCGTGCTTTTCCACGAACAGGTTCCGGTTCTGGATCACCCGATAAAGCGATACCGCAGCGATGGGAACGTACGACAGCCAGAAAAACATGGCGACTATGATAAAAGGATTATCAAACACGCCTAGACTAAGATCTCATCATTTAAAACAGTCATGCGGGCTAATCTCTAGAAAGGTACTCTGGAAGATTCTTGCAGGTAAAACAGCCGCCAAAGTCTTACGAAGCGAGACAACACTAAAGCTGGCATAGATAAAAAAAGGATGGAGTAGTATGAAGGGCAAGCCGCAAGACATGTTCAACATGGACGTATTTGGGAGGCAGTTTGCCATGAGGACCATACACCTTACGTCTGCCGCCTCCACCTTCATCTTTGCAATGGTCTACGGCGTGATAGAACACACGCTGCTCACGAGCCCGCTTGGAATAAGCATTCTCGTGCACCCGCTGAGCGTGCACCTCGTCGGCCAGATCTACTTTTATCACGTGCTGATGTTCATACTTGCGATCCTCATCTCCTTCAACCCGTTCTTTGACATACTGTTCTTCTCGTCTACACGCGTGCTCAAAAAGCAGGCGTTATTATGGGGCACTGGCAACATCGTGAATTTCATTTGGCTCGAAGACCTGTTCTACTGGGTGCTTTTCGGGGAATGGCCCAAGGACATGATGACCCCTCTGCACCTCTCGTTTTACGGCGTAGTATGGTGGTATCCTGTCTCGTTTGTGTGCGCGTCAATCCTGTACTATATGACCATGCGCAGCATGCGCAAAATGAAGGAAAAAGTCGTGTAATTGATAGAAGCCTCCTCTACCGCCAGAAACCAAACTCGTTAATAATTTTGCATGTGTCTTGTAGGTGCCGGACTAGATCATGAGCAGGAAAAAGGGCACCGTACTGGCCGTTGTTATCGCGGCCGCTGCAGCAATCCTTGCGATGACGTTATATCAAAACAACGGTGCAAAAGCCCCTGACACCAGCGGGACTGCGTCCCTCCCGCCGCAGCAGGGTGGCGGCATGGGGACAAACGGGACCGGGGGAGGAGGGCAGGTTGCAAAAACCCCCCTCAGTGCCCTGTCGTCGCCTTCTGCGGTGCCGTTTATGGAAAAGTGGGTTGTCCAGTACAACAGCGAAAAAAACCTGGGCAGCGTAAACGTAAACTACTCTGACCGCGCAGACGATGCCAGTATACCACTTCTTTATCCAAATCTCACGTCCTTTCTCGCAAACCATTCGGCAGACCTTGCAATAGCAAGCAGGCCGGTCGCGGAGAAGGGAAACTTTACGTACGCCGGCTCGGTGTTTCTGCCTGTCAGCCCGCAGGCGGTGGTGGTGGTCTACAACATACCTGCGCTTCCGGACGTGCCGTCGGGATTGAGGTTTGACCCTGACGCGCTCTACTCCGTCCTGAGCGGAAACGCTACGTACTGGGATGACCCTGCCATCAAGTCGCTCAACCCCGGCACAAACCTGCCGCACCAGAAAATAGTCGTCGTGCACGAAGGCCCTGCGGGAAGCGCCTCTGACATGCTTGCAAGGTATCTTGCCTCTGCCCCAAGCAACAACAACGGCACTATCGTGTGGCCGAAATCCAGCTTGGTGGCAGACTCGGCAAACAGCCTCTCTGCCATGGTCAGGCAGACGCCCTACTCGATAGGATATGTAGATTTTGCCTTTGCCACCCAGACAAGGATGACGTATGCGTCACTCCAGAATTCTGACGGGCAGTACCTCATGCCGTCGGCCGACTCGATAGGCGCGGCTGTACGCAACGGCACGACAGTTGACCCCGCGCTGGTCGTCAACAATAACAACAACGGCACTGGCCCTGAAAATCCTGCGCTTGCTATACCTCCCACCATTTCCGTCGGGCAGCTTGGAAACGGCTCGTACCCCGTGGTCGGATTCTACTACGCGGCATTTCCCGAGCGCGCAATTGGCAACAATGGCACCATGATGAATGAAACCGCGCTTGCCGATGGCGGAAGCAAGGACGCGGCAGTAATCGACCTGATGCGGTGGATTGCTGGAACCGAGGGCCAGCGAGTCCTTCAGGACATGCAGTATCCTTCGGTGTACGAGCAGAGCAAGGACCTGAAGGCTTTTGCAGACAGGGTGCTTGGGACAAGAGCCGGATTGCTTGCAACAAAAGAACCGGCCCTTAATGGGAGCAACATCTCTGGCACATAAACAAGTCATTACCTAGAATTTCTAGGTAATCCTGCAGTCATGTTTGACGAGACCCGTTAATATTATATCAGCATTATTAATTTCGTGATAGACAATTTTATCTGCAATTCTGTACCTTCTTCCTTTGTTCTTCTTCTGCCGCTGCCGCCAATGGCCCGCGTGCGCCTTGGCAGCACGGCGTCCAAAAACGCAACGATGGCACCGCCATCCTAGTGAACTTGGGCGAGATGAAAAACGATGAAGGTAAACGTGATACACGCCGACTTGAACCCCTGCGGCGGCGCAGAGCAGCTGGCAGTTGCCACGCTGCAGGCGCTGCTTGAAATGGAAACGCAGGTAGACCTGACAGTTGCAAAAGCGCCGGACCTGGCGAGGATCGAAAAGGCGTTTGGTGAAAGGGCCCGGAGGATATTTGACCGCATCAAGGTAAAGCCGCTTGGCCGGCTTCCGGTAGAGCTTGACTGGCAGACGGGCACTCTGGCCTGCCGCCCGGGCGCAGAAGGCGCCATGCGGGAGTACGACTTGGTAGTAAACACTCACGGCGACGTGCTGCCGTATTTCCTGCCGTCTTTTTCAAGCAGGAACTGCATAACCTACTGCCACTTTCCTGTAGTGGCAAGCTATGCGCCGTGCCACAACCTTGACTACCTGCAGGGGCTTGTCGACTTGGGCCTGCTTGACAGGGAGGTCATGGGGATGGCAGACAGCGCTCTGTTCTGGCGCAGCCTTTTGGAATACTATTTGCTCATGCTGAGAAACTCGCTTGTGATCACAAATTCAAGATTCAGCCGCCAGGCAATCATTGACGAGGTAAAGACAGCAGGCGCGCACAGGCCGGCTGTCACCGTGCCGGCCATCATCGCGCCTCCGGTGTGCGTGGACGAGCTGCGTCGGGCAGTGCTTTTTCCGTCGTCAAGGGAAGACCGCGTGCTAGTAGTGTCCAGGATACACCCGTCAAAAAAGCTGGAAAACGCGATAGAGCTTGCCCGCATCCTGAAACGGCGCGGGATAGGCGGAAAGGAGATGGTGATAGCCGGCAACATGCCGGCGGATGACAGTTGCGGCCAAAAGTACCACGAGCAACTGTTGGATATGGTGGATGGCTATGGGCTTTCCGGCTATGTCTCCATCAAGCCAAACGTGGAGCTTGGCCAGCTCCAGTCGCTGATGCAAAAATCAAAAGCGTATTTTCACCCAATGCCGGAGGAGCCTTTTGGGATCTCAGTGGTAGAAGCAATGGCCGCCGGCCTCGTGCCGGCAGTGCCGGCCACGGGAGGGCCGACAGAGTTTGTGCCGCAGAAATACCAGTTCCGCTCGCTTGAAGAGGCGGCCGGCATAATCCAGGCGGCGCTGCAGGTCTCAGACAAGGAGCGGCTGGCGATAAGCGACTCGGTCAAGGGATTCTCTCTGTCCGCATACACGAGCCGGTTCTTGCAATTCATAAGCGAGAGACAGCAGCTTGCGCCCGCTACTACTACAGCTACTGCCTCGGCCTCCACTTCTACTGCCGCGGCAGCAGCACAGTACGAGCGGCGAGCAGCGTCCGGCAGGAGGCCCGGTCTGGCTTAACTAACCGGCTCTGCGCACAGTTTTTGTAAGTCTTTAATATTTTCAGGTGCATTAGCTGTTCATGTCAGTCATCCGGGTGACGGAACTTCTCGCAACCTCTCCAACCAGCTGGGAGGACGCGGTCGAAAATGGGCTGGAGCGTGCCACCAAGACCATTCGCAACGTAAAAGGCATCGACGTGCGTGGCTGGAAGGCGGAAGTCCAGAACGAAAAGATAGTGGAGTACAGGGTCCTCCTGAAAGTGGCGTTTGAGGTTGAAGGTGGCCCGGAAGCATAAGCATAATGATGATAATAACAAGAGGCTGTTCCTGCCAAAGTCAATACCGTAAAAAAAGAAGAGATCCGCGCAGCCTAGGCTGCTGTATGGGCTTCTTTCTTTTTGTTGCCGATTTCCTTTGCAAAGCCCACTTTTTGCAGATGCTCCACCACTATATGCTTCTGCATGTCGCCAAGCGACTCAAACTTTTGCTTGCAGACAAAGCACCTGTACTCGCTTTTTCTTGGCAATTCTATTACTCTACTGTAATCTATTGGCATTCCGAACACAAAAGGGTTTTCAACCCGGCAAGTGAGAAATAACTTTTGTATGGGTGACGCAACTGTCCCTCCGATGGACAACCACATCAGCCTGTGGCACTCGTTTTTAGCCAACGCCGGTGCGTTTGCAGAGGCTACCGAGCAGTTCGTGCAAGAGGGCGTGAACCCTGGCGACTACTACACGGCCGTATGGTGCCGCGATGCTTCGTACATTTTGAAGGACTGGTTCCTGTCGGGCCGCTTTGAAGACGTAATGCACGAGCTACTTTTCATCTGGTCGCATCAGGTGGCGGCAGACAGCGAAAAGGTGATTTATGGCAGGGGGTCGCCGGAGATGCAATACTTCCCGCAGGTGGCCAGCCCGGAGGCCCACAAAAAGTTCCGGGGTGCCCTGCCCACCACGATATTCCACGGCTTTTCCGAGGTGTACGGCAAGGACCCTGACATCGACTCAACTGCCCTAATGATCTCCACTACTGCGTGGGTCCTTGACACTTACATAAAGTCAGGGATGACTACTCCGCCTTCTTCTTTTCCGCCGGCGCCCGGAGGAGGGGCGGAACTGAAAATGTCATCGCTGGTCTCGACCCCTTCCATAGTGACGGAGTATGTTGTACCCAGGATGCTCCGGGCTGTGGACTACCTTGCGTCCCGCGACACTGACGGCGACGGCCTCTTGGAGCAGGGCTACAACGAGGACTGGATGGACACCGTCCTGCGCTCTGGCAAAATAGTGTACAGCCAGGCGTGCTGGATACTTGCCCTTGGCAACCTCTCGTCGCTCCTTGCAGAGCTTGGCAAGGCAGACGAAGCAAAGAGGATTGCGTCGATGGCGCAAAGGGCGATGGACGCAGTGGAAGGCAGGCTGTGGTCGGAAAAGGACGGCACGTACCTGGACCTGCAGAAGGACAGAGGCGGCAGGGCGCTGACGCAGGACATTGCGCTGTACCTGGTGGCAGTCACGGAAAGCACCTGCCACGATAAAATAATGACCCGGCGGCAGGAATTCAATAGCAGCAGTAGTAGGGCAAACCGCGCCCTTGACACCTTGAAGGCAAGGATCTGGAAGGACAAGTGGCCCCTTGTGACGGAAGCTGCCCTTGAAAGGACCGGCCCCTGGGTGCTCAACCCAAACCAGTACCACAACCACACCTTCTGGCCGTGGACTACGGGTATAGAGATGCTCGCAAGGAGCCGGCTCGGCAGGGCAGACGAGTGTCAAGCCCTGCTCTCGATGCTTGCCTCATGCGACAGCCAGTCAAACACCCGGGCGTTCTATGAATGGGTAAACCCCGTCACCGACACGGGCTCGGGGGCGCGCCCCTTCCGCACGGGCATCTCGGCGGTACGGATTGCAATCGCTGATATCCTAGGTCAGACAGGCAAGCGCAAGCCGGTCTAACTCATTAATAATTTAACGATGTACAGAGAGAGCATATATGAACGACAGCGTGAAAATCCTTGGAATCGCGGGCAGCCTCCGAAAGGGTTCGTACAACCGCGCCGCGCTCCGCGCTGCGCAAAAGCTCGTCCCCGATAACGCGCGGCTGGAGATTTTCGAGCTTGACGGCATACCACCCTTCAACCAGGATCTTGAGATGCAGCCACCGCAGGCGGTGTCGGAACTGAAAAGCAAGGTGCGCTCGGCTGACGCTATACTCTTTGTCACACCCGAGTACAACTACTCTGTCTCTGGCGTCCTGAAGAACGCCATCGACTGGGGGTCAAGGCCGTACGGAGACAGCGCGTGGGAAGGCAAGCCGGCGGCCATAATGGGCGCCTCCATGGGGATGATGGGAACGGTGCGTGCGCAGTACCACCTGAGGCAGATGTTCGTCTTTCTGAACATGTACGCCCTCAATAGGCCGGAGGTGATGATCCCGAGAGCTGCAGACAAATTTGACGCGCAGGGAAACCTGATTGACAACGACACGCGGGAGCGAATAAGGGAGCTCCTGTCGGCGCTTGTCGTCTGGGCGATACGCCTCAAACAGGTAAAGCTGGCGGCGGCATAAGAAGACAAAGAGTCCTGAAAAAACTCGTACTGCAAACTCGCAGCACCATCTTCCGTATTGCGTAATTACGTGCTCTGCGTCTCTCTATGCTGAATATATGAGCAGCAGCAACAAAGAAGCTGAAAGGGAAGAAATGAAGGAGGAAAACGACGAGCTGCAGGACGCCGAGCAGTTCGACCTTGATGAGGAAGAAGAGGAAGAAGGCGAGATGTGACAAGGTGTGTCCTGCAGCACAGAGGGCGCAAACCAGGAAAATAAATTGCCACGCATTTTTTGCATGCTAGGTCTGCAGATCCCTGACCCAGATGTGTTCCACCCTGTGGACGGGGATCAACTCCCGCCGCACGATAGAATTGGCCTTTTCGTCTTTGTAGAACGTGATTGTCACAAACTCTGACACAACCTGGACGTTGACGGTTTCGCAGACCTGCGGGTCTTTTGCCGCATCAAATTCTTCGATAATAGTTGTTGTCGTTGCATCATCGCCCTGATTATCGCGCGCTTTTAAATAAAGCACAACCACGTCCTCTACTTCTTGGCCGTGGAATTTTATTATCGTCTTTTTATTCTTGCTTGGCATATTCCGACTCGTCAGTCAAAGGGGCGTGCGCGGCTGCTACTTTTGCCATTTCTTGCTTGTTAGCCGGGTCGACCATCAATGATTCTCCTTTCTTTGTTCTGGTGTGGAGCGTCATTGAAGCAATCTTTGACGGCTCTCTGACCCTGTCTGAAGGCACGTCCGTGCCTTTTTTGCTGATTCCCTTTGCCCAGACCGCGACATCCGGCGTATCCAAAATGTCCATTATGCCGCTATCATCGTTATCCTTGCCCGCCATGCAAATAAGTTATCTCTGGCAAAATATTAAACACCTTCCTCTTTGATTGATCAGACTATTAAAAAGAGAAAGAAGATGCACTAGACCGCTCTCTTTTGATCCTGATGTAAAGCGCATTTTCCGTGATCTCTGTCTCGGGCTTGGCGTTCATAAAGTCAGACGACACGTGCTCAAAAAGCCGGCCCAGATACTGGGACCACTTGCCTCCCATGTCATGCTGGATTACAAAGACGCGCTCGATGTCGTTTATCTTGTGGTGATAGTTAAAGCCGCAGACTCTTATCCATCTCTCCAGGAGCTCAAAAATCGATTCTTCTGTGCGCTTGCTTGGCATTATCATCATCAGGTCGTCCGTCATGCCTCTTGAGACATCAGCCGCTATCGCGTCTATTTGCTCCTTGGTCAATGGCTCAAACAACTTTTTGACCAGTTTCCTGCGCACCGGCACCATTCCGGCTCTTGCGGCATTTGCGTGCCATTCTACATGTGATTTTACGATCTGGTTGAGCAGCGTGTTGAGGTTTATCCGTTTTTGCTCGGCCTCCAGTCTGAGCTGGTCAAGCACTATTTTTTCGAACCTGAATGTGGCGGCTTCAGTCGGGTGAGTCAAGTTTCGTTGACTGATGAAGGAACTGTCCGGCCTTTTTATCATTTTGGAAAAATTAGTTACTATCCTATTTTTCTTGCAAAAATACAGTTAATAAATTACGTAAACTGTATGCTTACTCGAATACTAGAACATCATTATTATAAAAGCGCGAAAGACTCATACAATGCGATATTGGCAATAATTCCCTGATCCGGAGCCTGATATATCAGGCACGTACACATAGTACACAATGTACTCAAGCTGCTTATAGCAAGGCTTTGTAACAAAAAACTTGCATATACCCCCGAAGGCAAGCCACCGCCCCATCTCACCAGTTAAAGAGAATGTGTGTGTATGTATTGATGAGCTGGGGCCGGCTTTGTGTTTGGGTGTCTCTGTGCGCGGATGGTCTTGATATTGAACTTGAGAGAAGAACATGACGGCGGCTCCAGGATAAAAGGGGTGCTAGCAGGCGCAAGTGCTGCTCACGAATTATTTTTCGTCCTTTGCAAGTCGTGTTTCTGGACTGCTTCTGTATTTGCAATTGCAACACCTTCCAGCTTTTCTTCTTGTCCTGCCTGCCGGAAAAGAGACGTGGCCTTTATTCCCCTGAAAGGAGCGGGCACGCAGAATGAAGCGTGAAAACGTCGAAGAAGAGCTGTACGAGAAGCTTGAAAAACGCGGGGTAAACGTGGATGAATTCAGAAAGATGAGGCTGCCTCCCAAGGAACTGGGAGAGTTTGTGCGCTGCATAGACCGGCTACTGCTGGAAGGGCGCTCTGGTAATTCTGGATGAATCGCACCGCGTCGTTCCGGCAGCCAAGTCCATTTTTTCACGGCATCACTTCTTGTTCTTCATTTCCTCCGGCAGGGCATCCATGTTTGCGTAAAAAGGCTCCCAGATGTGCCCGTTTATGTCCTGAAAGGCGCGGCCGTACATCCAGCCATAGTCTTGCGTTTCTCTGTATTCCGAGCCTCCGGCAGCCACAGCTTTCTTGATCATCTCGTCGACTTTGGCGCGGCTTTCAAGGGACACCGCAACTAACGTCTCGGTGCTCTTGCGAGAGTCGCAGATCTCTCTGCCCGGTATAAAGCCCTTGAAGAATTTTTCCGTCAGCAGCATGGCGTAAATGTCCTCGCTTATCACCATGCAGGCGGCGTTTTCGTCGGTGAACATCGGGTTGAACCCGAACCCCAGGTTGCCAAAGAACTCCATCGTCTTTTTGAGGTCTTTGACCGGCAGGTTTACGAATATTTTTTTGGTACTCATATCTTGCCTGTGGCAAATGACTTAAAAGCGATTGCTCCCCAAGGGGTGTCTGTTCCCGGAGAACCAAAGAGCGGGCGGATTATTACTTTTGCAGCCAATACGCAACCCTGCCATGTCGCATACTTGGATGATTGCTATTTTCAGGTTGTTGTCACCTTTCTGCCTAATCATCGTGATCAATCCCCAAGTTCTTGACATACTTTACAAACTCGTCATGGCTGATCTTGTAGTAGCCCATCATCTCTCTGGCAGTTGGCTCGTCTATGCCAAGTGTGCCTGTGCCAAGCTCGCTCTGTTCTTCTGTCATTTTGTGTCAACCTCTATTTCACGTAGTGCAGGAGCGACGCGCTCGCCTAGCAGCTCGATTGCCCGCACCATCCTTTCCTGAGATAATGAACCCGGATCCATCTGAAAAGTGACGCGGGATATGCCGCCAAGTGCCTTGCTATGTCGAATTATTTTTTCGACCACTTCATCAGGATCGCCGATTATCAGTGCCCCTTGTGGGCCACGCTGCATATCATATTCTGCGCGAGTTATCGAACGCCATCCGCGCTCCTTGCCGATTTTGTTCATGGCCCGCATGTAGCCGGGATAAAAGTCGCTGGCTGCCTGTTGCGTCGTCTCTGCGACATAGCCCAGTGAATGTAGGCCCACCTTTAATTGATCCGGCGAATGCCCTGCCCTTCTTCCAGCCTCCCTGTACAGGTCAACAAGTGGCCGGAAGCGCTGCGTTTCGCCGCCTATTACTGCAACCATCAATGGCAGTCCGAGTGTGCCGGCCCGGACGAATGATTCCGGTGTTCCGCCAACGCCTAGCCAGATCGGCAATGGATTCTGCAGGGGCCTCGGATAGACTCCCTGTCCGGTCAGCGCAGGCCGGAATTCTCCGGACCATCGGACATGCTCGTTATCACGGATTTTCAGCAACAGTTCAAGCCTTTCTGCGAATAGCGAGTCGTAATCTTCCAGTCGAAGGCCAAACAGAGGAAATGCTTCGATGAACGAGCCGCGGCCCACAACCATCTCTGCCCGGCCCTTTGACAAAAGATCCAGAGTCGCGAATTCCTGGAACGCCCTGACTGGATCGGCTGCACTCAGCACTGTTACGGCACTTGTGAGGCGGATGCGATTTGTCCTTGCGGCCGCTGCTGCCAGTATGACAGCAGGGGCCGAATCGAGAAATTCTCTGCGGTGGTGCTCGCCAATACCAAATACATCCAACCCGACCCGATCGGCGTGTTCAATTAGTTTGACCAAGTCCTGCAAACGCTCAGCCTGACTGATTCCCTTGCTGGCATCATCAAATGCTGCTGCAAAACTGTCAATTCCGACTTCAATCTTATTTGCTGACAGATTCCTAGCCATAGTGTCATTATGGAAACGATGATATTTAAAGTCAGTAGCAATATCTGACCTAGTAAGTATGTAATACTATACTTGGTAAGTCCGGGCTGCCTCTAGCTATTGAGGCAATCTGCGCAGTCATTTTTTGGCTCGCTATTTGAGCGATTGTGAGCTCTAACTCTTTCTCATCTCTTCCATGGTTGAGTCCAATTCAAGAACCGTTAAAAGGAATGGGGCCAGTGGGATTTAAGTATAGTAGGAAAATGGGTTCAGCGTTTTTTCCGTTCCGTTA
>NZ_CAMLDP010000028.1 GCF_946478925.1 uncultured Nitrososphaera sp. | reverse complement strand
ATGGGTTGCCATCTTCTTTTGTTCATGGATTCCCGTACTGGGAGACGTCATACCAATCGTAGCAGGAACAAAAAAGTATGACATCCGAAAATTCGCCGTTGCGATGTCTGTGGGTAAAGCGATAAAGATTTTGGCAATCGTATATGCGGGCAGCTTTTTCACCACATCATTTCTGCCTTAGTTAGTGTGTGTATGTTGTAATAACCGTGTGCGTGTTAACCTGAAATAATAAACATAGTAATAAGAAAAAACCAACGTGGTACTTTCCGTTCTGTTAAAAGAGAGGCAGTTGCCACATTATTTTTGTGCAGTCTTGTCGGGTTTTGTATTTCTTCTTACTGAGTTGTTGGTGCAGTCAATTCTGCAGTTGCAAACCTTGGGCCTACATTGGTGACCCTCACCTTGCTGGTCTGACCAACTTTGCCGTTCTTCACAAAGATAACAAATCCCTGTACTCTGGCAATGCCGTCGCCTTGTCTGCTCGTTTCAGTAATCTGTACGTCGTATTCTTTACCTGTTTCTACAGGCTTTGGACCAAAGTTTCCTCCGCCAAAGCCTCTTCTTTCACCGTATGACATTAGTTAATGGAAGGTATCCGTCTCTGCAATATAAACGGAGGATATACCTGATTGCGGTGAAGCTCATGAAGATTCGAACTATATGATAGTTCATGTCCCTTAACTTCTCAACGTCGCCAAGAGTGTTGTTTTTATCCCACGCCGCAAATTTTCACCACGTGACCATAGCATTATTCCAGCTGCGGCTCCAGGAGCTCAAAAACGCGAATGCCAAGGAGGACAGGATGAACCTCTACCGCAGGTACTTTGCTTCAAGCAGGTATAACCGTTTGCTCATCCAGCAGGTGCTGGTAAGGTCGGCAGGCGACCCATTGCTCGAAAAAAAAGTCGTCGAGATGGAAAAGGAGCACAACTCGGACTTTGCAAGGACTGTAGGGCAGGTGAAAAAGTGGGGCTATTACGAAGAGTTCCTTTCCGCGGTAAAAGAAGAGGACAACGCGCTGGTGCGCATAATAGAGGCGTACGACAAGCGCATGAAGACCGCTGATTAGCCCCGCACCGTCTCGACTACTATCTCGCGCTTGAACACTGCCCGGCAATAGTTGTGTACGTGGGTATAGTCGTCGATTTTGCCGCACTGGCCGCATTCCCAGCTAACGTGCTCGCGGCATCCCATGCAGAACGAATGAGGAATCAAATAAGCGCCGCACTCGCGGCATGATTGCTTGTTGTACATTATTACCCGTTGAAAATGGTATGCCGGCAGATTATATCAGACCAAGTGTGAGCTGTTGTGTATTTGCAAGTAAAATTGTAGAATCATAAGTATATCTGTGGATTTTGCAGGAAACCTTGTATCTCATGCACTATTATTCGTCAGATGCCTAATGCGCAAAATAGTATAATACCGGCGCCGACAACAGCGTTTCCGTGGCAATCAAAAAGATCAAGTGCGACTGCGGCAAGTTCATAGAGTACACCGACCGCGTCGTCGGCGGCCAGAACGCGCAGGCGGGCACGCTCGTGTGCTCAAAATGCAGCAAGGAGCACCAGATAACCTTCCTCGGCTTTCTAAGCGAGATAAAGAACGCCAGCCTAAAGCGGTAGCAGTATAGCCGCTTTCAAAGCGGTATCCTTTTAGACATCCTGCCTCTGAGATGGCCTAATGAACAGGTACCTCATTATTGCGCTTGCCATAGCTGCCAGCGCGGTGCTTGCAGTTAGCACCGTGACGGCCTCGATGGCGGCAAACGACAACCAGAGTGTTGCACAGTCGCTAGGACTGGGCTTGAAGTTCAAAGACTACAAGGACGGCGTGTTCAAGGTGATGGCAGGAGGAGGGGGACCAAATGCGCCCCTGACAAAGTTCCTACCGCAAAAGGCCACGATAAAGGTGGGTGAAAGCGTCATGTGGTTCAACCCGACCAGAGTTGGCGAGCCACACACAGTGACGTTTGTCCTGAACCAGACGCAGATGACAGACTTTATGGCGCCGTTTGTAGTGAACAACTCGACAGGCATCACGCCGCTTGCGCCGAACTCTGAGGCGATAACCATGGCAGGGCCGGGAGGCGCCACCGTAGTAGTAGGAGCAAATGCAAGGGCATTCCTGCCCGTCACGATTGCGTCCGACGGCAACGTGATGAAGCTGCCGCCAAACGGTAACTACACGATGGCCGGCACAGAGCAGTACATCAACTCGGGCTTTATCTGGCCAAAGGGGATGACGCCACAGGGTCTGCCGCCGATTGACACCTTTACTGTCAAGTTCGAAAAGGCGGGGACATACGACTACGTCTGTGTAATCCACCCGTGGATGACAGGCGAAGTAGAAGTAAAGTAAGTAGCAGGGCTGGCGCCCTTTTTTCCTTTTTTTATTTTTTGAAGAAAAAAGATAGAGAGATAGAGTATTCCGAGACCCGCGGCCCTGCGGCTGCCTGGCTCACCTAGCGCCTTTTTGGCCTAGCCTTTGCCTTTTTCTTCTTTTGCTTCTTGGCAGCTGTTGGCCTTGGCGCAGGAGCACTCTTGATCTTGGCGACGCGCTTTTGCAGCTGCGTTATCTGTGACGCGAGTTTTTTGTTCTGCGCCGCTACCTGTCTTGCGTGGCCTGCGCTCTCTTTTTCTGCCCTCTTGAGCGAGTCGAGCACCTGGCCGAGCATCTTGTTGGTCTTTTCAAGGACCTTGGCGTTCTTTTTTATCCTCGAAAGAGCCTGGGCTATCATGACTTCCTCGTTGGTCACGGTGCGCTCTGGCAGGGGCATCGTGGACGATGATGACGGTTGCTGCTGTGTTTCGATCACTTGCTCTGCGCTGCTGGTAGCTTCTGTTGCGGTCATGGCCGGCGGCATTTCGGTGTCCCCTTCTGTAGACATATACGGGCTGTGGTAGAAGGCGCTATCTAAAATCATTTACTGCAAAAAAACTCTAGAATTTGCCGGACAGCACGAGCACTATTTCGATTGCTATCAGGACGACGATTATCGCCTCCAGCATCAGCATCGTCCTGTCCATCTTTATGAACCGGGTATTCTGCAGCGAGTCGTAGACCATCGTGTAGATTTCACCCAACCTGTCAAGTTTCCTCGTCACAGAATCTACCAAGTCCTGCAGTTCAAACACCTCGCCCAGAGTCTGGCACAGGGAGGAGAATATCCTAGCCCTCGGACTTCCCCGGGCGACCTTCATGGCCGAGACTATCTCTAGTAGCTCCAGCCTCAGGAGGTGGATCTCGTTTATCTTTTCTCCAAGCTCCCGGTCGGCCTTGGACTCGGCTCTTGCGAGGATGTCGTAGGACTTGCCCAGCATGTCATCAAGGAGTGAGTCATAGACTCGCAGCTGGAGCTTTTGGAGCAGGTACAGCTCTACCGCCCTTGACACCGGAAAAGCCTCCATGTTCTTTACAAAGCCAAACGCCCCCCTGAAGTCCGCGATGAAAAAGTTGTCCCTGTACGCGTAGCGGTTGCCGACTATCTCGTCCACCTCATCCATGCAGAGCCGCTCAAAAGGCTCCTTTCTCAGCAGGCCGACAATCTCCTTTCTGCTTTTCCCTATGAGGTCCCTGTTGCCCTCCTTGACCACTATGAGCCTGTACCTCTCTTCATAGTCCACGCTGGCGTACGGGCTTGTTATGAAGGGCTTGATGTCCTCCTTTATCCTGTGGGCAAGATCCCTTGCATAGTCGGCCATCGGGACGGAGGCGCCCCGCACGGCCACCACCCCGTCTTCTGCCCTTGAAATTATTTCAAGCGCCTCGGAAAAACCCTTGTTCTTTACCGGCACGTTTATCCTGACTAGGATTCCGCCCACGGAAAAGACCTTTATCTCTACGCAGCATTTTATTCCGCAGACCTCCACCGCGTCTTTGGCTGCAATCCTGACTCCCTCCTCTACCCATGACGAGCCTGTAACCCGCTCCCGGTACGCTTTTCCGTACTCTTGCAGCCTGCCTTCGAGGTCCTTGGGCTGGACCTCGCCTCCGATATCCGAGACATAGATGAAGACGAGCTCGCCTTCCTGAATCATGAAGAAAAACCGTACAGTATATCGGCTTTATCGTATAAAAGAAATTTCGGCTGCATGCAACAAGATTCTATAAAAAGTCCGGCGGGTTGCAGAGAGAGAAAAAATCCTGCCGGCGCTATGTGTCGTTATTTTGGCGGCGCGTCGAGGGGCACTGGGTACTTTATCACGTCGCCCGTGCTTCCTATCTGCAGCTGCCCGAGGTCCTTGAGCGTATTGATGTCGCTCATCTTGATGAGGTTGCCTGCCGACACGGTGTACAGCACATTTCCAATGTAGAACGACCTGCTGCTTCCCTGTATCCCGTAGTAGGGATAATAATAGTCGGTCGCGTTGTTAGAGTGCTCCACCGTACCCTTTAGCGCGATTCCACCGTCGGCGCTCACGCCAAAGACGTAGAACCCGCGCCACACCTTTGGAGGAAGGTAGCGCCCGTCAGGCGCGTACTTGGCATCTTCCGCGTCGTACTTTGTCACAGGAATCGAAAGCACGTTTGGATTCTCTTTGCTGAACAAGAGCACCTTGTGGTTCTGCAGCACTTCCGAGTCGGTGTCCTGCCCCGGTATCGTATAGTCGTTGACCAATCTTGGGTTCTTTACGTCTGACACGTCAAAGAGTGCCAGCTTTACCCCGGTCGGCACGACTCCGCCGTAGCCGTTGTCCTTGGTGTCCTTGCCGATGCCGATTATGTGAGTCTCGTCGTACGGGTGCAGGTACGTAGAGTAGCCGGGCAGTTTCAGCTCACCGAGCACCTCCGGCGTGTCCTGGGAAAGGTCTATCACAAAGAACGGGTCCACTCTCTGGAACGTCACGAGGTACAGCCTGTCGCCGATAAAGCGGGTCGAGTACATCGCCTCGCCAGGCTGTATCTGCTCCAGCTTGCCCACGGTCTGCATGTCTTCCCTGTCGAGCACGTACACATTGCTATAGAGGCCCTGCGCGTACGGCGAGTAGTATTCGACAGTGGTCGCGACCCTGAATCTGTTGCCGCTCTCGTCCATCGAGAACTGGTTCAAGAGCCTGCCTGGGACCTCACCTCTCGCCTTGTAGTCAATCTCGCCGTTTGGCCCGATTGCTATCCTGTGTATGACAGTTCTCGTCGCGTCCCTCTGCGCCTGCAAGTCATAGTCGGCAAGCGATTTCTGGATTTTTTCAAACAGCTGCGACTTGGCAGACTCGCTCATGCCATTGTACGTGTCCTGCAGGATTGTCGCTATCCTGTCCCACTTGTCGGATGAAGGTATCGACGCATCTGCGTCCACGGCCTTTACCTTGTCCTGCGCGTCCTGCGGCAGGAGCGGAACCACCGCTGCAAAGAACCTGTCGCGGCTTGACTGCTCGTAATAGTTGTACGGCAGGTATTTCTGGTAGGCGATGTAGATGCTATCCTGCGACACGTACAGGGTCGAGGCAGGGTTCATCATGAACGTCTTTGAATTCAGGTTGTCGTCCTTGCTCGCTAGACCTATCGAAGTCACGGTGTTAAAGTTGTAGTACGGCTCTGGGTTCCTGAAGTAATAGATATCAGGCTCTACGACCGTCCTTGACGACTCTACCACCTTTGGCACCAGCGGCTGGCGGTAGCTGTACAGGTCGCTTGTCGTGACGAGATACACGCGGTCGCCTATCATCCTTGCGTCGTGGTACGTGCCGCTCACCACATAGTCGTGGACCGTCTTGGGGTTTGCCCTGTCAGTGATATCCAGCAGGAGGGCGTGAGTCTTTGGTGCGTACACGGGCTGCGGCGCAAACTCGTACTGCGGGATGACATAGTCCTGCGCGTACTCTGTATAGAACACGACAAGCGTGTCGTTGTTCAGGAACATCTCTTGCAGGTACTGGCTACCGCTCTTGATGTCAAGGCCGACCTTGGCTACTATTGTGGCGTTCTCTGGCGGATAGACAGAGGATATTGTGAGTTTGTCGCCGGACAAGACGTACGCATACCTGCCGTCGTTTTTGACAAAGTCGGGCTCGTCGACTCCGGCCACCTGGTTGTTTGTGCCAGAGAACGACGGACTGCCGGTTTGCGCATTGTCGGCAGGGGTGCTTTTTTCAGCGTTTGACGAGAGCGGCGCCGGCGGAAGCATTTGCTGCTGCGATGTAGAGCCGTCCCTTGTAACGGCTGCTCCTCCAGCAGGGCCATAAGAGGCAATACCGCCAGGGGCAGACCCAAACGGTATCCCGGTCTGGGCGGTCGAAAACGCGTTGCGGCTGGCCTCGACGTTTGTCAGAAACGCCCGCAGCTCGTCAATCGAGGAGAACTTTGCAAGGTTCTGGGTGGACGCCGTTACAAGGGCGGCAGGAGCGCCGGCAGTGCCGTTTCCGCCCGTAAAGGCCGCCGGGCTGGACCCCCGGGTGATAATGCTGCTCCCTATAGACCCCAGCACTAGCACAAAGCCGATAGCGGCGGCAATCCCAATCCCAGCCATCCCGTACATCGAGTAACGTGCCATTTTCTGTTCTCTGAACCTCTCTACCGTCATTATTAACCAACCTATACATCATTAATCTACACTTTAGAACACCCTTTTTGGTGTCTGCGTTTCATTTTTTACGGCCAATTTCGACAGATAGCGTATTATCATTTTAGGGTGCATAATTTTTACAAGCTCTGATATAATATTTATAAAAAAACGGCCTGCAAGATAGCTCGTCAACTGACTATAAAACAGCCGTTCTGGAACGCAGAACAGCCCCTTGGAACGCGTTCTGAACCCTAGGCTTAGTTATCCTACCCTTGTAATATAGGGCGTCATGTCATACCAGAACATGAAGAACAACCGCAATATTGTGCTGATTGCAGGCATACTTGCAATCGGCCTCGTGGCGGCCAGCATACTTGGCGGCCAATCAATGACAGCAGCTGCGCAACAGCAGCCAGCACAGAACAACAACGGCAACAGTACCAAGCCTACCGTGAGCACCACCGGCACATCAAGCACCAATGTCACACCTGACAAAGTCAGCGTGACAATCGGCGTCGAGACAAACAGCACAACCGCAAAGGACGCGGTCGCTGCAAACGCCCAACTGATGCAGAAGGTGATTGATGCGCTCAAGGCACTCGGCATCACCGACAGCCAGATCGCCACCAGCCAGTACAGCGTCTTTCCGATATACGGCTCGACAAACCCTGTGTGCATCGACATCTACCCGCGACCCCCAGGATGCGAGCCAAAGGACGTGATAACCGGCTACAAGGCAGTCAACTCTGTAACGGTGACGGTTGACGCAAGCTCTGACGTCGGCAAGATAATTGACACGGCCGTAGGCGCAGGCGCAAACAACGTGAACGGTGCATACTTCTTCATCTCGGATGAAATGCAGCAGGAGATCCGCGACAGCCTCATTGCAAAGGCGATCGACAACGCAAGGAGCCGCGCAGACAAGGCCGCAGCAGCGGTGAACATGAACGTCACGGGCGTCCAGTCGATAAACCTGGGCGACGTCTACTTCCCAGTCGCCTACAAGAGCTTTTCCGAGGCAGCAGTTGGCGGAGCGCCAGTACCGACCCCGATACTTCCGGGCCAGCAGCAGGTCACGATGAACGTCCAGGTCGTCTTCACGATGGGTTAAGGCAGGCAATCAGACAGACGGCCGCCCCCATCTTCCCCTTCCTTTCTTTTCTTTTCTTTTCTTTTCTTCTCTCTCATTATTTTAACGTCTTGTAAAGCGCAAGCCTCTTCTTGAGAAGCCCTATTTCCTCATCTTTTGCCTTTAGCTTTTCCTTCAGCTTCGCTATCTCTTCCAGCAGTTCCTGCCTGCTTCTCTTGTCGTTGTCCGTGTGCCTGTAGCCGGAGACGGCCATCGGCAATAGTCGCACGGCGCAAAGAAAAGGCATCGACAGCTGCCAAATTTACCCCTTGCTATATTATATTTCACAACAAAGTTACAGGAGCGCACACCGGTCTCAAGTTATATTGAATTGGTTCATCATAAACTAAAAAAAAGGATGGCGATGGTTTAATGACGCTCACAGCCTCAAGACTGTTTCAATTCGCAGTGCCGCTATAATACACGATATGCTGACTAGTTAATAGTTTCAAGCTTGGCGGATAGTTTTTAGACGAGATTCTGTCGTGAAAAATCAATATTCTGCATACTATACATTTTTCAGCAATAAAAAGAGTACATTGTACACGCAATGGTTTTAATGAATAACAAGAAAACTAGGGGCAGAAGGTACGCGATTCCATAACCTTCCCCCAAAAGTCTAATCGGGGTCAGACGCGAGCTGGCGACATTTTTTTGGATCGCCAGTTCCCTCTGATCTCCCTTCCACGCCACTGCCTTTGCCTTTAGCCTGGTGGATACTTACAGAACCTTTCTCCTGAATTCTTAATACCATTTTTTGCGCATTCCCGGCATGGGAGTACTGACGTGGATAGTGGTTGGAATAGTAGTCCTTGCCATAATCGGCCTTGGGTGGCAGACCTTCTTTTCCGGCATAGTCCAGGGCGCCAGAAAGATAGGCGACAACCCCGTCATAGAGAACGTGACAAACGCCGCCAGGGACAAGCTTGACAACTTGACGGGCGATATAGTGATAATGAGGCCCGCGTAACAATAGCACGTCTGTGAGCGAGACTAATACTATCGTCGAGGTGTATTTTGACGGCCTGTGCCTGCCGAAAAACCCGGGCGGCATTGCGTGCTATGCCTACCTCGTCAAGGAGGAAGGCCGGCTCGTGCACAGCGATTCTGGAGTGGCGGCAGAGCCAATGTCCGCCGGCGCCACAAACAACGTAGCCGAGTACACCGCCCTCATAAGGGCGCTTGAGTGGCTCGACGAAAACGGCTATTCCTCTCGCAGGGTCGAAGTCAAGGGCGACTCGCAGCTTGTAGTCAGCCAGATGAACGGCGAGTTCCGGGTGAAAAACAAGCAGATAATCCCCCTCTTCCAAAAGGCCGCGCTCTTGAAGAAAAAGTTCCGCGATGTCTCGATAACATGGGTCCCCCGCAAGTATAACAGCGAGGCCGACAAGCTGAGCGAGAGGGCGTACAACAACGCGCTGCTGGAAAATCCGGGCCTCCTTGACAGGATAAAGTAAGATATTCTCCCTGCGCGGCAAAGAAAAATGACCGACCAGTCAGTATACTTATTAGCCCCCGGCAGCAATCAACTACCGTGAGCATCCTGGGAGGGAGCTTGAGAGGAATATGCCCAAGGTGACAAGCGCACACAAGGCGCAGGTGCGCGACAGGATAGTCCAGGCTGCGATGGAGAGTTTCTCGCAGACCGGCTACGACAAGACCAAGATGGACGACATTTCGCGCCGGCTGGGCCTGAGCAAGGGCACGCTATATCTATACTTCAAGAGCAAGGAGGAGCTCTTTCTGGGCGTATGTGAGAGGAACATGAAGGCGGGCGACAATCAGGACGCGCACCTGTTCACAAAGAAGGAAAACGCCGCCTCTGACGCAGAAGAGATCTATGACAACATCCGCCGGCGCGAGCGCGGAAACGACAAAGTGTTGCTAGAGATGGTAGTCGAGTCTACCAGAAACCCCCGGCTCAAAAAGGTGATGTACGAGCACCACCTCAAGGTCCACGAACATGTACTGGAAGGGCTCAAAAAGAAAACCGAGGAGGGCTTTATCAGAAAGGACGTTGACGCCCTCGGCCTTGCGATGGCACTCGTCGCGCTCTACGACGGCCTTGCGATTAACAGGATGCTTGGCGTCAGCGACCCAGTGAACAAAAGGGCGTGGGTGGCGATGCTAAAGGCAGTCATCGCCGGCTACTCTAACTAGATATTAATCGCTGTACGTGACCTTTGTCATCCTGGCCTGCTCGGGGTCCGCAGGGGCGTCGTTTGCGTCGGTTTTTAGCGCTGCAATCTTGTCGACGACTTCCATCCCCGAAGTCACCTTGCCAAAGACCGTGTACTGGCCGTCGAGAAAGTTAGAGTCTTTCAGCACGATAAAGAACTGCGAGCCGGCGCTGTTTGGATCCATCGACCGGGCCATCGACAGCACCCCCCGCGAGTGCTTGGTCTTGTTGAACTCGGCTTTTACGCTCCATCCCGGGCCTCCCGTCCCCCACCGGCCCTTGTTTGTCGCACTCTTTGTCAGAGGATCGCCTCCCTGGATTACAAACCCGGGCACTATTCTGTGGAACAGCGTGCCGTCGAAAAAGCCGCTTGATGCAAGCTTTTTGAAATTCTCGACGTGCTTGGGCGCAACTTCCGGAAAGAACTCGATTGCAATGTCGCCGTGCTTTGTCTGGATCTTGGCAGTTGGCATATTATAATGACAGCATTGGTTGCCATTGGCAGGTATTTGAACCTGCACGAGGGAAAAGGTCATCTATCTGAATCGACAATCATCTAATATCACATCATGCACGAGTACCTCTCACCGCTAAAGCCACAGTACAGCGAGTGCAAGTGGTGCGGCAAGCGCACGGCCTACTTGTGCATCCGGTGCAATTACTGCTATTCATGCCACCCCGTGATAGAGTACGCCAGAAAGGCTGGCATAGACGCGGCCTGAGACATATACCCTCTCTCCCTCTCCCGGAGGTATACGTCACATTATAAGGGCCGGGACAAGCTCTTGTGCACTTGCGGCATTTCGTCGGGTGCGCGGGATGGAGGTTTGGTAACTTTTATCCTCAAGCCCTTGCGCCAAAGGACTACCTTTCCCACTATTCCCGGGTGTTTGACGCAGTCGAGGTGGGCGTGCCGGCCACCTACGAGCACTCGTTCTGGAGGTGGGCGCATGAGACGCCGGAAGGCTTTCGCTTTGTTGTCAGGATACCAGAGCAGGCCACGACAACAACAGCAGTAGCAGAAGAGGACGGCGCGCTAGGGAACCTGCTTGAAGCCTTCAGGCCGATAGAGGAAAAGACGCTTGCAGTTGTAGTCAGGGCGCCGCAGGGGCTCGCGCTGTCCGACGGGCAGCGCTGGCTTGAGAGGGTGCTTGCCACGTGCACTTACCACGGCTACTCGGCAATTCTGGACTTTTCCCACCCCTCGTGGTTTCAGGATACCGCTTACAACATCCTGAGAAAGCACGGCGCGGCCCTGTACTGGAGGAGCGGCGGCAAGAGCGCGCAGGCAGCCATCACGTCGGATTTCATTTTCCTCAGGCTGGCAGGCGACGGCGGCAACTGGAAGGCCGAGCTTGAAAAGGCCCTCAGAGAAGCAGGGCAGGACAGCCAGATCGACATGTCTATAATAATTGCAGACAGCCCGGGAGGCGCAAACGCCGCGCTTGTACACCTCGGCCTGCCAGAGCGCAAGTACTCGGGCCCCATGCCTGCGCCTGCCCTGCCCGTGCCTGCGCCGAGGTGGCCGGGCAACAGCAGGATGGTCCTCTGCGTCGACCTCAACGCGTTCTACCCCTCCTGCGAGGAGCTGCGCGAGCAAGCCCTCAGGGGCAGGCCGCACGCCGTGATAATGACGGACCAGCCCGTCGGCAAGATAACGCGGGGCGTGGTGTCGTCCTGCTCGTACGAGGCGCGCCGGTTCGGCGTCAGGTCGGCCATGCCCCTTGCAAGGGCGCTTGCTCTGTGCCCCGACATGGAGCTTCGGCCCGTCGACATTGCGTACTACAAGCAGGTGTCTGAGAAGGTGATGCAAGTCCTTTCAGGGTTTGCAGACGTGATAGAGCAGGCAAGTATAGACGAGGCATTTCTCGACTGCACCGGTAGAGTCGGCGACGCAAGTCCCCACGAGTACGCGTCGGCGGTCAAGAGGGCGGTAAAAGAGGGGTGCGGCCTGTCGGTCTCGATAGGGGTGGCGCCGTCCAAGTCGGCAGCCAAGATAGCGTCGGATTTCAAAAAGCCGGATGGAGTCACCGTGGCCTACCCTGACAGGCTGCAGGACTTTCTTGCGCCCCTTGAGGTAGGTAGGATCTCTGGCATCGGCCCCAAGACCCAGCAGGAGCTGAAAAAGATCGGCATTTCCACGATAGGCCAGCTTGCGGCCTGCGACGTGCAAAAGCTCACGTCGCGATTTGGCAGGAACGGGCTGTGGATGTGGCAGGTGGCGACGGGCGCAGAAAGCGAGCCGGTAGTCCCAAGGGAGGACCACGTCTCGATAAGCACTGAGCACAGCCTAGAGGTGTACGCAAAGGACAGAAAGGAAGTCCTTGCAGAGCTGACCGCTCTTTCTGACGAGCTGTACGCCAGGGTGGCAGGGCACGGCTACCTGTTCCGCACGGTGGGTGCCAAGATAGTGAGGGCCGATTTTTCAATCGAGACGAGGGAGATGTCGTACCAGGGCCCGCAGCAGAGGCGCGAGAGCATACTTGCCGCAATACCGCAGCTGGTCGACAGGTTCGACCTTGGCGCGCCGGTCAGAAAGGTCGGCCTGCGCGTGACCAACCTGAGCCACCCCGGGAAGCATGAGGCGCAACGGACGCTCCTCGATTTTGTTGAAGGAGGACAAGGGTGAACACGTTTTCCGCGGCGCGTCTACAATGTCAACCCACAGCATTTATAGCTGCAGTCCAGCGACACATCATCATATTATGGAACAGGGTTCCGGAACACTGGTTCACGACGACAGGCTGTTTTACTGCGAACGCTGCAGCACCGTGTTCCTGTCAGACGAGGACGCGCACGTGCACGAAAAGCTCCTCGGCCACGCCATGTTCCACCTTGTGCCGGAACAAGGTTGAGCCGCATCCGACTTGCATATATGTAACACATGTGATGTATATCACGATGGACGCAGGCGCAAAGCGGTTCCTATACCAGCAAATGATCTGGCTTGGAATCTATTTTGCAATAAGCATCGTAATCACCATGTTCATCGACTTTCCTTACTCGCTCATGGTGCTCTTGCCCGTCATCTTTGGCATCGCATACTACCGCAGGTACCGCTTCATGAAGCAGATTGGCGGCCAGCAAGGGTCGATGTTTGGAAACCCCTTTGGCCAAAAGAGCGGCATCGACTATTACTGCCTGAACTGCGGCACCAAGCACAACAAGGTGTCGTGCCCTAACTGCGGCTCGAAGATGAAAAAAGCGGGGTTCTAGGGTCAGAATCCCGCCGCGGCAAGTTTACAAAGACAAAGTATCGAAGGTTTGGTTGTGCCTTTTCGACCAGATAATTACAAGGTAGACGGAAAACCCTGAAGGCCCCAGCCTATCGCATTGCCCATGATTGATGCGGTTTCTGCCGCATCAGTGTTGTTACCAAATGCAAGACCGTTGTGCCCCCATGGCATGAAACGACTTTCTGTGGCAATAATGTATGAAACCATGATGATTGACAAAACAATGGACGGCAAAACTACGTACAGCACGTATTTTTGCAGCTTCTTGATCCTGTAAAATGCCCACAAGTCCGGAATTGGTAGGAACGTAAAGACAATCTGCCAGCCCACGCTGACTCTACCGGTCGCAGGCAACTAGCTTTGCAAGCGCGACAGACTATTTATTTTCGCAGATCATTTTTGTGTATGATAGTAGTAGTGGCGGTTGATGATGATGCAAGGCCGGCGTGCAGTGTACAATTTTTCATTTTATTCGTACGCGCCGTGGCGCAAAGAAGGATGATGATAGTGCGTATCCAGAAACTTGCTTCAGAGAAAGAAAAAAGAGAGGAAACGTCATCCTCTCGTTATTCTGCGTTAGAGACTCAGCAGCCGCAGCTGTCGTACTGCCAGTTGCTCTCTTCTTCGTCGTCGCTGCTGCCGCTTGCGTCGCCACCGTTTCCGCCGTTGCCGCCATTACCACCGTTGCCGGCATCGCCTGAACCGAAACTATTGCCGCCATTTCCACCATTGCCTCCGTCGCCGCCATTTCCGGCGACTGCATCGCCAATGGCATCGCCGCCATTTCCACCGTTACCACCGTTTCCTCCATCGCCGGCATTGCCGGAACCATAGCTGTTACCTCCGTTTCCACCATTGCCGCCGTTACCACCGTTCCCGCCGCTGCCGGAAGCAAACGCGTGGACAGGCGTGCCAAAGGCGTATGTTGCTATTACGGCACCCAGTACCAACATCGATAGGAATGCCGTTTTGTTTTTCATGATGCTATTCAACATCTCGCGTTATCTTGTGGCCAATGTTTTAAAGCGTTGAGAAGAGTAACTCTGTTTAAAATTTCTCAAGTTTTGGATAATTGTTTTTCAATAGATCCTGCAATGACTAAGGTTTGCACTCGACATTTGTGGAAGAAATGATTGGCTGTGCAATTTACCCAAGCCTTGGTTAGACAATAAATCAAACATTTGAGTCTATGACATGCAAATTTATTTACAGACCGTCACAGAGAGCTTCGGGGAACAATGACGGCGTGTCCAAACTTGATTAACGCGCGATAGCCTGCGATTGACAACAACCAGCGGTTCTGGCTCGAATCCCATCATCACCGAGCACTAGCAGAGCCCATAGCAGCTATCCAGACTTTTTTCCTTCAGATGGTTTGATGTTTCTGAAATTAAGGTACAAGGCTATGTCATACGCGATCTTTAGCGCCCCGCCAAAGACAAAAGGAGCGGCTAGTGCAGGCAAAGCCTGCAGGATGTAGCCAGTCAAGGATGGCGATACTGCCTGAGAAATATTCCTGGATATGTTGGTAATTCCAGCCGCAGGCGTCCTTTCTTCTTCGGCTACAACAGAGACGATATAGGATTGCCTTGTGGGAACGTCCATCTGTGACAGAGCCATTCTCGTCAGGTAAAATGCAATTGCCAGAGGCAGCGAAGGAGCAAATCCTACAAGTATCAGAAATACGTTGGACGGTATGTGGGTAAAGACCATCGTATTTATGAGCCCGATCCTGTCTGCGATTTTTGCTGCAGCTAGAAAGGAAAGCGCCGTCAACGCCCCGGCAGCTGAAAAAATTAATGACAGAGCGGCCAAATCAGCGCCGAATTTGGTATAGAACCAGAAAGATACGATGCTTTGAATTACAAAGCCGCCGGCAAATGCGTCTACTGCAAACAGTCCGGACAATTTGCCGACAATTTTCTTTGATGCGGGCGATAATGGCATTTGTTTTTTGGCTGCCAGGGACTCGTTTGCCATCGATTCAACTTTCTTTGAAAGTGACATATAGATGGCAAGCACTACAATGCCAAGAAGGCTGTACAAGAGAAAAAGGGGCTTTATGGATTCGATTTGATTCAAGCCTTGTTGTTGCTGCTGAAAAATAGATGGCAAGCCTGACAAGAGTACACCTGCCGACATGGCCAAGGTTCCGGCCATGTTGTAAAGCGCAAATGCCAGGGTGCGCCTCTTTTGGTCGCGTACAGTCTGGGGAAGCAGTGCCTGCTCTATCGAGAGAAAAGCGCCTGTCTCCGATCCCGTCACGTTGATTGTTCCCACAAGGGCAGCGCCAATCAACGCGGCATGGTTGTCAGTTACGACGAATACCAGCCCGGCTACCGACATCAACGCCGCATAAATAACGAGGGTGTTGCGCCTGCCAATCCTGTTTGCGTAAAAACTTGCCACCAGAGTAAATATGACGCTGTTGACTAGCGTCGCAGCCAGGACTAATCCTATGAGGACATTGTCAAACCCTATTGTCTTGAGGTATATGGCAAGCACGATTGAAAGAAAGCCGTACGCAAATGTCCTTATCATCCTGGCCGCTAGTACGAGCTTGCCGTCCCTAGAGAGCCATTCCAGCATCAAGTCTTTCTTTTGTCTCTCTCTATGCTCTGCCCGCGTGGCTTTTGCAGAATGTCAGAAGGGCATCGTAAACGTGGAACTGCTTGGCCATGTTGTCATGATCATCTTTTGAATTCATGCTGAATCCCGTGGCTATTGCAACCAGTCCTTCTGACTGCGGCGTCAACGTCCTGTTGGGAGTATCTGCACCCCGGACAATTTTAGACAATTCTACCAGCGCAGGCTCTTTTTCATAAAGAGCATACTTTTTCACTATGGCGTCAAATGAGCACTCTTCTCCATGATGTCCCAGTTCTACGTTAGGCACGTCAAAGGGCGTCGCGTTTGCTTCTCTGGCAGTCTGAACGACTTTGTCAGCTGGAACAAAAAGAAATTCTGCATCCTTGTCCACAAAATTCTTTATCAGCCAGGGACAGGCAATCCTGTCCACTTTTGCGTGCTCTCTTGTGATCCACTTCATCTCTCTTGATCTCCCATTTTGAACAACAATAGTAATGGCTCGTAGACTATTTTTATTCTCTGTACCATGGTTGAGTAAGGGTTAAACACGCTGGCAGGATAACCGAACCAATGTTAACAAAAACCATTGCAACCCTGATGATGGTTAGCATAGTACTTGGAACGGCACTCTCGTTGATGGGAGTTCTGGCCCCCAAGCAAATTCTGGCACAGAATGCGACAGAATCAAACAACATGACTTCATCATCAATGATGACCAACTCTAACTCGTCGGTTTTAGCGACTGGCCCTGTAAACGCGACGGGGCTTGGCACGTTTTCAGCCGCGGGTTATATTGCAGGTTTGATCCTCCCTGCATCTTCTGCGGATAATCAGGCAGGAAATATCAACAACATGACTTCATCAATGGCACCTTCAAACACGACCGGCAGCAACATGATGTCGCCATCGTCATCGTCGTCAATGAATTCAACTGCCACTATGAATGCGTCCGTCGTGCCTCCAAAAACCTTTATCCTTAGCGGGGCATGGCATCTAAAAGCTGAAAATGGGAATATAACGCTCCTTGACGTAAAGTTCACAAAGGTTCATCTTGACGCCAGCAATCGCCATGTACACGAGATCAGCAACTTTCATCCTGCAAGCAATAACACGTCAATTCAACTGAACGCCAACGGGACCACCACGATAGCAGGAACCGTCGATGTAGCCCTTAACCACGCCATCACGTGGACGAACGTCAAGACAGTCATAATAATAGACAAACTCAGCACAATAACCATCATGCTAGATCCAAAGGATACCTCAAATCATTTTGTAGGGCAGTCCATCTATGGGACTGTAAACATGTTGAGAGATAAGGATGGGCACAGCATCGTGACGTTTCCGCGTCCCTAGTCCGAGCTAGAAATAATGAGGGCTTCTTCACCAACTAACATGCCGTAGATTCAAAGGATGATGATGATGCCCTCATCATCTTCTCCTTTTCTTCTTTTTGCCTATGTGTCGGAAGCTGTTTGACAAGCCTACAATAAAAGAACTAAAAACTGCTACAACTACGCTTGTATTTGTAGTCCACTGGAAACGCGCACACGCGTGTGTATAAAAGAAGTAATGCGCGTGGAGTGCGATTTGCACTCGTAAACTAGATCTTTATCCGGTACAGGTTGCCCCTCGACACGACTACGGTTTTCCCGGAGCGGTTTTTTATCTCATAGTCGACTCGCAATATCCCGTATCCCTTTTCCTCCTTTTTTGATGCCACTCTGTACCTGGCGTCAAGCGTGTCGCCGGCGTACACCTCGCCCATAAAGCGCGTCTGGCGCCCTGCCCACTCGGGGTCGCCGTCCATCCCGTACAGGAGCATGACGCAGTCTGAAAACGCAGGCAGGCGCGTCATTTCCCCTTCAGCCCTTGCGATGACCGCCCTGCCCGGTACAAGCGTGCCTTTGATGCCCTCTTTTTCCGCAAGCTCTTTGTTTTCGTGCAGGACGTTTCTCGTGCGGGCAAAAGCGATGTAAGTGTGAAAGTCGGCCTCGGTTATCGTCAAAGACGCGGAAAATTCCTGGCCGATTGCAAACTCGGAAAACTTCATCTGCCGAAATTCCCGCAGCCTCGCTTTTATACCTACGCTGCGAATTTCAGTCCGGCGTGCCTGGCTATTATTCTGACATTTCCGAGATGAATTTTGAGGTTTCAAAAAGGCAGCAAGAGTTCCTCGGCAGGGTTGATGCGGCGTGCAAGGAGATAAGGCCGTACGAGGACGAGGCTTACCTTGCCGAAAGGCTCAACGACAGGATCGTCCCGGTTTTCGGCAAAATAGGAATGACCGGCTGCCCCATATCAAGAAAGTACGGCGGCCTTGGCCTTGACATGCTCACGTACGCGCTGGCAATTGAAAGGATAGGTCAGGAAGGAAGCTCACTTCGTACGTTCTTTTCCGCGCACACCTCGATAGGGCAGCTGGTGCTGCAGGGGTGGGGCAACGAAGAGCAAAAGAGAGAATACCTGCCAGACACTGCCACAGGCAAAAAGGCGATGGCGTTTGCGCTCACAGAGCCGGCTGCCGGGAGCGACCCTGCCGCGATGACGACGACGTTTGAGGAAACGCCAAAAGGGTTCGTGCTGAAGGGCAAAAAGCACTGGATAGGAAACGGCACTTTTGCCGGTGTGATGACTACGTACGCAAAAGACCCGTCCACCGGCAGGGTGTCGGCGTTCATAATAGACGGCGACGCGGAGGGACTCCGCACGGAGGAGATGAAGAACAAGATGGGCCTTCTCACAGTCAAAAACGCCGAGGTCTACTTTGACAGGTGCATCGTCCCGAAAAAGAACCTGCTTGGAAAAAAGGGTGAGGGCCTGAGCGTCGCGCACAGCGCGCTCATCGACGGCAGGCTCAGCGTGGCCGCCGGCGCAGTCGGCGTCATGGAAGACTGCCTTGCAGAATCGGCAGAATATGCAAAGTCGCGCCACCAGCACGGAGGCGCGCTAGCGAAAAAGCAATTGATACAGGAGCACGTCGCAAGGATTGCGACGGACATTGAAAGCTCGCGCTGGCTGGTCTACAGGGCGGCGGCTGCAAGGCAGAGGCTTCACGAATACGTTGAAAATTTGAAAGAAACCGACACAAAATGGCTCGACAGGCTTGGTAGGCAGGACAGGGAATACACTGCGCTCAGGGCAGAGGCAGACAGGCTTGCGGCTATTGCAAAGTTCCACGCAAGCAACCACTCATTTGAATGCGCCAACAGGTCGATGCAGGTTTTCGGCTCTGCAGGATACAGGAAAACTGCCCGCGTGGCGCGCCATTTTCTCGACTCGCGGGCGACCATCATCTACGAGGGCGCAAACGAGGTGCTTGAGCTAAAGATAGCGGCGCAGGTCCTCGGGGACGAGTATGCGGCGTACTAGAGGCTCGTCATCAGTTCGAGCCCCTCGTCGACTTCCTCGCCGGTTATGACAAGAGGGGGTATCACGCGCATTGCTTTCTGGCCGGCGGGAAGCAGCAGGAGGCCGCGCCGGAACGCCTGCTGGAGCGCCGAGTCCCGGTTTTCCTTTGTATCAAACTCTACCCCTATCATGAGTCCGAGGCCGCGCACGTCGATTATGCCTTTTTTGCCCACAATATCTGCAAGCCCCTTTTTCAGCCGCTCGCCCATCACAAGCGCGTTGGCAAGGAGCCTGTCGCGCTTTATCACCTCGATAACTGTTGCCCCCACCGCAAGGTCTATTCTGCTTCCGCCGCCCCACGTGCTTGAAAGGATGCCCTGCTGGCCGGGGTCATAGTCGCCTCTGTACGCGGTTGCGCCCACCTGCAGCGCCTTTGCCGCGCTCATGATGTCCGGTACGACGCCATAGTGCTCAAATGCCCACCACTTGCCCGTCCGGCCCATGCCCGACTGGACTTCGTCAAGTATCAGGGGCACGCCGCGCTTTTCCGTCGCCTTGCGCAGGTTCTGCACGAACTGCTGGCTTGCGATGTTGTAGCCGCCTTCCCCCTGCACTATTTCGGTAATGACAAACGCCGCGTCGTTTTCCGCAAGCATCTTTTCGACGGCATCTATCTCCGAGTCGCCGTCGGACGTGCAGAACTTTATCCGCAAAACGGCTAGCTCGGGAAAGCCGGCCTTTTGCACGGGCTTGCTGTACGTAAACGACAGCGCGCCAAGCGTCCTTCCGTGGAAGGCGCCGGTGCACGAAACTCCAGGGAGGACCGGCCGGCCCTCTGCAAACCTCTTTCTATACGCCACTTTTACCGCGTTCTCGACTGCCTCCGCGCCAGAGTTGATAAAGAACGCCTTGAAGCCTGTTGGGAGCACGGAGACGAACTGTTCTGCAAGGCCGGCGTGCTCCCTGCAGTAAAAGTCCTGTCCGGCAATCTTGTGCGCGCCGTTTCTGCTCATTTCGGCAAGCACCCCGGTGACGTCTGGGTGCGAGTAGCCCAGTGGGCAGGCGCCGATGTTTGACGTAAAGTCAAGAAACGAGTTGCCGTCGACGTCCTTTATCACGCAGCCGCTGCCGCTTGCGATGACGAGCGGGTACGTGAACGTCGAGTCGTAGCAGTTCTTTTTCACAGAGGAAATAACATCAGAAGCTATCGGCCCGGGGAGCTCGCCTGATACCTTGGCGTATTTCACGCAAGTGTTTTGACAAAAGTCGCTATTAAGGTTGGGCAGGGGCCTACGGGTGCTCTTCGATTGTCACGGGAATCTGCATCGTAACGCTT
>NZ_CAMLDP010000027.1 GCF_946478925.1 uncultured Nitrososphaera sp. | reverse complement strand
CAAAAGCGAGAATTGTCTTTCGGTCGCTAATAGATATGACAGAAAACGCTTCTTGTATAGCCAGCATGTCTGCAATCATCATAAATCCCGAATTGCAGATAATGAACCATCTTAATATAATTCACGAAAATTGTTCTAGACTCGCATCTTAATCCAACAGCTATCCTTACCGTTTGCCAGCCAGCTAAAACCCTGTACTCTCAGAATGTCGTGAATTTCTACCCCGTCCTTCTTGTCCAGCCAGCCTTTCTGCCTGACCTTGATGCAGTCTTTTTCATTCAGGACTGTTACCTTGTGGATTCTAACACCTAGACCCTTTACAACCGGGCTAACTATCTCGTCTTTTGCATGAACTGCTGCTTGCCTCATTAGCGATTCCGTCTTGTTTTCTTTCAAATTCAGGTTGATGCTCGCTGCCTCTGCTGGTGTCTGGTCTCCTATGGCCTGATTCACGCGTATGTTAAAAAACATAATCTGTCAACGTCTGATCCCATTGAAAGGACAGAGACTCAAACGCCTTATCGTTACGCGGCAAGATAATTCAAATTGTTTATCAGTCCTGATGGAATCAGGACCAAACTTGGCAGCACCTGATTCTTGTGTTTCTTGAGAAGAATCGTTATCCTCTCTACGAAATCCAAAAGTTCGCTATCCGATGGATTGGAAAGCCGGATTGCTGACACATTGATGCCATAGCACCATAGCAAGACATACAAGCGTAAATGAAAACGCGTAGTCGCCTTGTCGTCCTGCATGGCAATGCATTAGTTAGCGGCGGATGTATTTCAATTCTTTGGAAAATAGTTACCTATCTTCTTTTACTGCTAGTTTGTTGCTCAAGTTCTTTGCAAAGGCTCTGGTTTTCTGGCAATTATGAACAGTTTTGTAAAATTGAATACCTTGCCCTGGGGCAGCTTTTCATGCTGGGAGACTATTTCAAACCCATTTTTTGATAGTAAACCAAAAATCTCTTCTTTGGCGAATATGTTGAGGAATACCTGATCACCTGGAATCAAAGGGTGAGAAAAAAATCCTTGCGTGGATTTGCCAGACTGGACGGACAGATAGATTATCCCGCCCGGCCTTAGAATCTCATAGAGTCTTGCCAATACCGAAACAACCGCGTCTTTTGTCAAGTGTATCAAGGAATACGAAGCAAGTATGCCGTCAAAGCTGTCGGCTGGAAACGGCAGCTTTGTCATGTCGCCTAATCGAAATTCAATATTGGGATGCCTGCTTTTTGCATACTCGACCATCTTTTCGGACAGGTCTATCCCGATGACTTGCAAGTCCCTTGAATGCATGTATCCTGCGTTGACGCCCGGCCCGCTGCCGAGGTCAAGGACGACTTTGCCATTGCCATTCTGCAAGTATTCCAGAAATTCATCTATAAAGTCTGCCGGATTTTGATTGCTCTCCGAATAGCTCTGGGCATTTCTATCATAGTAGCTTGCAGACTTCTCCGCAACATCAGAGAACGAGGAGCTATCATTGTCGCCTTTCATGCTGTCACTGCCGCATGTTAAGGGTGAACTCGCTGTTTCTTATCTTTTCGAGTTTTCAAACCCTGTCGCGTACATGCTGCTGATAAAGATGCAAAGCTATGCCCTGAAACTTGGCGCTCCAAGGCCGTTAATTTCCAGCCCTACCTGTAGGGTAGCCCGTGTTATTGACCCCGAGAAGGCCAATGGTGCTGACGGCGGAGGGGCATTCGACGGCTGGCTGTGCATCAAGGGTACGACTGGGGCAAACAATAGAAAGAATACAAACGCGGCTACAGCCACAACCAAGAATTCTATCCGCATTAGTTGTTTCAGGATAGGCGAAACGTGCATTTTACCTTTTATCAGATTCTCTCACAGACGCAAACATGCAGTACTCTGCGAGAACCACCAGCTCTGCAGCAGAACTTTTCATTAGTTCTTCTGCAAACGCGGTGTGCGAAATGACGACCTTTTGCGCGTCGATTGCTACTGCCTTGTGGTTACTTTTATCTATGAAAAATGTGGTGATGTCATGCTTGCCAGCTTGGTTGGAAAAAACTGCCAAAGTTAATAGCTTTGATTTCTAAAGATTGGCATGAGCAAAGCGGCAGCTCATCAACCATCAGAGTTGTTGGAAAAGAACAAGCAGCTTGTGCGCGACTTTATCGAGGATACGTTGAACAGACACGACGTTGCAGGCGCTGACAAGTACTTTGGACAAAACCCGATAAGGAATAATCAAAATGTGATGAGAGTAGAGAGCTTTAAAGAACACCGGCAAAGATTCTTTCAGGAATTCCCAGATTCGCACACGACAATAGACCATATTGTTGCTGAAGATGACAGAGTGTTTGTCATGCTGACTACGACTGCTACTAGCAAGCAAACAGGCAAAAGAGTTACCACAAGATCTGCCGACCTGTACAGGATTGAGGACGGCAGGATTGCAGAGCACTGGGATGTAGTGGACAGATCGGGAATGGCCCAAGTTACCTCGCCGTTTTCTCCCAGAATCTAGGTTGATCCCTGCAGCTGCTTTCCGTACGTCTTTCTTTCTCTCTCTAAATCACGTACGGCAGCAGTATCGACGCCGCTACGATTGCCACCATCACTATCGTGAGCATCATGGCGGCGTTTCTGGCAAGCACCTGCGACTTGACCTTCTTTTCGATGAGCGAGCTGTAAAGCTGGCCACCGTCGAGCGGGCCAATAGGTAGCGCGTTGAATATGCCCACGTTAAAGTTGACGAACCACAGCCAGAACAGCATGTTTGCAAGCGGCGACCACACCGGGCCGATAGACGATTCGTACTTTGGCGTCATCAGGTCAGAGTACGGAACTATTCCTTCCTGTATCGTCGGCGGAAGGAGTATCGCAAGCGGGTTTGAGCTGAACGCGCCCTTGTACCTTTCCAGGACCGCGCCGGCATCAGGAGTAAGTATCGTCACGCCGACGCCCAAGATGCCCTTGCCCGGCTCGACAGAGTCGGGAAGCGTCACTGACTTTGTCACCGTCGTGGGAGCGGCAGCATTATTGTTGTTGACGCCTGTCCTTTCGACCCACGTGATGTCTATGGTCTTGCCCAGGTTTGCCCTCAGGACGTTTCCAAGGTCCTCAAGCTGCTTTACCTGCTGGCCTGCTACCTCCTGTATGACTGCGCCCTGCGGTAGTCCTATAGACTGGGCAAGCGAGCCGGGGCTGACACTGACTACCGCTATGCCGAACCGGGGCTCGCCGGGAGCCGGCGGGAGCGGAGTGAGGGTGGACATTACCAGGAAAAGCGCGACGAGACATGCGGCTGCAAGTATCATGTTGTTGAGAGGGCCGGCAGTCAAAACCGCGCTCTTTTGCTTGAGGGTCGCCCTGGCAAGCTCGTCCCTTTCAATGTTGACAAACGCGCCTATCGGTATGCCGAGCAACAGCACGAGCCCAGTCGAGTCCACGCGTATGTTGTAGACCCGAGCGACGATGCCGTGGCCGGCTTCGTGGATTATGATTGTTATTACAAGCGCCGCCCACCCGTACGTTATGGGCAGGTACGGGTTGAGGCCCGGTATGAGCAGGTTTGCCTGCGGACCGACGCCGCGGATGCCTGCCCTTGCTTCAGAGTTTGCAAAGAGCACCGCAAGCGAGCCTATAATGAGGAAAATCGCAAGGACGGTTATCAGGGGCATAAAGTACGTGTTTACCTTGGCCCACGCCTTTGCGCCGGGCATCTTTGCCACCCTGTCAAAGAAATCCAGGCCAAAGGGGGTGTGGATTAGTATGAGTGGCAGCTTGACCTCTGCGCGCACCTTACGCTCTTGTTTTTCCAAACAGCAGGTATACCGCTGAATGCGTATTTAAATTAAGGGTTCGCTCAGACGCCTGAAGATTCTACCTTCTGTACCTCGATCGTGACCTTGTCGCCCACCTTTATCCCCATGTCCTGATACTCCTTCATGCTGGCTTTTATGATCGGGGTGTCGGTCAGGCCGCCTCCCAACATGCCGGGCATACTTGCCATCACCTTTGGCATGTTCTTCATCATGTCCTCTATTGAGGAAAACGCCATGGTGTTCTGGCCAAAGGGGCTCATCGGCCTGTCGGGCTTGTAGTCCTTTGGGTCGTTGAACGTGACATATACGTACGGGCTGCCATCCGTGGAAGCTTCAATGCGGGCTACTACAAACTCTCGTTTCATTTTGTGTGGTACTAGTTGGTAAATCGGGGCTTATTTGTATATCGACAAAGAAGCCAGGAGGCACCCTGCCAGGGCGTGACAGGGGCATCCCGGGGATTGGTCTGGTCTTCTTTTCTACGTAGGGCAGATGATATGTGTCAGTAGTTGGTCCTGACAGAGACATCTTTTCACGCCTTTGCTTAAAAGTCTCGTCGATAACCTGTCTATTGGCCGGCTCTAGGGTCAAAACCTCTAGATAAGAGCAGAGTATATCATCCATTGCTGTGCTTGCGATAGAGGCCGAGCGCATCACAAAGGTGTACAAGGGGTCCAGCCGCCCTGCGCTCTCTGAAGTGTCTTTGAAGGTAGAGTCGGGCAGGGTCTTTACGCTGCTCGGCAGAAACGGCGCGGGCAAGACCACGTTTGTGAGGATGTGCGCGACTCAGCTCATGCCGACCTCCGGCTCGATAAAGGTGCTCGGCTACGACGTGGTAAAGCAGGCAAAGGAGGTACGCAATCTGGTGTCTATCGTGCCGCAGGAGGGCAGGCCGCTGCGCGCCCTGACGCCGTGGGACCACGTCTACAACTGGCTGCAGATAAGGGGCGAGAGCAAGGCGTCTGCGAGGGAAAAGACTGAGGAGTTTTTGCGCAAGCTGGAACTATGGGACGCCCGGGACAGGCCAGCGATGAACCTGTCCGGCGGCATGAAGCAAAAGATACTGGTTGCGATGGCGATGGCCGTTGACACGCAACTGTTGTTCCTCGACGAGCCTACAATCGGCCTTGACCCGGTGTCGAGAAGACAGGTCTGGTCGGCGATTAAGGACTGGAAGGCAAAGGGCCGGTCGATACTCTTGACTACCCACTACATGGACGAGGCAGAGATGCTCTCTGACCATATCGTGATTGTGGACAACGGGTCGATAATCGCGCAAGGAACGATACAGGAATTGCGCAAAGTCCTACCACACAACACGCGGGTTGACATTGCCAAGGATGGGCTCGACAGCGACGCGCTAAAGACGTACGGCTCGGTGGTGGACACGGGAGCCGGCATGCTGCGCGTGTTTGCATACGAGTCTGCAGTACGCGATCTGTCGGAACTTGCGATGCGCCGGAACCTGCCGTTCACCGTTTCGCCAGTCACGCTCGACGACGTCTTTGTGTTCCTTGTCGGCAAGGAGGCAGAAGAGGAAGAATGAGCAACGCCATGATGCTCCCAGTCCGGCAGGCGTGCCTGATTGCATACTCTACCGGCATCCTGTGGCTGCAGAGAAACCCGATGTCGCTTGTCTTTACCGCAATAAGCCCGTTCTCGCTCCTGTTCGTGCTGTTTGTAGTCAGCAACGGCCAGTACACGCACTACGCGGTTGCCGGGAGTCTCGTCATGGCCCTCGTCGGCTACGGCCTTGCGCTAGGGCAGGACATCTCGTTCTACAAGACAGAGTACAAGATACAGGACATCTTTGTGGCCTCTCCAGTTTCGCCCCTGACGTACATGATGGGCCTTGCGCTTTCAGAACTGCTGTTCGGCTTGCCGGCTCTGACCGTCCTTGCCGCACTCGTGGTGTATTTTGGAGCGCCACTTGCCGCGATACCACTCTTGGTAGCGACTATTGTGCTTCTGTGGAGCTCAATGTCTGCGATGGGCTTCTTTTTGTCATCGCACATGCTTCACATGCGCAACGCGACGCAGGTCATATCGTTTGTAAACGTGGTGCTTGCAGTGCTTCCTCCGATATTCTACCCAGTCACAAACCTGCCAAGCGACAGCCTGCGCTACCTGTCGTACGTGGTGCCGACGACGCACGCGTCACTGATGTTCCAGAGCATCATGGGTCTGCCCACTCCCTCAGACTGGTCGCTTGGTCTGGGATTTGCGGTGCAGGTCGCGTACCTGGTGGGGTTTGTGACTCTGGCAAAGACAAAGGCAATCTGGCGGGAAGCATGACAGGGAAAAAAGGTCACGGTGGGATTTGGACCCACGACCTGCTGATTACAAGTCAGCCGCTCTGCCAGGCTGAGCTACGTGACCACTACTTACGTTAGGGCAATTTCAGAACATAATTAATAGCTTTGTGAGTCTCGAAGGTCGACATAAACTGCTTCTTTTTGCGCTCGATTATTTGTAAAAAAAGATGGATGGCGCGGTTATGGATGGTTTTGAGTTGTGTGCTATTGTCTGGCATCTTTTCAAAAGAACCTTGCCATCTGCCAAGACAGTTTTTGGAGCAGAGACACTGCGACAATGTTTTTCAGAAATGTAAGTCTTTACTAACTCGTATGCCGCCGCAGAGATGCGCCTGATATGCTGCTGCAGCAACTTGCTCCTCTTCTCGCATGTTCTCATCGGGATACGTACATACATACACAAGCGATAAGACGTAAGCGCAAACTTTGTTAATTCTTTGCTTTATGTATCATAAACTAACAAAATCAAGAAAATATGTTTTTAGAATCACAAAAGGTAGGAAATATGCTTATAACCAACTGCTGTAAAAATAAAGAGGAAGGCGGGCGAGCGCGGGAACAACTGAGGAAGAAAAGTCTAATTCGCATCATCATAATCATAATCGCCACCACCAGCGTAATCATAACCTCAATTCAAATCCTTACTTTAATCTTGACAACGAGTCGCATAACATACATGACTCTGTCTTTAACTGCAGGGCAATTATAATCAACGAAAGGTTCTGGTTCAGGATTCGCGCAGAGCTTCTTGACCTCTCAAGGGATTCTGGCCCCCTCATAATGTACCAGCTCGGCCTTAGCTACGGATGGGAAGTTGGCAATCAGAGCAAGTCCCTTACCAAGGACGCCGCGGCTGCAGTCAAGTTGCTGGAATATTACGGTTTGATGGCAGGCTGGGGACGCTTTGAAGCGCCCGACCTTGAAAAGAGCGTAAGAGAACAAGAGCTACTGCCGCCTAAAAATGTCATCGTAAAGGTGTTCAACAATTTCTTTGCACGCGCTGCCAAAAGCGAGACCGGCAACCCAAGTTGCTTCTTTTTTTTCAGGCATAATCGCAGGCGTAATGGACGGATTGTTTGGTGGCCATCATAATTGCTTGGAGAGCCAGTGCATCGGCTCCGGCTCTGAACACTGTGAGTTTGTTGTTGCACAAGTGACATCCTAAAAAAAGGAAGAGCCAATCTGCTAATAATAATAACAGTCAGGCAGCAGTGTTGCCGTATCTTCCGTAATATACTAGCTCGTTCAGAGGCACGCGACTCTTTTTGCCTGCCAGTTTCTTGGCGGGATATCCAAAGCCGATGACGACTGTGGCGTTCAGCTCTTTCGGAATCCCAAAATCCTTGCGCAGTTTTTCGTCCTTTACTCCTGTGAAAATCCCTGACGCTACGCCGTGATTCCATGCCGCAAGCTGCATGTTCTGGAGCACCCTTCCTGCGTCTATCATGTGGAACTTGTAATCGGGGTTCGTCAGGACGATGACTGCGAAATTTGCTCCTGCAACCCACTGCCCACTCGTGCTGTCCTCTGCAAGCGTCGCGAGGCGGTCCTTGCCTTCTACCATGATGAACCGCCAGTGCTGGGTGTTAAGGCCGGTCCCAGTCAGCCGCGCGGCTTCAAGGACGCTCTGCTTTATTTCCGAAGCAACGTCTTGCGGGCTGTATTGCCGTACGTCAAGTTTTGTTGCAATGCCGTCAAAAATGTCCATGTCTCAATCATAACTGGTGCGGCTCCAAATTTCATAAAGCTTTTGTGTCCTGTCGAGAGTGCTTGAGAGTATTTAAATTACCGCCGGCATTACAGGCAGGCAATGGCGCGAGCTAGCAGCAACCACAAATTCTTGGTGCAGGTCATAATAGAAAACAAGCCCTACATCAACGACCCGGAAGGCGAGACCATCCACCGCGACCTTGTGGTAAAGGGCGGCTATTCGGACGTCAAGGGCGTCAGGGCCGCCAAAATGCTAAAGATGATGGTAAGCGCCGGCTCGGAAAAAGAGGCCGAAAAGACCGTGCAAAAGCTCTGCGAGGAGCTGCGCATATTCAATCCCATAGTCAGCAACTGCACCATAAAGGCGCAAAAGGCAGACTAGCTAGTGCTTTTCGTCGTGGCCCATCGTCGCTATCACGTCGTCGATGCTTTCAGTATCGCGTAGCGCGCCTTCAAGCAACAGCGTCGTGCGCAGGTGCTTGGCGAGGTCTGTGACCGTGATTATTCCGACGACCTTGTTCCCTTCCATTATTGGTAGCCTGCGAATCTTGTGATTTACCATGCGCTGCACCGCGACTTCGATTGCGGTATCTGGTCCCGCCGTCGTCAGGATTTTCGACATGATGTCGCCGACTTTGACCTGCGATATGACAAGCTCCTTGGCGCAGATCTTTTTTATGAAATCACGCTCGCTTACGATGCCGATCGGGTTTCCGTCCTTGTTGACAATGAAAACCGAGCTGATGCCCCGCTCGGTCATCAGTTTTGCCGCTTCAAGGGCGCTCCTGTCGGCGTCGATAGTGACTATCTCCTTTGTCATGATGTCGCGGACTACGCCGGCTACCACGAGAGCTACATTGGAAGGCTGAAAATTTAATCCTTGCCGTGGCGTGACATATAGAGTCTCTGTCCCGGGACTCCCCTCAAGATATTAATACGAGCAGCGACGAGTCTTTTTTAAAGAATACAAGAATGAAGATCGGCATCGCCGTTTTCCCCGGAAGCAACTGCGACCGCGACGTCCACCACGTCCTGAACAAGGTTGTCGGGATTCAGGCCGACTTTATCTGGCACACAAAGGACCGCATCTCCGGCTATGACGCCATGATAATCCCCGGCGGCTTTGCATTTGGCGACAGGCTGCGCGCCGGAATCATCGCCGCGCACAGCCCGATAGTTCAGGAAGTAAAGAGGATGGCCAAGGACGGCACGCCTGTGCTTGGCATCTGCAACGGCTTTCAGATACTCGTCGAATCGGGACTTTTGCCGGGCGCGCTCATGATGAACGACTCGCTACGCTTTGTCTGCCGTTGGACAAAAGTCCGGGTAGAGAATAACAGGACGCCTTTTACAGGCCAGTTTGCCAGAAAACAGGCGTTTGACATACCTGTCGCGCACGGCGAGGGGCGCTATGTTGCCGATGCTGCTATTTTGAAAGAATTAAAGAAAAAGAATCAGATAGTATTGCAGTATTCAAACGACGACCCGAATGGCTCTACCGACCTGATAGCGGCTATATGCAACGAGCAGGGAAACGTTATGGGAATGATGCCCCACCCCGAGAGGGCAAGCGAGAGCCTGCTTTCCGCCACGGGCGCAAACGACGCAATCACGGTTTTCAGGTCGCTTGCCGGCTACCTTGAAAAAGAAAAAGAGCAAAGGGCGGTTGCATAGAGTGGGCGTACTTACAGAGCAAGAACTGGCCTACCTTGAGGGCAAATTAAAGAGAAAGGCAAACGAGGTCGAGCAGGACATCGTCGGTGCCGAGTGGTCGGAGCACTGCTCGTACAAGTCGTCAAAGAAATTTCTGCGCCTCCTGCCCACAAAGGGCAGGCGCGTCCTGGTCGGCCCGGGCTATGACGCCGGCGTCCTTGACGTCGGCGACGGCTATGTGCTCACCGTTCACATTGAAAGCCACAACCACCCATCGGCAGTAGAGCCCTTTGGGGGCGCCGCCACGGGCGTCGGAGGCGTCATCAGGGACATCATGTCGATGGGCACGCGCCCGATAGCGGTGCTTGACGCGCTGCGTTTTGCGCCCATAGACGGCAAGGGCAGGTCCGTCCCAAAGTCAAAGTGGCTGTTCAAGAACGTGGTCAAGGGCATAGCGGACTATGGAAACTGCATCGGCATACCGACGGTGGGAGGTGAAATAGAGTTCGACCCGTCGTTTGAGGACTATTGCCTGGTCGACGTCGCGTCCATTGGCCACGGCAGAAAGGAGGGCGTCATTTCAAACCGCGCAGAGGCCGGCGACTATATCGTGCTTGCCGGAGGCTCTACTGGCAGGGACGGGATACACGGCGCGTCGTTTGCTTCACGCGCGCTGGAGGCCGAGAACCGCTCGGCGGTGCAGATACCCGACCCGTTCCTAGAGAAATTGTTGCTGGAAGCGACGATGGAGGCCGTGCAGCAAGGGTGTGTCAAGGCGATAAAGGACTTGGGCGGTGGCGGGCTTTCGTGCTGCCTTTCAGAGACCTCTGACAGCCTTTGCCGCGGCTTTAAGATCGAGCTGTCAAAGGTAAACGCAAGGGAGGCCGGGATGACGCCGGCGGAACTGATGATATCAGAGTCGCAGGAGCGTATGCTCTACGTCACAGACGCAGAAAAGATGCCTCGGCTGCAGTCGATACTCGACAAGTACGAGATCAGGTACTCGATACTCGGCAGGGCAGAGGGGCATCAGGATCTTGTAATCACGCACAATGATTCCGTGGTGGCAAATATGCCTTCAAGTCTCGTCGCACACGCGCCGCTTGCCGACAGGGCCGCAAGGAGGCCGGCGTACCTTGACCAGCTCAAGAAGGTGCGCGCTCCAAAAGTGCCGGCAAGTCTCGGCAAGACTCTGCTCATGCTTCTCTCAAACCCGACAATTGCAAGCAAGAGGTGGGTCTACCAGCAGTACGACCATGAGGTGGGTGTGCGCACCGTGGCAAAGCCGGGCGCAGCGGATGCCGCCGTGATGCGTCTTGACAATGGCAAGTTCGCTGCTGTGAAACTGGACGGCAACTCGAAGCACTGCTATCTTGACCCGTACCAGGGGACGCTCGGCTGCCTGTCAGAGGGTTTCCGAAACGTCATCTGTACCGGCGCCGAGCCGGTGGGAGTCGTCGACCACCTGCAGTTTGGAAGCCCGGAGGACCCTGAAATCTTTTGGACTTTTTCGCAGGCGGTAAATGCCATAGTCGACTATTGCAACTTTATGGAGGTCCCCGTGGTAGGAGGCAAAGTCAGCTTTTACAACGAGACTGCCAAGGGGCCAATAAAGCCGTCGCCCGTGATGGGAACGCTGGGGCTCATCGATGATGAAAAATGGATAACCAAGTCGGCGCTCGGCCCCGGCCAGTCTATATTCTTGGTAGGCGAGACGCGCCCGGAGATGGGCGGTTCTGAATACTATGAATACGTACACGGCATAACAGGCGGGCAGCTCCCGGCAGTCGACCTTGCGACTGACAAGGCAAACGGCTCTGCCGTGCTAAAGCTGATACGGAATGGCCTTGCGTCGTGCGCCCACGACTGCAGCAAAGGCGGCCTTGCAGTTGCGCTTGCAGAGATGGCAGTCGCAGGAAACACCGGCTTTCGCGTGCAACTGGACTCTGTTCCGAGCACATGTACCAGACTTGACGACCTGCTGTTTTCAGAGTCGCACTCGCGCTACCTTATCGGCACAACCAAACCCGAGCAGGTTGCCCGGCTGCTGCAGTCAGAAGGAGTCAGGTTTGCCCAGATTGGCAGGTCTATCCGAAGCAAGGCAGAATTTGTACAGGGCAAGAAAATAAAGATCTCACTGCCATTGTCAAAGCTGGAAGGCGCCTTTGAGTCGCTTGCGGAGATAATGGGACAATGAAAATGAGAGGAAGCAAGATACGTTTTTTAACGCATGACGTTCATTTAATGCCGGTCATGAGCATGTCTTGCTCGGCCTGCTTGTGCTTGGGGGATGAAAAACAACATTGGTACATGAAAACTGTGGCGTAGTGGGAATCTTTTCGCTTGCCGGACACAACGTCATACCGTTTGCCGTCGACATGCTGCGCGCCCTTCAGCACCGCGGCCAGGAGGCGTGGGGCATTGCTGTCCCAAACAAGCCTCCGTTCAAGAGGATCGGGCTTGTCTCGCAGGCCGCTCCTGACTTCCAGAATATCGTCCGCAAATACAAGTCAAGCGCGGCAATCGGCCACGTGCGCTACTCCACCTTTGGTAAGAGCAACCTGGAAAACGCCCAGCCTCTCAAGGTAAAAGACCTGTGCATAGCCCACAACGGCACGATTGCAAACGTCGAGCAACTGTCCGGCATGGTGGGCGGCTGCACCTTTACCCCGCAGACCATGAGTGACACATTGGTTGCCGCCCAGCGCCTCGTGATGCACATTGCCGAAAAGGACGACATGGCGTCGGCGATGTCAATCCTGAAAAGCGAAATGGTCGGCTCGTTCTGCTTTACGTTTCTCACCGACGAAGGTTCTGTGTATGCTGCACGCGACACGCGGGGCTTTCGGCCACTCGTCCTTGGCTTCCACAAGGAGACTAGCACTTACATGGTTGCGTCGGAATCGTGCGCCCTCTCGGCAGTCGGGGCGCAGCTCGTACGCGACGTCCAGCCCGGCGAGCTGGTCAAGATGGGAAAAGCAGGGGTCGAGTCGCAGCAGTTTGCGACCGAAACGCCGCACGCACACTGCGCTTTTGAATACACGTATTTTGCGCACCCTTCAAGCATCATGGAGGGGATAAACGTCTATTCTGCAAGGAAAAAGATAGGCCAGTTTCTGGCAAAGAAATTCCCGATACAGGACGCAGACGTGGTCGTGCCAGTGCCAGATTCAGCGAGGCCCGCGGCGCTCGGCTACGCGCTAGAGTCCGGCCTGCCGTTTGAGGAGGGCCTTCTGAAGGACAGGTACAGCAAGAAGGGCTCGATGCGCAGTTTCATCGAGCCGTACCAGAACGACAGGGTCGAGATAAACAAGGGCATAATCCCGATACGCGAGGTAATAGAGGGCAAGCACGTGGTAGTCGTAGACGACAGCATCGTGAGAGGGACAAGCTCTGCCTCGATAATTAGCACGCTGCGCAGTGCAGGCGCAAGGAGGATTAGCCTGGTAGTCACGTACCCGCCCATACGCTACCCGTGCTATGCCGGAATCGACTTTCCGTCGCAGGAAGAGCTGATAGCGTACCAGCATGGCGCGGAGGAGCAGGCGAACGAAAAGGTTGCAGGCAAGGTCGCAAGGGTTATCGGCGCAGACTATGTCGCGTACAACGACACTGCAAACCTTGCAAGCGCAATCGGGATGCCAGAAGAAGAGCTGTGCTTTACGTGCTCGACAGGCAACTATGCGCCCCTTGGCATAAAGCCCGTCTTTAAGACGCGCGCCCAGATAAAGGGCGAATGATGAGCGATTAACGATCGCCCTTATATTTGCGGTCGCGGATCACCTCTTGTGCGGATCGCCTTTGTGGCCGCAATCGCAGGCGGCATCATTGTCGCCGCAGTGCTGGCCATGTACCTGTCGCAGGTGCCCACCAAGGACTATTCTCTCAGCGTCGACGCGCTGAAGGACGAACAGACGCTTTTTACCAACGCCCGCGTGGTCCTTTCAAACACGGGCAGGATGCCGCTCACAAACGTCGTGGTCAACTATGGCGGCAACGCGACAGATGTTGTTGGCACTATGGAGCCGGGGCACAAGACCACGGTGTCGCCGCCGGATGGGGCGCAGCTGTCTAGCGTGACGGTGACCGCTGACCCTGACATCAAGATAGTGCAACCGTACCGCGCGCCGATAAAACTGCCAGGGATGATAGGCTCCTGATTGCGTTTAAATAACAATCATCCGAAATCACATTGTGAACACGGACTCGTTCTCTGACTCTGAAATTCGGGAATTCTACAAGCTGAAAAACATCGCGGTGGTGGGTATGTCCAAGACCGACGGCAAGCCGGCAAACTATGTCCCGAGATACCTGATTGAGCAGGGCTACAATGTGATGCCCGTGAACCCGACTGCGCCAGAGATAATGGGCAGAAAGTCGTACCCGAACGTCTCTAGCGTCCCAGACCAGATAGACATCGTCGACGTTTTCAGGCCGTCAGACGACGTGCTTCCGGTGGTGATGGATGCCGTGAAAAAAGCCGGCATCAAGGTGGTGTGGATGCAGCTAGGAATCTACAACGAGCAGGCCGAAAAACTTGCCAGAGAAAAGGGCATCAAGGTGGTGTTCAACCGCTGCATGCTAGAAGAGCACCAGAGGCTCTTTGGCGACTGATACTATCCTATCTGCTATTGTTCGCAGTCATAGTACCGTAACTAAAGTCCGGATCACACTTAAATAGTCATTCTTGGAAACAACCCTGTGACGTTTTCCTTCGGAACAGTAGGGAAATCCGTCCTTTTGCTTGCGTTAATCGCTCTATCTATTGTAATCAGTGCCGATTTGGAAACAAAACAGCCTTTTATCGGCAGGGCGTTTGCCGACGGTTTCAGCACCGAGATAATACCAGGCGCGTCACTTGGAGACCGCAAACCTGCCCTTTTTGTACAGGTCAATCCGCCCGTCCTTACCAGCGAGTCTACGCAGGACACGTTCATGCGCTTTCGCTTTTTCGACCTGAACACAAACCAGACAATAACCCACACCAGCTACCTCTTGACCGTTACAAAGGACGACAAGACGCTGCTTCTGGACCAGTTCCATTCCCATAGCGGGCTTTTGACCATAAAGGTCCAGCCCAACAACGACCAGCAGGTCACGGTCTATGGGGATCAGGACCCATCGATACCGGAGACGTGGATTGCCGACCCTTCTGGCGTCATGAGCATCAGAGGGCCGCTCTTGCTTGAGGGTGGCCTGTACCATTTCCATGTGGTGATCACCGGAATAGACAACGACAAGTACCTCTTTGTTTCCGGCACCGAGCCCACGTTTGATTCCTGGCTGAGCGTCGGCGACGTTTTTCACGAGAACCTGGCTTTCAACGGCCAGCCCTACAATGTGACCCTCGTTTCGTATTATGACAAGATCCGGGATTTCAAATTCGACACTTCTGCCAAGGCTGTCTCGTGGGCCATGCCTTTTGATTACAACACGACCCGCATAAACCAGCAGAACATCTTTGTGCACGAAGAGATCAAAATCCCCAAGTCGTTCCACGACTTTATCGACACCGGGTCTTTTGCAGGGACGGTAAACGGCTCGCCGATATCAAAAAGCAAGATTTCCATAGACCCGTACTCGTCAAACGATGCGCTCATCCTGCACTACCTTTTGAACAAGAACGACATACTCTCCATTGCCGGCAGGGCGCCTTCCGGAAAAACCGTGATGGACTTTACGCTGTCGCCGGATGAAAATCCCGTAGAGGAAACCAGCGGCGAAATGACAACGGACACGGGTAACATACTCGTCTCTGCAAGCTGGACTCCTGCGCAGCTGGGCGCCAATTCCGAATCGACGCTTGCAATGGCTTTTTTTGACGGGCTGTCCGGCAACAGAATCAACGACAACGTCAGGTACGACCTGAAAATTCTGGATGCAAAAGGAGGCGTCGTGTACGAAAAGTCTGACCTTCTGGCAAAAGGCGGGACCGGCAACCAGACCGTGACGTTTCCAAGAAACGAAACGTACCACGTCGAGGTGAATGTCAAGGCACTGATGAGGGACGGCCAGACCCCTGACACTGCCAGAAACGGCATTGCCCGGGGCATCGTGGTGGTGCCAGAATTCGGACCTGTCGCCGGAACAATCATGGCGCTGTCCTTTGTTGCTGCAATACTTTTGACCCGACGCAATTGCAGGCGGTAGGATTATTACTCCTATTGCCAAGAATTTCTCCATTAACTGGATGGCAAGGTTCTGTGTACGCCAGCCACAGAATCTCTGGCTACGCACCTTTACTTTCTCTTGTATTGTCCGAGTTCTTTGAGGGAAATGTCCAAGGCAACTTCCGCGCCATTAAACCCCTCGACCTTTGACTTTGGGATCACATATTCTGCCGTTGGTCCTCTCTCAAGGGTTATCGTGTCTTCCTCTACTTCAATTACGTTGCCGGCGTCCCCGCGGTCGCTTGTCCTTGCATTCTTGTGAATTATCGATTCCCAGTTTATTATAGTGTCAGACACTCCAATTCACTGCTCTATAATGCTGTGCGAAATAATTAAGCACTTGGTAAATTGGTTCCAGTAACTCTATTATCGCTAATTCATTCGTAAAATGCATCTGGCTTTGGTTATATTTCTTTTAAGGCGCGACTGGGTGTGCATGGCAAGCTAAGCAATGTCGATCTTGCAAGCTGCAATGCACAATTATGCGCAGCCGTGCTCAAATTATGCATTTATGCACGCTCGAAAACAGCCTTATGCAACAGAGAGGCTTGCAAGAATAATAATATAATCATCATGCCTGCTGATCCGTAATGTCCGAGGAGCCAGACCGGAACGTTTCGCAGGTGGCAGAGAGAGTAAAGTCCGCGCTTTCCGACCTTGAAAAGGACGGCATAATGACAAAGATCGGCATAGACCGGGACGCCGGAATAGTCAAGGTCTATACAGAAAAATCCGACGCGCTGAAAAGAGCGTCTGCCGGCCTTGCAGAGATACTGGAACTTGCGTACACCACCGCCGAGCACCACCCGTACTGGGGGATGCTGTACCACGCCACGGAGGTCTCAAAGATACTGCTTGAAAAATGGGACTCGGATCTGTCGCAGGACAACGTGAGCGAGATAGGCTGGCGCCTCGACGAGATAAGGATGGCACTTTCCCGCGCCGGCGACATGCACCGGCATGATGACTAGAAACTTTATCCGCATGTTATGCGTCAATATATCTCATATGGCGCAAGTCCCGACGACAAAACGCGTCCAGGAAAAGAAAACAACACACAACTACTTGTTTGCCGTCCACCTGTCAATGCTCGGCGGCTTTGTCGGCCTCGTCGGCTACCTCGGCATGACGTGCCACCACATGCTGCACTGATCCAGAGTATATAAATAATAACAGGGGGAGGCTAGAGCATAATATGATCAAAATCGGCCTGATAGGCAAGACCAACACGGGCAAGACGACGTTCTTTAATTCTGCCACGCTTGCGTCGGCCGAAATATCGAACTACCCGTTCACGACCAAGCAGGCAAACATCGGCAACGCGCACGCAATCACCGTGTGCGTCCACAAAGAGTTTGGCGTGCAGGACAATCCGAAAAACTCGCGCTGCATAGACGGCTGGCGCTTTATCCCTATTGAACTCGTGGACCTTCCCGGGCTCATCAAGGGCGCATGGGAGGGAAAGGGCCTCGGCAACCAGTTCCTGTCGATAGCCGCACAGTCCGACGCGCTCTTGCATATCGTTGACGCGTCCGGCAGCATCGACGCGTCGGGCAGGATAGCCGAGCCGGGCTCCGGCGACCCGGTGGCAGACGTGGGCGACATTGAAGAAGAGCTCGTGATGTGGTATCTAAAGCTGTTCGAGGCAAACCGCGACAAGATATCGCGCAACATCGACTCTGGGATAGAGCCGGTCGCGGCCATAACGGAGGTGTTTCGCGGAATCGGCGTGAGGGAAGACCACGTGCAGATGGCCCTTGCGCAGAACAACCTTGCCAGCGTGCCTCTGGACGACTATGGGCCGCAGCAGAGCAAGGACTTTTGCTGGAGCCTGAGAGACATATCAAAGCCGACCCTGATAGTGGCAAACAAAGTCGACCTGCCGACTGCAACTGACAATTTCCGCCGGCTACGCGAAGAGTACAAGGACATGATAGTGGTTCCGTCAAGCGCGGATGCGGAACTAACACTTAGGCGCGCCCAGAGCCGCGGGCTCATCAGGTACATACCGGGCGACGAGCGCTTTGAGATAAACGAGCAGACACCACTGAACGACAAGCAAAAGTGGGCACTCAACTTTATCCGTAAAGACATCCTGGGCGAATACATGAGGACCGGCGTCCAGTTTGCGATGAACGTCGCTGTGTTCAAGCTGCTAAAGATGAACGCAGTCTACCCCGTAGCCGACGCCAAGAAGATGTCCGACAAGCACGGAAACGTGCTCCCGGATGTCTACCTGATGCGCTCCGGCTCGACGGTGGAGGACCTTGCAAGGGAAATACACAGCGAGCTGGCAAAGGGCCTGCTGTACGCGCTTGACGCCCGCGACGGCCTGCACCTGCCAACCAACTACCACCTTAAAGACAGAGACGTGCTTTCAATAGTGTCGGCAAAGAAAAAGAAATGACCAAGTCCAAACAAGCGTTGCAGCAAGAAATTCTAGAGATGCTGAAAAAGCATCCCGAAAGGATGTACTCCCGAGAGGAGATACTGAACCTGCTTTCTGAAAGCCAGAGCGACTCTGAGGTGGAAAAGCTTCTCGCAGAGCTTGAAGTCGCAAGCTCTATGAAAGAGTCAAAGTCAGACGTGTACGCCACCTGTAGGGGCGGGACCGTCTACTACAAGTGGAACCGGTGACAATGACGGCCCGTACCAGGCAGCAGCAGGACTATAGACGGCTGCAAGAATTCCTCGAACTGTTGAAAAAGTCGCCGGGTTTTGCCTCCGGCCAGTCGCTTGCGAAAAGTGCCAGAATATCAAGAAGCGCCGTGTGGAAGCACGTGCGCAAGCTGCGCCAGTGCGGCTATTCGATTGAATCCGTGCACGGCAAAGGCTACAGGCTTGCCGGCGGAACGACGCACCCTGTGCCGTGGGAGCTGGGCAAGGTTTTGAAGACGTCGTTTGTGGGAAAGGGCAGGATTGTCTATCGTGACAGCGCCGACTCTACCCAGAGCATCGCTATTTTGCTTGCAGAAAAGAACAAAGAAGACGCCCACGGCGCGGTAGTAATTGCGGAGCAGCAGAGCAGCGGCCGGGGCCGCATAAAGAGAAAATGGCTCTCGCCGCGGGGCGGAATCTGGGTGTCTGTGGTTCTAAAGCCGTCGATACCTACTGCCGCAAGTACGATGCTCCCATTTGTGGCGGCGCTTGCCGTGTGCGACGCGATGCGCCAAGCTACCGGCCTTCCGGCAACCTTGAAGTGGCCAAACGACGTGATGGTAAAGGGCAAAAAGGCCGCTGGCATTCTGCTTGACCTGAGCGCCGAGGCAGAGACCGTAAACTATGCAGTCATCGGGATAGGGATAAACGCAAACGTAGACACGTCGCGGATGAATATCGACAGGGAGGGCAGGCCCGCCATAACCTCGTTAAGAGAAGAACTTGGCGGTCACGACGTCAACCGCCTTGAACTGACAGGATTGCTTCTTGAAAATCTGGAGCGGTTTTACAACGTGCTAGAAGAAAGCAGCGGACCGGAAAAAATAGTCGCAGAGTGGCGCCGGCGCTCTGACATGCTCGGCAGGAAAGTATCAGTCGTGCTGCAGCAGCAGGGCAGGACAATCGACGGCATAGCAGCCGACGTCAACGATGACGGCTCGCTATTGGTAAAGGCCAAATCCGGCGACGTAAACGTGGTATCCGGCGACGTCCACATCAGCTATTGAGCGAGCCTCAGCGCTATTGCAATGTCGTTTGCGTTAGTGCCTGTATAGCCCGTGAACACGAGGGATTCCATCTTTTTCAGCGCGCTATAGCTGTCGTGGCCGCGCAGGTGCCTGCGCGCATCAGCCGTATCTATCTTGGACTTGTCTGAAATTATAGCACCGGCAGCGTCGGAATTGCCGTCTATTCCGTCGGTCCCTACAAACGCCGCCGTTATGCCTTTTTGGTTTTTGAGCGCAAGGGCGCAGGCAAGGGCCGCTTCCTGGTTTCTCCCGCCCCTGCCGGCCGCATTTCCAAGCTTCACGGTCGTCTCCCCGCCTGCGACCAGCGCAAACGGGCCGGGCCTTCCAGACGCGACCTTTGCTATGAACCTGCCAAAGTCCTGCGCTTCTCCGCCAAATTCCGACCCGAGGCTCTCGACTGTCTGCACGTGCCGGGCAAGGTACCTGGCGGCGCCTTCGCAGGCGACGCGATTGTTTCCTATCAGGACATTTCTGATGCGGCGAAACAGGGGGTCGCCCGGCTTGGGCGTCTCTGCAATCTCGCCGGCCGCTCCTTTTGCAAGGTGCCTTGCTATCTTGGCGTTTCCAACCCTGTATCTTTTGACTATCTCTAGCGCGTCAGAGTACGTAGTCGGGTCTGGGAACGTGGGGCCGGACGCAATGACTGCAAGGTCGTCGCCGACTACGTCCGACAAGACGAGCGATACCGCCCTGCATCTTGCTCGCCGTACGAGCTGGCCCCCCTTGACTGCCGACAGATGTTTTCTCACCGCGTTTATTTCATGTATGGACGCGCCGGACGCAAGCAGGTCTTTGGTGACTTGTCGCTTGTCAAGAAGCGATATGCCCTCTGCAGGAAGCGGCAAGAGCGCCGAGCCGCCGCCGGATATGAGGATCAACGCAAGGTCGTCTTTGTCCGCTCTCTCTAACATCCTTGCTATTTTTGCCGCTCCTTTGACGCCACGCTCGTTGGGGACAGGGTGGGAAGCGTACGTGACAGAAACACCGTCGATTGCAGCTGCATGCGTTCCTCTGGGGACGTTTATCGCGCCTGCAGTTATCTTTCCCTTCAACATCTTTGACAGTGCCAAGGCCATCGGAGCTGCCGCCTTGCCGGCGCCAACAACATAGACGTCTTTGAAATCCTTTATCGTAAACGACCTGCCGTAAATGTCGGAAAACGTTATCGAGCTCTTGTTTGTCTTGACTGCGCATCTTACAAGAGCGCCCGGCTCGACGCTTTTTATGGCGGCCTCGACTGCGCCAAGCGCAATCCTTGCACCCCTGCCGTGCACCCTTTCAAGGTCAGCGCGGTTTTTTATCAATTTGTGTATATGAGTATGAACAACGGACCTTTGCTATTTCTTCTTTGTTGATGATGACAAAGAAGGCGCTATAGTAAAAAAATCAAGTCCGTGCCCTAGATATAGACACTTTTTCTATCAAACAAAAATAGCTGGAAAACGAGATCTATGGTGAATAGAAAATGGCATCAGGTAAATATTTCAACAAGGGCGTAAAGGCACTGGACGCCCCGCACATTGGTCACGTAGTGAGAGAAACGGCCGACAAGGTGGTGGTATTTGGAGAAGGCGACGACAGGTATGATATTCCAAAGGACAAGATCCGCTTTGCGGCGGCCAACGTGCTTGTGGATCTTCCGTTCTACGAAATTGTAAAGAACTACAAAGTGAGCAGAAACGAACCTTTGCCGACTGACCGGGAACATGTCCACGCGACTGACCTGCCCGAACCCATAGACCTTGCGGCATACGAAGGCAAGTATCCGCGTTCGCTGTTCAACAAGGGCGTCAGGACGCAGGACGAAGAGCACGTCGGCCACGTGATGAGGGAGACCGACGACAAGGTGGTGATATGGGGCCACTATGACTGGCGCTTTGATGTCCCCAAGTCAAAGATAATCGCAGTCGGCAGGAACATCATCCTTGGAATGGACTACAAGGATGTGTTCAAGTACAAGGTCAGCAGGGACGCGCCGCTGCCGACAGGCGAGCCTGTGGAAAAGATCGCAGAAGGATAAGGCGCGTC
>NZ_CAMLDP010000026.1 GCF_946478925.1 uncultured Nitrososphaera sp. | reverse complement strand
TCTTTGAAAGCCCGCGCGATTCTGTAACAGCTCAAACTTGTTACACCCGACGCGGCCGGCTGCTAATCTCCAAAGCTTTTTAACTTTCGCGAGCTACTGTTGCAAAGGGAGAGCGGGGGACAGTGTCGGAAGACGTTTTGATCAAAAATCCATTACTTGTCGTAGGTATAGGCGGCGCAGGAAGCAGGCTGGCAAAAAAGGCAAGCGAAGCGATAGGCTGCGAGTGCCTCCTTGTGAGCAACGACAAACGCGACCTTGACGACAACAATTCTATTCTTGTTAATTCAGGCAAGTGGGTCAATCCCTCGACGTACAAGCTGAGGTCTTTTGCGTCTGCAAAGCAAGAGCAGATCCGCTCCAAGCTTGAGGGCTTTGGCACCATAATTGTCATCGCAAACCTTGCCGGCAGGGCAGGCGCGGCAATGGCGCCCGTGGTCTGCAGCGTCGCCCGCAAGACCAGCACCGTGATCTCTTTTGCCATCATGCCTTTTGGTTTCGAGAAGGACCGCATGTTTACGGCAGGCGTGTCGCTGAGACGGATGCGCGAAGCGTCTCACTCTATTGTAGTCATGGACAACGACGCGTTTCTTGATAATAATCCCGAGCTCTCAAAGGAGGAATGCTATTCTGCCACCAACGGCGCGATAATCGAGGTGGCATCGTCCCTTGCCTCAAGGGGCGTCAGGCCGGACATGAACATACTTTCGACCAGCAAGGCGTCGGGAGACTCGCAGGCGTGCCTCCGGGACTCTGTCTCGATGCTGTACCAAAATGTCATCGATTCAGGCGCCATAAGGCGCACAGTCGTGTACGTCATGGGAGGCGAGACGCTCCCCATATCACAATTGAACCAGCTAGTGGGCTATGCGCAGGGCATATTCAAGGAAGAAGGGACTACGGAGGTCGCCATGTCATCGCTTGCGACGGCAACCGACGGCGTGCGCGTGCATGTCGTAGCCTCGGCGCCGCAAAAGACTCGCTTTGACGCGTACGACCCGCTCGGCGAGATCTTTGACGCAGACAGCCACCTTGACTGGGATGAGCCGGATTCTGCGCCGGACCTAGAGCTTGCAATCCCAATCCTAGAATAGGTTATTATAGAAAAACGCCTCTCTGAGAGGCGTTGGAAATAATCCAGTGCGGCTGCCGGTGCATTGTCTGCAAGGGCCAAAAGCTTGAGGGCAAGAGCTTTAACGCGCCCGACGGATACCTTGACATACACCACACCTGCAAGGACTGCGGCGCCCATTTCGACCACCTCGACGGCACCGTTTTTGAAAAATGCGAGATCTGCAGCTATACTAAAAAACCTTGAACTGGCTGTCAGTCGAAAGACTCGCACGCACACACACAAGCAAGTATGAGGCCAGAATACCTGCCCTCATACCTTTTCCGTTAGCTGTCTAGTTCTTGCCTCATTGGGAATGCCGCGGAATGCGCTCAAAGGTCACGACATAATCCCTGTTGAACGTATCTGTCAGTCTCAAAGTCGCGCTGTCTATTACGTCAGTAAGGGTGATGTCTGCTTGGGAAAGATGGAACCTGTATTGTTGTTTTACTGTTTTTCCAACGCTCAACTCGACAGGTGTGTCTGCCTCTGGATCAGGGTAATATTCCCGACCCGCGTGTGTTATTGTTAGTCTGGCTCGGCGAATAGTCGTATTTGCTCCCATATTTTGCAGGCTAACCGTGACGTCTATGTCATAGACTTTGGAGCTGTCCTGCTGTAAATTCCAGAATGCATACTCACGCATAGCCGCCACTATTGGTTTTTGCTTCTTGGTGGTGCGGTAGGCTAGGATGCCCGCCAGAGCGGCAATTGGGAACGCCAGGATGATGACGAGATAAGTCGTCGTATCGGTTATTACGTACATCATCGTATCGGCCAGGTACATCGATGTATGATACCTGTCCCTAAATATAATGCCACTCTATCATGCTGCCTCTGCCTGTTATTGGCAGCAGGAAGCAATAGGGTTGCAGCCGTTGTGTACTAATTGTTACGAATTGTCAATTGAACGAAATCGGATCCAAAAAAAGCACGGGTGAGTAGTGAATTAGGCCGCCGCCTTTGCCATGGTTCGCCTCTCGTACCCACAAGACGGCGGCCCGTAATATGGTTCGATGACGTTGAGGCATGTCCTGCTAATTGCCGGAGTATAAGAGGTTCGATTAACTAGGTTCATCTTCACGCTTGGAGTTACGAAGCAGAGAGAGGTTGGGCGGATTTTTTTCTAAAAAAAGACCAAAAGTGGCAGGCGCAGATTGCAAGGATTTGCCTGCAATGTGATCTATGCTTGCTAATCCCGTTCTTCTAGTATGTGTTTTTTTACCTGTCTGTCAGTTTCTTGTGATACATGCTCTTGCATTCGCCGTCCTGCGCGAGCCTGACTTCTTTCATCTTTTTCTTGTCGTAGATTGTCTGTAAAAATTTGTAACAGAAGGGGCAGACGTCTATCATTTACTGCGTCTTTTCTACTTCTGCCTTCGTCTCTTCTGCTGCTGGCTTGGTTTCTGCTGCGGCCGGCGCTTCAGTTGTTGACGCTGGAGCTGGTGCCGGGGCTGACGCAGACTCGGTCGGCTCTTCGTACAGCGAGACCGTGACGACGTCGTCCTCGTCCTTGACCATCTTGACCCTGACCTTCCTTGGCGGGTTAGTCTTGCCGCGAGACCAGATCTGCCTGTTGAGATCCTGGTCCAGCTTGATCTCGCCGGACTTCATGTGTTTTTCTGCGAATTCCCTGATCATGTTGACAACCCGGTCGGTCCTCCTGTACTCTGGTGTTATCCAGGCCCTTCCGAGGTTGATGGTGTAAACGCGGGTAATGTTTTCTTCTACTGACATTTCTTTTATTTCACCTATCTATTATCCAACTTTGACGTCAGACCTGCGCCAAAGCCTGCGCTTGGGGTTGGTCCTGACCTTCCTGCTGGTCCTGATGATAACCCACGCTGGAACCGGCTGGTTCTGCCTGGTCTTTTTCATCAGTCGCTTTTTGCGCGACGTGTTCTTACGCGCAGCCATATACGTCTGTTCGATTCTTTTTCTCCGTCTTTTAAGTGTTCGTAATAGCAACATTAAAAATCACCGTGCAATCATGTGTGCATAACATGTCCGTCTCAATAAACAAGATAACCGTCCTTGGCTCCGGCGTGATGGGCCACGGCATAGCGCAGGTTTCCGCGATGGCTGGCTACAACGTTACGCTTCGCGACATCGAGCAGTCGTTCCTCGACAAGGCAATGGAAAAGATAAAGTGGTCGCTGGGCAAGCTGGTCGAAAAGCAAAAGCTGTCGCAGGAGGACGCGGACAGGATATTTGCGCGCATCACTCCCATCGTTGATTTGAAGACTGCCCTGAAAGGCGCAGACCTGCTCATAGAAGCAGTGCCGGAGGACATGAACCTAAAGAAAAAAGTGTATGCAGAGGTGGACAGCTTTGCAGAAGAAAAGACGCTCTATGCCTCCAATACCAGCACGCTCCCAATAACCGACATGGCCGCGCTCACGAACAGGCCGGAGCGCTTTATCGGTCTGCACTTTTTCAACCCGCCGCAGCTGATGCCGCTTGTGGAGGTGATACCTGGCGCAAAGAGCAACTCGGGCATGGTGGACATGGCGATGGACTATTGCAAAAAGGTGGGCAAGCAGCCGGTCCTGTGCAAAAAGGATGTGCCGGGCTTTATCGTAAACCGCGTCTTTATCCCGCTGGTGCATGAGGCGGTGTATTGCATGGAGCGCGACAACGCGTCTATGACGCAGATAGACTCGGCAGTAAAGTTCAGGATGTCTTTTCCGATGGGGATTTTCGAGCTGGCAGACTATACCGGCCTTGACGTGATACACAAGGCGACGCTAGAGATGCACATGCGCGACACCAAGGTCATTTTCCCGCACCCCAAAGTCAAGCAGCTGTTCGACGAAAAGAACCTGGGTCAAAAGACCGGCAAGGGCTTTTACCAGTACAGCGGCGACAAGTACGAGCGCGTCAACCTGACAGAGCAAGAGGCTGCAACCTACAATCCGATAAAGCTGCTTGCAGTAGCTGCAAACAATGCGGCGTGGCTCATAACAAACGGCGTCTGCGACAGGGCAGAACTTGAAAAGGCGCTAAGGCTCGGCATGGGCCTGAAGAAAGAGCTGTTTGCGACTGTGCAAGAATTTGGTCCGCAGGACGTGGTTAAGATGCTTCGGGACCTGGCGGCAAAATACGGGCAGTTCTACCAGCCAGACCCATACCTAGTCAACTATCGGGCCTAGCTTTTGCTGCACAAAATGACAGAAAGTCTTAAATCGTTTTTCTGTGTATAGAAGGTGCCGAACTGGAAAAGCACGATCCGTCAGAAAACTACGCAAAGGGTATAGGCTCTTGGCGCAAGTTCATGTGGCTGCCAGAACGCCCTCCTGTCTCTCGGGACAGGTGTGCAAGTAACGGCAGAATCTACTGAAGCACGCGTGACATCGTCACGTTGTGTCCGGCAGGCTGTCGTGCCCCAGCCCGGCATTATTATTCTTCTGGATTTTATCCAATATTGTATTGACAGCTTCTCTCGGGCTTGATGACGTGGTTATCTCTACGCGCTTGCGCTCGTCTAGATGCCTGCCGCCGTATTCGTCTGCAGTCCCTCCGCTTCCCTTTACTGCGGCCATCGGCTTTTTCATCATGTAGCCGACCGTCAATTCGGTCAGGGTGCCGACCCCGCCGCCGACTGCGATTATTCCGTCGGCAGAGCCGGCCACGATAAAGTCGCGGGCAAGCCCGATGGTCGTGCAGATTACGATGTCGCAGTACTTGTTCGCATAGGAAAAGTCGTCCTGCGGGATGATGCCGACAGTAGTGCCGTTGTTGTCCTTGGCGCCCCTGCAAGCCTCCTCCATGACCCCGCCGAGGCCCCCGCACACCAGCACCGCGCCGGCCCTTGCTATCTCGCTTCCCACCTCGTACGCCGCCTTTCTTGCCGCGTCAGTGCACCTATCTTTGTTGTAGCCGATGACTGCTATCTGGAGCCTGCGCACAGGTGCAAGAGACGGCAGGGCAGTGAATTATAGTTTTGGACAGCTGAACGCTTAAAAACTGCGCCGGCCGGATCTATCTCGTGAAGTTTCAGAACCGGGCAGACGCGGGCAACGCGCTTGCAGAAGTGCTTGCGCCGGCGGTGAAAAAGGGCGCACTCGTACTAGGAATACCGCGGGGCGGAGTCGTCCTTGCGGACATTGTCGCCGGCAAGCTGGGGGCGGGCTTTGACATCGTCATACCAAGAAAGCTAGGCGCGCCCGGAAACGAGGAGCTTGCAATCGGCGCGGTCATGGCCGACGGCACCGACTATGTCAACCGCTACGTAGTAATTGCACTCAGGGTCAAGGAGGAGTACATAGAGAAGGAAAAGGAAAGGCAAGTGGCCGAGATAGAAAGAAGGCTGTCCAAGTACCGCAAGGCCGGCCTGCCCTACGACATCCGGGGAAAAGAAGTCGTCCTTGTCGACGACGGGGTTGCCACCGGCGCGACTGCAATTGCCGCCGCAAGGTGGATAAGGAAACACCAGCCGGCGTCTCTCACTATAGCCGCGCCAGTGGCGCCGGCACAGACGGTCGATGCGCTGAGGCACGAGGCAGATTCCGTGACCGTGCTTGCGGCGCCGGCGGACTTTGGCGCGGTAGGCGAGTTTTACGAGGACTTTGCGCCCGTGACTGACGAGCACGTGATGGCGATAATGCTCCGGCGCGGTCTCCTCTAGCGAACACGTAATATATGGCGCCGGCCCTTGCAGTTTTCATGGAATACCGCGTCAAAGACCTTGCGCTTGCCGAGGAAGGCAAGAGGCGAATAGACTGGGCAGAGGCGCACATGCCCGTCCTTGTTGCGCTAAGAAAGAAATACAGCGAGACCAAGCCACTGAAAGGCATCAGGGTGACAGGATGCCTGCACGTGACCAAAGAGACCGGCGTCCTTGCACGGACGCTAAAGGCGGCAGGCGCAGAGCTGTCGTGGTGCGGCTGCAATCCGCTTTCAACGCAGGACGATGTCGCGGCGTCGCTGGTCAAGCACGACGGCGTTTCAGTTTTCGCAAGCCGCGGAGTTTCCACAAAGGAATACTATGATGACATACACAACTCGATGAAGCTGAACCCGCACGTTACAATCGACGACGGGGCGGACCTGACTGTAGAGATGCACAAGGCCCTTGAGCAGGGCAAAAAGGGCGGCCTTGCCGGCCCTCTGTACGGAGGCACCGAAGAAACCACTACCGGCGTGGTGCGCCTGCGCGCGCTGCAAAAGGCCGGAAAACTGCTCTATCCTGTAATCGCGGTAAACGACGCTGAAACAAAACATGACTTTGACAACGTGTACGGCACCGGCCAGTCGGCGCTTGACGGCATAATCCGAGCCACGAACGTTCTCCTGTCTGGCAAGAGCGTCGTAGTAGCGGGGTACGGCCACGTGGGCAAGGGAGTGGCAAAAAGGGCGTCCGGCCTTGGGGCAAACGTAATAGTGACTGAAGTAGACCCAATTGCAGCGTTGAAGGCAAAGCTCGACGGCTTTTCCGTGGCTCCAATGAACAGCGCTGCAGAAGTAGGAGACGTTTTCATCACAACTACGGGCTGCAAGGACGTGATTGTGGCAGACGACATTGCCAAGATGAAGGACGGCGCGATACTTGCAAACGCTGGCCATTTTAACGTCGAGATCTCGATTCCTGACCTTGAAAAGCAGTCCACCGGCACGAAGGAAATCAACCAGCACACGATGCAGTACAGCCTAAAGAACGGAAGCCGTGTCTACCTCATCGGCGAGGGAAGGCTCGTCAATTTGGCAGCAGCAGAAGGCCACCCGTCGGAGGTCATGGACATGAGTTTTGCAAACCAGTTCCTGTCTGTGCTGCGCCTGGCGCAGTCGAAAGGCACGATGAAACCGATTGTCTATAATATCGACAAGCAGCAGGACCAGGAAATTGCGCTGGCAAAACTGCAGTCGATGGGCGTCGACATTGACAAGCTCACGCCGGAGCAAAAGGCATACCTCGACGGGTTTGCGGAAGGAACGTAGCTGAACATATATTATCGGTCAATCGAAAGCAAACACACACGCTCGCAGTGGATGGGTGGTCTAGTCTGGTTAGGATACCTGTCTCACACACAGGTGGTCGAGAGTCCGAATCTCTCCCCATCCACTTGTTTTTCGCTTGTCTCCTCCGCAGAACTTAAGACCGCCGGAGTTACCTGCTCGTTCGGCTGTATACGGTTTTGCTGTCGTTTGTGTATCTGTCTTGACTTTGACAGAAAGAGATCTAACCAATACTAGCCCGATTGCCAGAAGATGTCTTTTATGAAAACGAGCAGGCAAAACAGACGAACTTGCTCGACTATTGGTGGCAATATTGCAAATTAGACCATAGCTTGCAATTTGGCTTTTGATATTGTCTCGAAAATTGATTCTGTCGCTTTGATTGTGCTGGCCAACATTTGTAATAACTCACGACCTTTCTCGGTAGTCTTTGCGTACCGTGTTTGCCCCAAGTCTGTCACACTTTCGCGCAGCTCGCTTTCTATTAGGCCGTTATCAAGCAAGACAGCCAAGTAGTAAATTGTCTGGTTATAACTTAGGCGCACGCTGCTCATAATTTGAGTTTGTTTCTGCGGTGACAGACACAGCGCTAGAATATCGTGTACAATCTCGAACCTGGTGCGGTTATTGGCACGCTTTTTCATCTGGCACCCCTCGTTACAAACGAAAATAGTTTGTTCATGTTGTCGTTCATAACGGCATACTAATAATCAAGAGACTCGCTTTCGTAACTAGCTAAACACAATTTGCAAGGTGGCCTCCCCCATTAGAGTTTGCACTGCGGAGGCTTGCTCGGGGGCACGCGTACAAAGGTGCGCCCCTGCTTGCTAACTTTGAAAGTAGGGGCTTGTTTCAAATATTTGGTCTAAAAATGCATGTTTGCCTGTAGACTTGTTGTATTTGCACAATGCAACAGTCCAATAACACATTTAGCGACTATATTTTGCACGATACTCATTATTATGGGACCTTCTAACTAATAGTATCGAGCATGTCTGCAATCGTGCCCGAGCATGTAATGATGTAAGCTGAATTCATGAACATGGCAAAAGCCCCTGCCGCTGCTACCTCCGATCGTTTAATCGCGGCAGGGGTAAATCATAATTAGCCCCTGCCGATACCAGACAACAACTATACCGGCAGGGGCGCGGCCGACCAAGTCAAGCACCGCGTTACGTTTGATGTTCTCAGGCACGGTTGTGCAATGCCTGATTGCGAACTATCAAAGAATATCGTTCTTAAGGATTGCTTATTGGCTGGTAAGTGTACAATGTAATACAATCATAATCGAAAAGGTATAATTCTACACTCGTGCGTTTTATGCAGTAAACATGATTGAAACGAACCATTTTACTCTACAAAATGTTTTATTCTGAAAATAATTTACTGCCCTAACCGGCGTGGCGATATAACCGTCGCCGGTTAGGTGCCGTGTGCTGTTCGATGCCTTTCTGCAAGTCACCCCGTTCTTGCTTGCGGTAAAATATTATACGATTGTCAAAATATAATGGGTTTGCAAAGCGAAAAACTTCTCGTACACAAGTCAGCTCTAAGATGAAGCTACAGCTAGCTCTTTTGAGCTAGTGAAATTTTTCTAACACCTGATCATTTACCTGTAAGCTCACGGGCCGGCATTGCTTTCAATATGTATGTGTATGTAGGTTGTTCTGTGAGAACTTGCTTTGGCATGACGTCCTGACTCATGCTTGACTAAAAATTATAGCCCCTGCCGCGATTAGGCAAAAACCGGCAGGGGTCTGGCTGAATGCAGTACGCAGGTTATGCTACGTTGTGACTTGCTCAGGCACGTTTGCTATCATGCCTGATAGCAAACCGGTAAGCAGTATCGCTCTTAAGATTTGCTTATTCATGAATAAGTGCATAGCGCAAGTACGATGGCCTAGTCTGCTAATTACTGGACGAGCCGCTATCCTATTTGTGCGCATATTTGGAGAAGCAATTACGACAATACATACGTGTGTGGGCAGCCAGGTGTATGCCGGTCTAATCACGTAGCCTGCTTGCTCAGCTACACAGCCATATTAAAAATGACTTTCTCTAAAGACATACTATCATGCAAATCGGTACTCTTGTATAATATGGCTGTGTACTTTGTTCTCATGATTAGAGAGATCGATTGCCCCAGTTGCGGTAAACCGAATGAATATTCGCTGGGTTCATGTCGTAATTGCGGCCTGGACCGCGAAAAATTCGCTCAAATCGAACAGGCCGAAGATGTTTTGAGCGAGATCGAGACCCGCACCAGACAGCCAACCATTAGGCAGCTCGATTCGGCCTTTGATTTTGTCGTTTTGTCATTGCATACGCGCTAGTCGTCTGATGTTTTTGGGCGGCATGCTCGATGACGAAATGACAAATTCGATGTAATAATACCGAGATGGTTTATTTTGTCTCTGCGACAATCTTTTGCTGAGCATGGTCTATGTGCATAATTTATAGATCCGATAGCTGTTTTCGACGACTGTCTTCTTTGCGATAGGAGGCTGCTACTATTTGATCGCGACCGACTGCTGCCATGACAGGTAGTCGAGGGTCCGAATCTCTCTTCCTCCCCTTCCATAATCTACTTTTTCAATAACTAGTACGAAAACCTTGAAAACGTAAAATGTGAAAAGGGTTGAACCCTTTCTTACTTCTTGGCACCCAGTGTCCTGTTCTTCAGGCGCATCTGGTCGCTGTGGCACTTTCTGCACCTTGACGCAGATATTGGGTTCTTGCCACCGCAGCGGAAGCATATCTTGAAGTAGAGCCTGCGCTGCTGAGCGATCTGTTTCTTTGTCGCATCGGCTATCGGCATGTTGTATTCTCCTTTCATTCAGGCGAGGGCTGATTTATACCTATTCCGCAAACACGTACAACACCACGAGCGTGTCTCTGTTGCCGTAAAACTGGTGCGGCATGTGCGCAGGCACGAACAGCACGGAGCCTTTCTTTATCGGCATGTTCTCTTTTCCCATGCTGAGAAACCCGCTGCCCTCGACTACGAAATACAACTCGTCCGCGTCGTGCGGGGTCTGGGTGTCCTCCTCACCGGGAAACAGCCGGAGCACGCCTGCCTCAAGGTGCCTCACCTTTATGAAATCCACCCAGTAGCCGTCCTTGTCTATTTTTCCAAGGAGATCGTCAAGGTCGAACACCCGCCCTTTTTCCTTCATTTTTCCTTGGCGCCCCTCTCTATCATGGACCTGACAAGCTGCATAAGTTGGTCGTGCGTCTCCTCGCCATGCTTTCTCATGTAGTAGTACAGTTCCTCCGTCGCGGCGTGATAGTCTATCCCTAGATTCTGGGCTACCTGCAGGGAAATGTGCGCGACTACCAGCTTGCGGATTGCCAGCTCTGCGCCAAAACTTGCAGAGTCGCTCAAAAGCTCGTCCAGCGCGTTTTTGAACTGCGAGTCGATGTAGCGGTCCTTTGCCTCCCGCGTCTTTATGGAAAACGTGACGCCCGCCATCCGCTGCTTCATGTGTATGCTCTCCACCATCTCGATAAAACGGTCGTTCAGCGCCGGCCTTTCAGTCAAGATTTCTGACAGGAGGTCAGCCGCGTCGGTCTCGCTTAGTCCCATCCTGTCTACGAGCGTGAAAAGGACATGGCACGCGGCGCAGCCGTTGCCCTTTACCCTTGCCGGGTTGGAGCCTACGGCGTCTACCTCCTGAGATATCATCTGCTCTGCGACTTTTTGCCTCTCAGCGTCCAATGCCAGAACGTTGGTGCCCGCCGGTTAAAACGTTGGCGCCAAGCCTCGAAACAGAGGGAGGGGGCTATTATTGGCCAGCCGGCTTTACCTGCACGTTTACCTGATCGCCAAACGTGATTGACGTGTTGCTACCGTTATTGCTGCTTGGGCCAACGCCTGCACTGGTTGCGCGCTCGTGCTGCGGATGGACGTCAAACGTGGCCGCAAAGCCCAGAAGTAGGCCGAGCGCGGCAAAGGCAAGCACGAATATGACGACGGTGGAAATCATCAAGAACGGTGTGTGTACGACCCTTTAAAAATTTTGCATTATCATCATCATTCTTGTCATTATCATCAGGTAAAGTAACCGCTGTAGCGGGCCTTGCCCACAAGCAATCCACTTTCCTCGTCCCTCACAAACGTCGTGTCTTTTCTGGGCACAAGCCCGTCCGGCCTGACGAGATGGGCCGTGCCGTAAACATACGCAAGCACGTATTCATAGCGCCATACGAGATACCTGTCTCTGTCCTCCATCAGGGTCTTTGCCTGCACCATCTGTTCCCTGTGGTCGCCCACCAGCTTGACATTGTCGTACCATATCGGATACTTTGACCAGGAATCGTCCTCTTCCTCCTGCCGCGGGCGGTTCCTCGCGAAAAGAAAGCCGGGCTTGTATGCAAGGGTGATGGCAAAGGCCACCATGCCCAGACCGAGGAAAAAGTGCATGGTTGAGGCGACCTGCGACGAGACCTCTGCAGATCCCCTCGTAATATCCTCGCCTCTCATCATAAAGTCGGTAAACGCCGGATTTGCGGCCGGGTAGTACGGCAGGATTACCGCGTTGTGCATGAGGACTACCCCTAGCAGGCATATCACCGCCGGCACTACTCCCTTCCACACCACGCTTGCAAAGATGAACGCTGCAAGCACTATCGCAAAGGCGTTGACGATGCTTGCAAGCGCCGGCGCAGACACCGGGACGAAAGAGCCGAACATGTGGAGGAAGAACAAGAGCGCTATGCTTACGCAGTTTACTATCAAAAGTGTCTGCTCGTGGCGCACAAACCACGCCTTGGCACGAGCAAGTACCGGGTGCTTTGGAGCAGAGGCAAGCCCCTCGGCCATGAGAAAATAGCCTCAAACTGCGCATTAAGCCTTTCCCCTGATCCGCAACAGTTTTTTGTTCATGATGCGTCAGAGATTCTCGTGCCATTTGGGTTATTCAAAAAGAAAGAGGCCGAAAAAAGCGGGACGGCCACCGTTGCGCCGGACATGCCGCAGGCCGGCACGCTCTCCATACAGGACGTTCAGTCGCTTCTTGACAGCATCGAGTCGGCCCGAGTGCAGTCGCTCTCCTCCCGGCTTGCGCCGGCGAGGGACTCTGCGGCGCGCACGCTTGCGTCCCTTGCGGCCATCGCCGACGGGATGGAGAAGGAAAAGCTGAAACTTGAGGAGCTTGAAAAGAGGTTCGGCTCCAACATCGAAAACACCAAAAAGATGGTGGTGTCCGCGCTCAGGCGCGAGGCGTCATCCGAACTGCCGCAGGTGCAGACGCTAGGAGACGCGAAAAAGTTCAAGGAGAGGATGGAGTCGATGATACATCGCTTTGGCGAGGTCACCGGCTCGCACAGCAAGATGCTCAACTATTTCCTCAAAAAGCACGCTTCCAACATGAAGGGCGAGCTTGGCGAGCTTGAAGACCTTCTGAAAGACGCCAAGGCCGCGATATCTGCGTTTGAGCAAGAGCGCGCGCCGGCGGTAAGGTGCTCAAATACGCTCAACACCGTTTTGCAAAAGATCTCGTCGGCAAGGGCGGACGAGCAGGCCGCACAGGCCACGCAGGAGCGCATTTCTGTAATTGAATCCGACCTTGCAAGGCTGAAAGAAGAGCTTGCGGCGCTCTCTAGCTCGTCCGAGTTTGCAGAGGCCAAGGCCACGGCCGAAAAACTCGCGCAGGCTGAAAAGAGGCAGGAGCAGTTCAATGCGCAGCTTGCCGAGATGTTTTCGCACGTTTCAAGGGCGCTGTCGAAATACTCGTACGGCGTGTCAAAAGAGACCGAGAGGCGTCTTCGGGTGCTGTCGGAGGAGCCGTGGTCAGCGCTTGCCGAGCAGGACATATCGCCCTACTCTGCGCTCCTTGCAGAGGTCTACAAGTCAGTCGCCTCCGGCCAGATACAGCTGAAGGACTCGGACAGGGCGCTCTCGCACCTTGCGTCCATCCAGTCATCCCTTCCGCAGCTGCAAAAGGACGCGGCCTCTATTTCCGCAGAGATTGCGACATTGCGCCAGGGCAAAATCCACGCGGTCCAGCACGCAAGGGAGGCCGAGACCATCATAGCCCAGCACGAGGAGGGTCTTGCAAGAGAGCGGCAATGGCTTGACCAGCTGAAAAAGCAGGTGGCAGAAACAAACTCTGAAGTGGACGCGCTCTTGAAGGAAGTCTCGGAAACGCTGTTCTCACTAACCGGCAAGAGGTACGCGGTCAGCCGCTAGTAGTAGTGGTGTACTTGTTCAGCACTTCTTGGAACACCTGGTAAGGCTGAGCGCCCACGATGGGCTCAGGCCGGCCGTTTGCCGGGATTATCACAAAGCTGGGCGTCGCGTTCAGCCCGACGGTCTTGGCCAGATTAAAATTGTCCTTGACTACGCTTGCATACTTGCCAGAGTCAAGACACGACTTGAACTGATCGATGTTTGAAATGCCTACCTTCTGGGCAAAGTCGGCCATGTTCTCTTTGGTTATCCATCCTGCCTTTTCGCCTCCCCAGTTGTTGTACATGAAATCGTGGAACTCCCAGAATTTGCCTTGGTCAGCGGCGCAGTACGACGCCTGCGCGCCGAGGGACGAGCCGCCGTCTAGGTGGTCGTTTATCGGAAAGTCCTTGAACACGAACTTGGCCTTGCCTGTCTGCACATAGTCGGCCATGAGCTTGTCCTTGGTGTCCTGGTGGAACCTGTGGCAAAAAGTGCACAAATAGTCGCCAAACTCTACGACCGTCACCGGGGCGTTTGCGTTGCCGAGCACGGGGGCGGCTGCAATCGTGGGCGACTGCATCTTTTGAAATACTGCCTTGGCAAATTCTTCGTCGGTCTGTGGCTTTTGCGCAGAGGAGGTTGCAAAGAACGCGCCGGCGCCTGCCGAGACTATGATGCCTACCGCTATTACCGCAATGATAATGTTCTTGCTGCGCATATGGCTATCTCCAGAATATTGAGAATATGCCTAGGCCAATTATGCAGAGGCCGCCAAACGAGATCTGCGGGATGTTGAGCGCAAGGCCCAATATGCCGAGGCCGACTCCGCAAGCTATCATGACTGCCTCGCCTAATCTTCTCTGGCTCTTCAGGATGCGCCTCTGGACCATGTGCGGAGAAAGACTTGGTTGGCTTTATAAAATTACCTGCCCATTGCAGCCTCTGATAAAGCCCTAGTGAGCACCAGCACGACCAGCCCAAAGAGCATGTTGAACGCAAGCGCGCTGTAGACAATTCTGTCCATCATTGCGAGCATGTCTGAAACCGCAATGCGGAACAGGATCCCGGTGGGCGTGTGCTGGTCTACGACAGATCGGCCGTCAAGCGACTGCAGGAGCGGCACCATCGTCCCGTATGTGACTGGCAGGAACAACGCGGCCCAGACGAGCGCGCCTGCAGCAAGGCCGTACGCCGGCGCAAACCTGCCGAGCGACGAATAAGCCTTTCTTGAAACTGCAAAGGGCGCCGAAATGACAAGGCCGATTGCGGCCCCCGCAAGCAGGTGCAGGAGCAGGCCCTGCACTATGGCGTACGTGTTATAGTCCTGCGCCTGCGAAATTGCAGAGACAAGCATCAGGTAGAACGTGCCCACCGGCAGCCCCGCGACCCTCTCTCCAAGCAGTATCAGCGCCGAGACTGCAAGCGAGCCTATGAGGCCCGAGGCGGCCCCTGCGCCAGCCACGGCAAGGCCGCGGCTCTGCAGTAAAGCATGTTTGCCCTGTATTGTCATTTTAGTGCATCATCCCTCCTTCACCAGGATGCGCCGCGCGAAACGCCTTGATGCGCAGAAACGCGCTTGTCATGTAGCCAAATATGGCGCCCCATACTAGGTGGAACACGATTGCACTGAGCGCAATTCCCCATACGAACTGGTCTGCGTTGCCAAGCGCCGCACTCTGCAGCGGCATGCTCTGCGCAAGCAGGTGGCTTATCCTTGCCATCGAGGGCTGCACCAAGAGCTCAGTCACCGGGAGGAACAGGACAAGCCACACCGCGACTCCTGCTCCAATGCCTGCGGCGACCGCCCTGTACGGGTTTAAGAATTTCATGATGGCAAACCGGGACATCGCAAACCCTATGACTGCGCCAAGCAGGGTCCCGGTCAGTAGGTGCAAGCCAAAGCCAACGTACGCGGCAGGGCCAAAGCCGCCGGCGCCAAGGCTCATACCCATCACCGCGTAGAACGTCCCTATGGGAAGACCGAGCTCCAGTTCCGACGCCGCTATCGCCGTCGATATTGACCACGTCGCTATCAGCCCTGCAATCGCGCCGTACTTGGCGCCACTCCGCAACGCCTCTCTTCTGAACGATGACTGCGGCAACATATGCCCTTTATTCGTGACTTTAATATTTCTGCTTTCTCTTTATATTTATTATAACAATTATGCTATTTCTCATCATGACAGCTTTATATCTATAATTACTATTGATTTAATATAATTTCTATAATATACCGATCCACGTCCTAGACCGGCTTTGGTATTATCACCGTGTCTTCCGTGTCAAACTCTGACATGACAGACGCCCGTATCTTGGACATCAGCTCGTTTGCCTTGTCGAGGCTCATGTTCCTGTCAAGCTCCACGTGCACCTGCGCATAGAATTCCTGCCCTGCCGGCCGGAGCAGTATCTTTTCAACCCTCACGTTGAACTTTTTCTCGATGTGGAGAATCATCTCGGCTTGCATCTCTGGGTTCTTTACCGCGTCGACAAGCACGAGCGCCGACTCTTTCAGCGCGGTAAACGCCATGTAAAAGATGTACCCTGCTATCATGATGCTGCCTATTGCGTCCATGTAGGGGATGCCAAAGAATGCCGCAACGACGCTTGCAAGACCCACGAACGACGCGGTGCCGTCCTTTATCGAGTTCTTGGCGTCGAGGTTGAGCGATATGAGGTCGTACTTTTTGGCGACGCTCCTCACCTTGAACGCACGGTGCAGCGAAACCGCGCCGGCGCCTGCAAGGGCCGCCATCGTGACAGGATAGTTGCCGACCGGCTCGGGGTGGAGGAAATGCTGGTACGCGTTGTAAACGATAAAGCCGCCGAGGAACAGGATGATGACCGCGGCGACGAACGCTGCAAAACTCTCTATCTTGGTGTATCCAAAGGGGAACAGCCTGCTCTTTGGCTTGTGGATCATCCGTATGCCAAACCACACGACAAACGAGACTAGCGCGTCAGCAAGCGAGTCGAGGCCGTCTGCAAAGAGTGTGAGGCTGCTTGTGAAAAACGAGAGCATGACCTCGGCGACGCCTATTGCTATCAGCGTCCATATGGAGACCCACGCCGCCTTCCTTGCCTCGTTGAAAACCGTAGACTTGTCCAAAAAGTGGTTATGGTTGATGCTTAAAGTAGCCTATTATACTTAGCGTGTGTGTGCGCGCACCGCAGTGCGTCGATATGTGCGCAGGATAGCCATAGTTGTCATAATCATTTTATCCTTTCAAGAGCACGCTTGCAATCGCCCTTCCGCCAATCACCGCGCCTATCGACAGGCCGACGTTGGCTGCTATGTTAAGCGCAACTAGGCCAAGCTGCCTGTTCTCAAGAAGGTTGTTCGTCTCTAGCGCAAACGATGACATGGTGGTGAGTGAGCCGCAAAAGCCGATTGCCACCAGCAATGAGTAGCGAGAGTCCAGGTTCCATACCGCGGCAAGTATCGAAAACACGCCCAGGATGAAACTGCCTGCAATGTTGATTATCAGCACGTTTACTGGTAGCGTGCCTAGCACAACCGGCGACTCGGCCATCTTGTAGCGCAGAAACGCGCCAGCGACCGCACCTGCCGCAAGCAGCGCAAATTCTATTCCTTTCATTTTTCTCTTGTGCCCACCATTTTCTTCATGTCCTCTGTTTTCTGGTAGGCATTATCAGCACCTCTGGAAAAGGGCGGTTCAGGCTTGCGCCAAGGCTAATGCCATAGCCTGCGTATGTTTGTGTATGTATGTACGTGGGAAGAAGATGGATGTTGGAAATAAAGCTAGCTGTGGTTGCTTGACCGGCCGACCCGGCCCGGTCGCAGTCGCCGCCGTGATATTCTGACATGCTCTGTACAGCATTAGTTAGGGTTATTACTCTAGCCCGCAGACTGCATCCGGCTTGGAAATCTCTATCGAGCCGTGGAAAAAGCTGGTAGTGCACGAAGTGATAGAGTACGGCTTTGAGGATCTCGTGCGCATCGTGCTCTCGCAGTCGCGCGCTGCAGGAGGCGGCATCGCGTCGATGAACTGGTGCAACGGCCTCGTGTTCCAGCACGCGACGTTCCCTGATACCGAAAGCGTGGTTCAGGAAAAACTGAAAGGGACAATACATTATTCGTCGGTGGTGTTTGCGAGAAAGGACAAGTTCGAGCGGCAGGTGGTGAAGGAAAACGGCACGCTCAACCTTGTAGACGTGAGCGCAAACCCAATATTTTTCCAGCTGACTGAGACGCTCAAGTCGGAGCAGGCCAAGAGAAGCTAGTCTTTTAAGACGCCGTCGTTACTTTATTGCGGTTATTATTTTCCTTGGCAGTCGAGGCCGCGTTTTTGCACGTCATGATCTCTCTTGGCATACTGCTCTTTGCCGCCAAGATATTTGCCGAGCTGTTTGCTCGGATAAAGCTGCCAGTCGTGCTCGGAGAGCTCGTGGCAGGCATCATAGTGGGGCCGTTTGCGCTCGGCGGCCTTGTCATGTTTCAGGACAGGCCCATCGTGGACCTTGACGAGACCGTCAGGACTATTGGCGAGATGTCTGCGGTGGTCATATTGTTCATCGCAGGCTTGGAAATAACGCCGAGGGAATTCCTGAGGGGAGGCGCGTCCGCGTTCACCGTTGGCGCGATAGGAGTCGTGGTGCCCTTCTTTCTAGGCTACTTTGTGTTTTTGCAGTTTGGCCTCGCCGCGCTAGAATCGATGCTCATCGCCACTGCGCTCACCGCCACTAGCATCGCAATTTCGGTGCAGGTGCTGACGGAGCTAGGTCGTATGCGGACAAAAGAGGCCCGGCTGATACTTGGTGCGGCCATAGTCGACGACATACTTGCCATAGCCGTGCTTTCCGTAGTGACTACGATGGTGCAGACGGGCAACACTGCGCCAGACATAACGGAAATCGTGTTTCTGATACTAAAGATCCTTGGAATATTTGCCGCCCTTCTTGTGGGCGCGATATTTCTCATACCGCGGCTACTACACGTCGAAAGGCTGTGGAAGTCTAGGGGAAGCATTGAAGGCATCGCCACTGCCGCGTTCTTTGCGGCCGCCGGCATAGCCGCGTTCGTGGGCCTGTCGCCCATCGTGGGCGCTTTTGCCGTGGGCATGGCAATCGCAAGCACGCGGGTTATCCACAGGATCGAAGAGTATGTCGACAAACTGCAGATAATATTTGCACCCCTCTTTTTTGCGATAATTGGCGCTCAAGTAGACCTGCGGGGCGTCAACGCAGAGGTGATGCTCATCGCAGGTGCCATGATAGCGGTGGCGATAGTGTCAAAGATGGCCGGATGCGGCCTGCCTGCATTGCTGTTCCTGAAGAGCCGCAACAAGTCGATGAAGGTGGGGATAGGCATGATATCGCGGGGAGAAGTCGGGCTCATCGTTGCAGGAGTCGGTGTGTCTTCAGGCGCGCTCACAGGCAACATCTATACTGCCATAATCATCATGGTCGCGGCTACTACGATAATCACGCCGGTATGGCTAAAGTCGGCGTACAGAAAGGACCCGCCCGAGCCGGCGGTTCCGGCGGCAGAACAAAAGGCAGAGTGAGCCTACTCTTCTGCTGCTTCTTCTTCTGCCGGAACCGGCGCGTCTCTGTCTACCTTGTACTGAAAGACATCCTTGTAGTCGAGGCCGACGATGACGTTTCTTCCCACTGCGACTATCCTCGACTTGGGTATGTCAAAGCGCCAGTCACGGTGGCCCCAGACTATTATCGTCTCGCTTGTCTCTTTCATGACGTGGCCGACGTGTTCCTCGTCCTGCGACCTTACTCCCTTGTTAAAGAGCGATCTGGGGTACTTTTTCTCGTACGCCGCAAGGTCGACGTCGCCGGCGGCTTCCTCGTGGATCTCCGCGCTTGCCGGCAGAGGCGCGTCTCTGCTGACCTTGTATTTTTTCGCTATCTCTGAGAAGGGAAGGTCGACCAGCACGTTTGCTGCTGCAAACCTGACCTCTGACTTGGGTATGTCGTACCTGTCGCCGCCCTCGCCGAAAACCACTATCGTCTCATCGGCCTCGCGGACCACATGGCCGACGTGCGGTGAATCCAGAGCCTTGACGCCCTTGTTGAAATACTTGCCCGACGACACTATGCTTCCACCTCTAGCGGCTTCTTCGCTATCTTGTCTGCCGCGTGTAAGGCGGCGAGTGTCGGCGCGAACCCCAACACTACCCAGAGTATTTGTTCAAACATTGACAGTGCTAATATTGTGCACAGTTACCATAAACGATGCTCAAATCCTATTTAGACGACTTTGCTCTGGCCTGAAATTGACTGCAACGCTTGCAAAAAATCGTGTCTGCGTCTGCCTTGTATCAAGCGCTGCTGACTAATATAACGCATTTTTTTCTATGACATTTTCGCTGAAGGCATAAAAGTAATCAGTCTCTACCCTGTGCGTGCCGCAGGTTTACTCTGTCGTGTTTGCGATAGTGGTGATGGGGCTCATAGGCTATGTCCGGACTAGGACTGCAGTGCGCGGCTCCAAAGTGAGCAGGGCAAAGACGTACGGCCTTGGCATCTTTTACGTGGCGTTTGCTTCCTATCTCGTGCTCAATTCGTTTGCAGGCGGCGTTCCGATAATCTACTCCACGCCCTATGTCCTGACCTTTTTTGCTGCAGAGTATTTCTCAAACCGCTACTCTGACAAGGCGCTAAGGTTCTGGAAGACTGCCGACGGAGTCATTTATTCAAAGGGTGGCACGGCGATATACATGACGTACGTGGGCGCAATGGCCGTGCGCATCATTGTCTCGATGCTCCTGCTAGGGTCTTCGACATCGATGTTTTTTGTCTACAGCCCAGAAGGCGCGCAGGCAACCGGCTCTGCGACGGCCCTTGAGTTCATTGTCTCGGACTTTATGCTGGTGCTTGGAGCGGGACTCCTTGTGGGGCTGAACAGGCGGATATACCTCCACTACAACCTGATAAAAAAAGGCGAGGAAGCGGTGCCTGTTCTGTAGTCAGTTATGGTGGTAGTGCTGCTGCTTGTGCACCGCCGTCTTTTGCTGTTCGCTCTTCATGGCCCAGTACATGGCAGGGTATGAAACTGCAAATCCCGCCGGCAGTATTATCCCCATTCCAAGCCAGAATACCGCGTCGGCAAGCGAGGCCATCATGAAACCCGGTATCACAAAGGCAAGCAGGTTCTCGGTGACTTCCATCGCCGAGATGCTTGCAGTGTCACCGATGACCGTGACTTTTGCGGCCTGTTTCCACGGCATAGTCCTTAACATGGGTATCATGGTAAAGGCGTACCCGACTGTAAACGCAAGCCCAACTGCCAGGGCAAGAGTGGAGGCCATGTCCCAGCCGAGCAGAAAACCGATTGCGGCTCCAATGCCTTCGCCTATGTTGCATCCTATCAGGCACCTGAGGGCGTGCTTGGCAGTTGCCCATCTCAGGCTGCCGCCGTGATTATGCGCATGTGCGTGCGCGTTATGACGTTCTTGCATTGGGCCTATTAGGGAATGATGCGCATATAGCAATAATAGTTTACAATTGTAAAATTGTCGGAGCGCGAATCCTAAAAAGACCGTCAACATATAGCAGAGCTAACTATTATAACTCAACTCGATCTTTATCAAACATACATTTCCTTGAATAACAATAACAGCAAAAAATACCTTGCAATTTCGATGGTGCTAATCGCGTCATTCCTAGTCTTGGCCACCTTGGTTTCGCCGAAAGTAAATCCTGACAGCAATTCAGGAATAGCCAAGGGCGATACGTCTGCATTTCTTGCAGTCAACAACTCGCATCTCTCCGGTCCTTTCGACCGGTTCATGATGCTCTTGACAGAGTACGGGAGGGAGGCCGTATGGACTGTGGCAGGCGTCCTTATCTTTGTCTTTGGCGGGTGGACCGGCAGAAAAACTGCCGTCGTGATGGCCATAGCACTGCTGGTTCTTATCCCGATTGGAAGCATTGCCAAGGAAATTGTTGCAAGACCGCGACCTGTGGTCCCGCAATCCGACCTACTTGTTGCGGCAGAGCCGGATTTCTCGTTCCCGTCGGGCCATGCAGTGATAGTATCGGCCGGCGCCGCTACCGCGCTGGCGCTCTTTAGGGACTCTGGCAGGAAAACTGCGGTATCGCTAGGGTTGGCGGCAGAGGCTGCTCTAGTATGTTTGTCCCGGGTGTACGTCGGCGGGCACTATCCTCTGGACGTGCTTGGCGGCATACTCTTGGGAGTCGGAGTTGCCTTTATCTTTGTAGGTGTGGCCGGAAGGATAGAAGTTGCGATGATGCGGCCCGTGGCAAACGTCCTGAAGAGAAACAAAAGATAAGAAATTCTCCTCGTTTGCACCAGCACACTATCTAACAGATAGTCAAATGATCCTCAATGCTGTGTTAACGTGATTTAAGAGAAGCCATATCTATGGAGAAGCGATACTTTACATCCGCCTTGGCCAGTCTGTCGTAAGCCTCATTGACCTTCTGGATGGGGATGACTTCAACATCTGCAGTGATGTTGTGTTTGCCGCAAAAGTCGAGCATCTCCTGCGTTTCGGCAATGCCTCCGATTGGTGAACCAGAGAGGCTGCGACGTCCAAATATAAGACCAAAAGCAGCGATGGCATGAGGTTTTGGCGGTGCGCCGACAAGCGTGATGTTGCCGTCACGGCGTAAAAGTTGTATGTATGCATTGATGTCGTGTTCGGCCGAGACTGCGTCAAGAATAAAGTCGAAGCTGCCAACGTGCTTTTTCATCTGACTGGCATCCCGCGTAACGACCACCTCGTCTGCGCCGAGGAGAAGTGCGTCTTCCTTTTT
>NZ_CAMLDP010000025.1 GCF_946478925.1 uncultured Nitrososphaera sp. | reverse complement strand
TGAGCGGGAATCGTTTTTAAGTCCCGCAACTCTTTCTTTTTCTAATGTCTTTTGGCGTCGACACGCTTGGCGGCCTTGCGGAGAAGCTAAAGCAGCTGTCAAACGACACGCAGAGCATGTACGAGGCATTCATCGACGCCACACAGCTGTACAAGCAGGGCAAGATGAGCGAAAAAGAGTATTTTGCAAGGATAGGCGACTACCTTGTCGCCACTTCGGCGATGAACTTTCTTGCCATCCGAGTGATATTTGAGATCAAGGGCGCGATGGACAAGGGCACATCGCTAAAGAGCCCGACCGGCGGAGTCGCGACCACCGGCCCGCCGCAGCAGGCAGGGTTTGGCATAGGAGGCTTTGTGAACGCCGGAGGGTCTGCAGGTCCGTCGGCGGGCTACACTCTCCCGTCGCCTCAGAGCGAGCCTACTTTCAAGCCGGTCGACATCGAGCTTCCAAGGCCCAAGGCCGCCGGCACGAAAAACTGCGTTTTCTGCGGAGCGTCGATACCGCAGCACGCCAAGTTCTGCAGCAAGTGCGGCAAATCACAATAATATTAATAGAGACTTTGCGGAAAACCACTTATGGCCAAGGTCTTCAATGGCAGGTCTGCAACCGACGAGTACATGTCGACGCACTCGCTCACGTTCTCCACGCCCGAGATGACGCTCAAGAAATTTGCGCTGTGGCTCGGCGAGCAGGTGAACGCGCCCGGCAAGGGGCAGGTGCCCCGCCTCATGGTGTACGTCGAGGAAAAGGGAGAGAAAAGCGACTTTGAGGTTGCGCCGGACGTGAACGACACGTTCAGGCCGACGGGTGCCGTTGCGGACATGTACGGCGACATGCCGGCTGCGGCAACAAGTGCCGAGCATTCGACTCCGCCGCAGCTGACGCCTCTAAACCGCGAGACGCTAGAGCCAGAGAGCAAGTTCTGCGTGAGCTGCGGGCAAAGGCTCAAGGCGAACGCGAAATTCTGCAACAAGTGCGGAAGCATTCAGTAGCGATGCTTGTTTTTTTCCTGTTCTCTTTCCTTCATCTTCAGGTAACACTCGTTGCACACCGTCTTTGAAAAGAGGAAATTAAGCGAGTAGAACAGTACACGCCCGCAGGACTCGCAGGTGCGCATGTGTAGTTACTGTAACATGCCGTCGGATAAACCTAGCAGCACGAGCGAAAGGCAGAATAGCACAGGGCGTACAACAGCAGCTGGTTGAAAAAAGCAGTCAGGTTGGTCATCACTGGGAATCCCGGCGTGGGCAAGCATACAAGCGCCAGGATTGTTGCCAAGGAGCTGCAAGCGGAAATAGTCGACATCAACAAAGTCGCGCTGGACAATGGCGCTGTGCTGGAAAGCACCGGCAAGGGGATTGAAGTCGACACGAAAAAGGCTGGCAAGCTGGTTGCAAGCATCCTGAAAAAAAAGAAGGGCAGTTTTGTAATAGTGGGCCACCTTGCGCCGTACGTCATGAAACCGGCAGGAATAGACATGGTGGCAGTGCTTCGCAGGTCGCCTCCAAGGCTGGAAGAGACGCTACTTGAGCGCAAATACGTACGAGAAAAAGTCAATGAAAACGTCTCGGCCGAGATACTTGGCATCTCACTCTACGATTCGATAAAGGCGTTTGGCAAGCGCAGGGTGGCCGAGTTTGACACGACGGGTAAGACGCCGGAGCAGACTGCGGAGGAAATAATCGCGACTCTGAAAAAGGAAAAGCCCCGGCGCTCCGGCTCGGTGGACTGGCTTGCCGTGGTATCGGAGGAAGAGGTGCAAAAGTTCTTTGCCTACTAAAAGCCGCATAAGCGACGAGGCAGTCAAGGCAAGGACGGGAAAGGACTGGAAGCAGTGGTTCTCGCTCCTCGACAAGGCTAGTGCAAAGGAGAAGAGTCACAAGGAGATAGCAGAATACCTTGACAGCACAGGTGTGTCGGGTTGGTGGGCACAGATGATAACAGTGACGTACGAGCAGGAGCGTGGACTGCGCCAGGTACACCAGAAAGCCGACGGCTACTCTGCAAGCGCAAGCAGGACATTCGTAGTTCCGATCAGCGTCCTTTACGGCTACTGGGCCGATGAAAAGTTGCGCAAAAAATGGCTTGACGAAAAGATCATAGTCAGAAAGGCGACAGAAGACAAATCGATGAGGATTACGTGGCCGGACGGAACCAGCGTAGAGGCCAACTTTTACGCCAAGGGCGACAAAAAGAGCATGGTTGCTGTGCAGCAGAACAAGCTCGCCAACGCCGCAGATGTTGTACGCGTCAAGGAGCTCTGGCATGGCGCTTTTGGCCGGCTGGAAACGCTTCTGGCCTAAAAATTCGTATATATACAACCGAGCAATTGAGAAAGGCATGGCAGCTGTTGTTACAAGAAAATTTGGCGAAGAAACGCTTCAATTCATCGGCAAAAAGGTGGCGGTAGAGACTTCAGATAGCAAGGTTTACAACGGGACGCTTGCCGGCCTCGACGACAAGCTCGACATCGTCCTTGACAACGTCGAGGGCCACGGCATTCTGAAGGTCATCCTGAACGGTGCGTTCGTCAAGGAGGTCCGCCTGATGGAAAAGCCATTTGACTTTAAGGCGCTTGCAGAGAGGCTGGAAAGGGCGTTTCCCGGCCTCGTCAAGATCCGCGAGGACGTCGGCGCAATCATCGTCATGGACAAGATAAAGGTGACGCAGTCAGGCGTAGAGGAAGGCTCGGGCCTCTCTGCCGACAGAGTCAGGTCCATCTTTGACTCGTTTATGAAGGAGACAAAGAAGTAGTGGTATTCGAGGTCCGCTATACGGATCTTGCGGCAAGGATAGGCAGGCTCTCGACTCCCCACGGCGAGGTGGAGACGCCGGCATTCGTCCCTGTGGTCCACCCGGTAAGGCAGACAATCAGCCCGCAGTTTCTAAAAAACATGGGCTTTACGCTCGTGATTACAAACGCGTACATCACGCTAAAGCACTACGGCGACGAGGCGAGAAAGCGCGGAATCCACGACATCATCGGCTTTGACGGCTCGGTGATGACCGACTCTGGCGGCTACCAGGTGTTAGAGTACGGGTCAGTGGAGGTAGAGCCGGCTACGATGGCGCAGTTTGAAAAAGACATCAAAAGCGACATCCCAATACCGCTCGACAAGCCCACCGGTTATGGCCTTCCGTACGGGCAGGCAAAGGAGTACGTCAGGATTACGCTTGAAAACTGCAAGCAGACGCTGGACGTCGTCGGCGACACGGACGCGGTGTGGGTCGGCCCTGTGCAGGGCGCCGAGCACTTTGATCTGGTAGAGCATTCGGCGCAAGCCCTTGACGGCATGGGGTTTCAGTTCATGGCGCTTGGAAGCCCGGTCGAACTGATGGAGGCATACGAGTTTGCGACGCTTGCGCGCATGATTGCAAGGGCGAAAAAGGCGATACCGGCAAAACCTGTGCACCTGTTTGGCGCGGGCCACCCGCTTACCATCCCGCTTGCGATTGCGCTTGGCTGCGACACGTTTGACTCGGCGTCGTACATGCTGTACGCCAAGGATGGCAGGTACATGCACGCAAACGGCACGGCGCGAATGGAAGAGATGACGTACTTGCCCTGCCAGTGCCCTGTCTGCTCGTCGTACACCCTCAAGGAGCTGCGCGACATGCAAAAGGACCAGCGCATGATAGAGGTTGCCAAGCACAACCTGCATGTGCTAAAGGCAGAGGTCGACATGACGAAGCAGGCTATAATGGACGGCCGGCTGTGGGAGTACGTGATGCAAAAGGCAAGGGCGCACCCCAAGCTCTTGGAGGCGGTGCAGCTGCTTGGAGGAGCAGAATTTGACTTTATCGCTGACGGCACGCCGCTTTTCAAGGAAAAGGCGATCTTTTTCTTTGATCCTGTGGACCAGCACAGGCCGGAGGCGAGGCGCTTTCGGCAGGCCGTCTCAAGGTTTACAACGGCCAAGAAAAAGCTGGTCATGTTCCCCGAAGGCGAGGTCCATCCCTTTTACGCGACGAGAGGCTTCAAGGCGCTTGCCAAGAAATTCCCGGACGCGCAAATTGCGACATACAACCCGTACCTCGGAATCATCCCGGCGGAAATATCCGACGTGTTCCCTGCGTCGCACAACCTGACGCCGAGGGTAGAGAGGCGTGCAAGCGACTACCAGTCGTTTGTAGAGTCGCTTGCGGCATTTGCGAGCAAGTTTGACGAGGTGACAATCGTCGCCGACGGCTTTATGAAGCAGGCCGTGCAGGAGGCAAAGCTAAAGGCCCGCGTAGAGGATTATTCAGATCACGTGATTGACAGGCTATAGGCTTCCGTCTACCCCGGCTGCCGCAGTCCGGCAGCAAAAAGAGATTGCAAGAAAGGTCGTCGCAAGAGATGACTACAAAGACATAAGGCTCGTGTGCGGAGTCGATGTCTCGTACCGCGCAGGCGTGGCACACTGCTCGGCAGTCGTCATGGATGTCGCAGACCTGAAGATAGTAGTCGAGCAGGCAGACACGAAAAGCGAGATCAAGCACCCGTACATACCCGGCCTCTTCATGCTGCGCGAAGCTGGTCCCGTCCTGCGCACGTTAAAGCGCCTGAAGCGTTACGACCTCGTCATGGCAGATGGCCATGGGCTGTTGCACCCGCGCCGATGCGGCCTTGCGTGCTACATCGGAGTCATCATGGACAAGCCGGCGATAGGCGCGGCAAAGAGCCTGTTGTGCGGCAAAGTGAGGGACGACGATTATGTCGAGCTTGGCGGCGATGTGCTGGGCTACGTAATAGAGGGCCAGAAAAACCTTTACGTGAGTGCCGGCCATAGAGTGTCGCTTGAATCCGCCGTTGCCCTCGCCAAAAGCATGACAAAGAAAGGAGAGTGGCTGCCAGAACCTCTACGGCTGGCAGACACGAATTCTAGGCGTTGATGATTATCGGCTTCTTTTCTTCTTCTACCTGTTCCAGTTCTCGCTCTGGTTCCGGTATCTGCTTTCTGACCTTGTGCTTGCGCAACTCTTCGTAGTACATATAGTCGCACATGGCGGTATGATCGCTAAACTAGTAGATATGAGTTTAGTTTTTTGAAAAAAGGAAAAAGAGAAAAGAGTGTGGATGGACTTTTAACCTTCTTCCCAGCCCTTGCTGAACACACCGTTCTTGTGCAGCGGGACTGGCTGTCCTGGGGTGTATTCCATCGGCCTCATCCAGAATATAGCGTGTGTTGGGCACACACCGACGCACGCTCCATCGGAGATGCATCTCTCTGGATAGAAGACAAATGCCTTACCCCTCTTCCATCCTTCCACCGGCTTGACTCTGAGCACATCTGGACCGAGAGCGGTGCAGATTTCTACGCAGAGCGCGCAGCCGATGCATCTTTGCTCATCGACGTCTGGAAGTATAGCAATTGGCATCTATTAATTCACTGAACGTTGTCAGTGCTTGAAACTATTTAAACTCTATGCATATCCCAAAACGCTGTTATAACTTTCTTGCAAGTCGAGAGGACAGCAGGCGCTAATTGATGAAAAGATGAAAAAGAAAAGGAAAAAAGAGTAGTTTTTCTTGCTTACTTGCCGCCCTGTCTCAGGACGTCAACCTGGCCACTGTGCAGCCAGTCCTTCAGCTCCTCGTGGGTCGGCTTTGCATCGTGCTTGCCTGCCAAGTGAAGGTGCAGAAGAACGTAGTTAACCTGGTTGAGCAATGGCTTGTTGGACTCGTCACCCTTGCGAGCCTTTGCCTTCAAGTCAGCTGGAACTGTCTTCCACCAGTCGTCAAATTTCCTAACCATAGTGCAACTGTTGCGAATGCAACTTAATAAGCGTTATGGGGTTTTGTAAACGGTGTTATAGGGTGAAAATCCTCGCGCATGAAGCAACATATAGGGACATGCCGGTTTGAAGCACGCGCGTACAAGCCATGCCTTTCAAGCTGGAAGAACTGCATAAAGCACAACAAGCTTACCGGCAGTTTGTAGAGAATAATCCACCGGCGCACCATGCGCGCTACATATTCCCGTTTTTCACCGGATCGTATTTTTCCTACCGCAAGGTCGACGTGCTACGCGTTGTTGCGATAGCCAAGGCGATCAACGACAATAATCCAAGTTACCTTGACATCGGATGTGGCTATGGGGATTTCCTGAAAAGGGTAAAAGAGTACCTGCCAGGCGCGTCAGGCGTCGAAAAGGAAGGAGGGATATTCTACGCGCTGGGCGCGGACAAGCCTGACTACATCGAGGTTGCGGCTGTTGAATCGTTGTCAAGGCCGGTGGACGTGGCGTTTGTCGGGTGGATGGAGCCGGGCACAGACTTTCGCAGGCAGGTGGCAAAGATTGCAAAGTGCGTCATTACGACGTTTGACGCAGGGGGCCAGTGCGGGATAAACGGCGGCTGCGAGTACGACGAGTTTGGCTTGCAGCAAATAGCGTGGTGGCGCACGCCTTCGTGGATAGATGTAAACGCCGAGCTGATGAACCGCTATTACACGAGGATGCCGGAAGAGAAAAAGCAGCAGCTTGCAGCTTTGCGCAGCGCGCACAACTTTTGGTACGTCTATGCAAAGCCAGAGCTTGCCGGCAAGATAAGAGAGGTGCTTGTGTCACACGTAGCAAGAGAGGACGCAAAAGAGGAGGAGCGGTACGATTTCGAGTCCGTGCTGGACGAATGCGGGTTTGGGTACAAGGAGGAGCTTGCAACGGTTACGAGCGCAAAACGCCTGTGGGAAGTGATCCTTGACTAGATATGCCGTTTGTCACCAGCGACCTGCGAAAAGCAATGGAATCATTTGCGCAGTTCCAGAATAATGCAGTATCGCCACACCACGTACGGTACAGCTTTCCGTTCTTTGCAGGCACGTATTTTTCCTACCGCAAGGTCGACGTGCTACGCGTTGTTGCGATAGCCAAGGCGGTCAATGAAAAGCCAAGTTATCTGGATGTCGGATGTGGCTATGGCGACTTTTTGAAAAGAGTGAGAGAGTATTTGCCAGACGCAGAGGGGCTTGAAAAAGACATCGGCATATTCTACGGCCTCGGCATGGAAAAGCCGGAATACATCAGCATAGCCGACGCGCATTGGATAGACAGAAAATACGACGTGATTTTTGTGGGCTGGATGGAGCCGGGGCAGGACTTTCGCGACCCTATTGCCAAGAGCACGGACATCATCGTCACTACTCTTGATCAGGGCATCAGCCTTGCGGCCGAGTTTGACGGCCACGGCTTTGAGCGCGTCGCCTGGTGGCGTACGCCTTCGTGGGAGGACGTCAACGTCGAGATCATGAACCGCCACTATACGAAAATGCCGGAGGAAAAGCGTGTGCAGCTGGCAAGGATGCGCGGCGCGCACAACTTCTGGTACGTCTATGCCAAGCCAAACATGGCTGCAAAGGTAAAGGACGCCCTGGAAAAGCAAGTCGCAGTAGAGCACCTGCTAAAAGAAAGGTACGATTTCGAATCCGTGCTGGACGAATGCGGGTTTGGGTACATGCAAAAGCTGGAAAATCCTGCTGTACAAGATCCGCTGTGGCAGGTGCGCTTTTAGATCAGATACAAAAGTACTAACGCCCAATGACGCAGTTCCACTGGAAGCACACCCCCTTCCCCTTTTAAATTAGCAAGCTTTAAAGCGCCTACAGACAGAATGCAGCTGTAAACAGATTGAAAGTTAAGGTAATGGGGGCCGCAAAGGAAGTCGGCCGTTCTGCTTTTCTCGCCAACTGCAACAACACGAACATACTGATGGACTATGGCGTGCTATTAAAGAGGGAGCCGGTTTTCCCGATGCACGTCAAGCCAAAGGAAGTCGACGCCGTCGTAATCACGCACGCGCACCTCGACCATTCCGGGTTTGTTCCGTCATTGTATCTTTCAGGAACCACAGACATACCAGCATTAGGCACGCTGCCGACATTTGAACTGTCCGAGCTTTTGATAGAGGACATGATAAAATTGTCGGGTTTTTACCTGCCGTTTGAATACATTGACGTCATGACCATGCTAAAGAGCTCCAAGAAACTGCAGTACAGGGAGCCGTACATGGTAAACGACGCCAAAGTGACATTATATGAATCAGGCCACGTGGTCGGAGGCTCGACTGTCACGGTGGAACACGAGGGCAAAAAGCTGTTCTACACCGGCGACATCAACACCAGAGGCTCAAAACTGCTCCGGCCGGCGGACCTCGACTTTGGGCCGATTGACATGATGATAATAGAGAGCACGTACTCGCAGAACGAGCAGACGCCCCGCGAGCAGTCAGAGCGGGAATTGATACAGTTCTGCTACGAGGTGATCGAGCGTGGAGGCACGATGTTCATCCCCTCTTTCTCTGTTGAAAGGGCGCAAGAGATAGCGTGTGTTTTAGAGCACTATAACTTTAAGCACAAGGTGGTCATGGACGGCATGGCGCTCAAGGCAAACGAGATAATGGGAAGGCACCCCGCGTTCCTGCGCGACCCAGAGATGTTCAAGCGCGCAATCGGAGGCGCCGAGTGGATAACCGGCTGGGGCAGGCGCAGGAAGGTCGTCCACGAGCCGTGCGTCATAATATCGCCGGCGGGGATGCTGGTCGGCGGTTCGGCCATATTCTACACGCAGGAGATGATGGGAAGCGAAAAGAACGGCATCGCCCTCGTCTCGTACCAGGGGGAAGGCACGCCGGGTAGGATGCTTCTTGACAAGCGCGTGGCAAACTTTGACGGCAAGATGAGAAAGTGCTACGCCGACGTCAAGCGCTTCGAGTTTTCTGGCCACAACAGTAGGAGCGAACTGTTCGAGATACTGGACCGCGTGCAGGGAAACCCCAAGGTGCTGACAGTGCACGGCGATGGGCCCTCGTGCGAAAAGTTCGCGCAGGAGATAAAGGAGAAATACGGCTATGACGCACGCGCGCCCGAGCAGGGCGAAGTAGTTGAAGTATGATAACGAAAAACACCGACCCGTACAAGATGAAAAAGTGCGTCACTTGCAAGAAGGACATTGCCCTCAATGAGCGCTATTTCGCGTATCCACTGTCGCTCCAGCAGATGTGCCTTGACTGCGCAGAGAAAGAGATACCGAAAACCATAGAGGCGCTGCAGAAGGACCTGGAAAAGATTAGGCAGGCAAAGACAACAACATCCTAGGCCGTCGCCGCTTTTTCTTCCTTCTTTACAGGGGCTTTTTCGACTCCACCGACTGCCGCGCCGGGGTTGACGTAGGTGTAGCCAAGCTTTGTTATCACCTTGCCGTGGACTGCGCCAAACACCTCAAGGTCTCCCTTCTCGTTCACGGCGTTTCCCTTGACGATTCCAGTCATCCTGCACGAGCCGCCCCTCACGAGCACGTTTCCGAGCACCTTGCCCTTTAGCTCTAGGTAGCCCTTGTTTACGATGACGTCGCCCAGCACTTCGCCTATGAGCATACCATCTTCCTCAAAGGTCACAGTGCCTACGCGTTTGCCGTCCAGTATCTTCATCGGCTCTTGCTACATGCCGCCTCTGTTTCACATTAGTGCTAGTGTCCACAATGATGCACCAATGTGTGAAAAACTACTACTATTGCTCCGGCCGCTCGGCCTTCTTCCAGACCGTCCGGCCCTTGTGGTCCATTAGCTCGATAGAGCGCGCAAGCAGTTTCTTGCGGATCTCGTCTGCCTCCTTGAACTTTTTCTCGGCGCGCAGCTTGTTGCGCGCTGCCACCATCTCCTCTATTTCTTTCTGCTCCTGCGCGCCCGTCTCTGCCACCTTCAGGCCCAGAATTGACATCATCCTGCCAAACGCCGGCGACGCTGCTTTTGCCATGTCGGCCGTCAATTTGTCAGAGGCGGCATACTGGTTGAGCTTTGTCACAAACTGCATAAAGGCGGTGAGCGCAAGCGACGTGTTCAGGTCGTCGTCCATCGCCGCGTCGAACGCTTTTTCCGACTCGCCCGCCAGCTTTGCCACTGCTTCTTCGGCCTCGCCACCACTACTACTATTACCACTACCGCTCCCGGCGGCTGCCGATGCAAGCTCAAAGGCGCACGTCTCTATCTGCCGCCAGCGTTGCGTCGACTCTTTCAACAGTTCGTCCGTATAGTCGAGAGGCTTGGCATAGTGCACGGAGAGGCAGTACAGGCGCAGCGTGTTCATCCCCCACTTTTCCAGCGCCTTTTCAATCGTGACAATGTTGCCAAGCGACTTGCTCATCTTTTGCGAGTTTATTGTGACCATGCCAGAGTGCATCCATATTTTTGCAAACTGCTTGCCCGTGAACGACTCGGACTGCGCGATCTCGTTTTCGTGATGCGGAAAGACGAGGTCGTGGCCGCCGCCGTGGATCTCTAGCGTGTTTCCTAGGTACTTTAGCGCCATCGCCGAGCACTCGATGTGCCAGCCGGGTCGGCCCTTGCCCCATGGGCTGTCCCAGAAAGGAGGCTCTGAGGAGAACTTCCAGAGGGCAAAGTCCATCGGGTCTTCTTTTGACGAGTCGACCTCTATCCTTGCGCCGGCTTCTAGCTCCTCCACCGGCTTTCTTGACAGCTTGCCGTACCCTTTAAATTTCCTGACGCGGAAATACACACCGTTCAGAGTGAGGTAGGCATAGCCCTTGTCCATCAGCCCCTGTATCAGGTTTATCATCTCGGCTATGTGTTCTGTCGCCTTTGGGTGCACGTCGGCCGCAAGCACGTTCAGGCCGGCGAAATCGTGGAAATAGGCGTCGATATATCTTCTTGAAACATCCTCCGCTCTTTTTCCCTCTGCCTTTGCGCGGTTGATTATCTTGTCGTCGACATCGGTGAAATTCTGCACGAACTTTACTTCATAACCCTTTGACATCAGATAGCGTCTGAGCACGTCGAAGACAATGACGGTTCTTGCGTGGCCAATGTGCGAGCTGTCATATACCGTGACCCCGCAGACGTACATCCTGACAGTATTATTATCACCATCATCTGGCTTTAGCTCCTCGGCATTGCGCGTCAGGGTGTTGTACAGCTTCACGGCAGTTGTTAGCACTGCAAAAAGGGTCCTTTTATCTTTTAGACATCGATGTATATGTCGTTGCCCTTGACGTCCACCTTGTACGTAGTCATCTTGACTCCTTCAAGAAAGTCGAGAAGCTCGCCAGTCCTGATGTTATAGTGCCACGAATGCCACGGGCACTCGACTACCTCGCCGTCAACCTTGCCGGGCGCAATGGGCTTGTCCTGGTGCCGGCACAGAGCCTCCAGCGCAAAATACTTGCCGTTTGAGTAAAAGAGCGCAATTCTCGTGCCGTTGACGTTTACCTCCTTGCCTCCGTTCTCTTTGACCTCTCCCTGGGAGGCCACCTTGACCAGCGTCAATTTATTCAGAAACAGGATTGCAGGCTGGTTATAAATTCCATAGGGTGGAATTTGGCTCCGCCACATCTAAATACGGCTTGGACAGCTTTACAGAGGCAAGCGATGTCTTTGTCGTACAAGGCGATCATGGCAGGCGTGGCAGCCTTGATAGTGATTGCAGCGGCCATGGGGATATTGGGTTATGGCAATACGATCTACCCCATCGACAGGGCATTGGGCAACCTTGCACGCGCCGAATCAGCCCAGACACCGGAAGACGTGGCAAAGTACGTGCTTGCCGCAAAAGTCGACCTGCCAGTCAAGGGCAACCCCGTGTGGTCGTTCCCGACACCAAGGACCGACTTTGGTCTGATACAGATGGACCTTGACGGCATAGTTTCAAGGGCAACCGCCGTGGCCAACGTCGAGCCGCATTCCAGTGCCTACAACACGGGCATGGAAGATATGCACCTGACGCTTGATTCGCTGCAGCAGAACATCATAGAGGCGCTCCCGTACATGTACGTCAGCACGACCAACATGATGATAAGCGTGGTGTGGATCGCCATCATAATTGGCCTGTTTGCGGTCATGAGGCGCGGAAGGGCCAAGTACCGCGAAGAGTACGAAAACAGCCAGTAAAAGTAGTGGTAGCAGCAGTAGCAATTCTTATACCCAAACCGCGTACCGCGTATTTTGTTGCCGGGAAAAATCGCAGATCCGGGCCTTGCGCAAAAGGGCAGGCTGTCGCACGAATGGGCGCGCTCGCGCATGTCCATCATTGAAAAAATAGTGAGCAAGAGCGACAAGGGCAAAAAGCCCCTTGAAGGTTTCACGGTCGGGTTCTGCCTGCACGTCACAAAAGAGACATCCGTGCTAGTAATGGCGGCAAAGAGGCTGGGCGCAAAAGTTGCGCTGTGCTCTGCAAACCCGCTTTCGGCGCAGGACGACATCGCAGCGTTTCTGCATAAAGAAGGGGCAAGCGTCTTTGCGTGGCGGGGCGAGACCGAGCAAGAGTACCGCGACTGCATAAGGGAGGTGCTTGCTCTTGGTCCCCAGATAATCACGGACGACGGAAGCGACATGCACGCTTTTGCCCACAGGGCAAAAACAAGGAGCATAATCGGAGGCACAGAGGAGACCACGTCGGGCGTCAAGCGCCTCCTGGCGCTAGAAAGGTCGGGCAGGCTAATGTACCCCGTCGTTGCGGTAAACAACGCCAGGACGAAATACCTCTTTGACAACCGCCACGGGACAGGCCAGAGCACCCTTGACGGCATAATGCGCGCGACAGGCATGTTCCTGCCGGGCGCGCATGTAGTTGTGTGTGGCTACGGCTGGGTGGGAAAAGGGGTGGCTGCAAAGGCGCGTGGCATGGGTGCTGCGGTGACCGTCACCGAAGTCGACCCGGTGAAAGCTCTTGAAGCCAAGATGGATGGCTTTGAGGTCACGACCCTACTTGCCGCGGCGCCGCACGGCGACCTGTTTGTCACGTGCACGGGCCAGACAGGCGTGATAAGGAAGGAGCATTTTGCAAGGATGAAGGACGGCGCGATTCTGGCAAACGCCGGCCACTTTGACGTCGAGATAGACGCATCCTACCTCTACTCAAGTGCAAAACCAGAGGAGGTGAGGCCCGGAGTCGAGCGGTTTGACATTACTGGCGGCAAGAAAAAGCTGTACCTGCTGGCAAAGGGCAGGGTGGTGAACCTCGTGGCCGCAGAAGGCCACCCGCCGGAGGTCATGGCGCTATCTTTTGCAAACCAGTTGATGTCCATCCTGTACGTCGCCAAGAGCCACGAAAAGATGGAGAGAAAGGTCTACGGCGTGCCGGAGGAAATAGACATTGCAGTCGCAAAGGGCGCCCTTGACGCGATGGGCGTCAGGATAGACGAAATGACGGAGGAGCAGAAAAGATACCAGAATTCCTCCGGGTGATAGGTTAAAATCCTCTGGGCGGGTGGAACGGTCATACATATGCCGGAGAGCAAGAAAAGCGCGATTATCACAAGCGCCCTGCCGTACGCAAACGGCGAGATCCATCTCGGCCACATCGCCTCCACGTACCTGCCGGCAGACATTTTCACGCGCTTTTCAAGGCTGAGTGGGCGCGAGGCTTACCACGTCTGCGCGTCGGACGACTTTGGCACACCCATCCTCATAAAAGCCGAGAAGGAGGGCAAGACGCCGGGGGAGTACGTGGCGCACTGGAACAGGCGCGACTATGACGATTTTACGGCGCTTGGCATCTCGTTTGACTTTTTCTACCGCACGAGCTCGCCTGAGAACGTCAGGTTCGTGCAGTACGTCTTTGCGAAACTGCGGGAAAACGGCCACATCTACGAGCACGATGTCGTGCAGTTTTACTGCGAGTTTGACGACAAGTTTTTGCCGGACCGTTACGTCGTCGGCAAGTGCCCGTTCTGTGGCGCCGAGAACCAGTACTCCGATCTGTGTGAAAAGTGCGGGCGCGTTCCTGACGAGATACTGGACCCAAAATGCGCCATCTGCGGCCGGCCGCCGGTGAAAAAGCACAGCACGCACTATTTTTTCAAGCTCTCCAACTTTTCTGAAAAGCTAAAGGCATGGCTCCTCTCGAACCAGAACCTGCAGCCGGACGTGAAGAACTATGTCATCAACTGGATAGACGAGGGCCTGCAAGAATGGGACATTACCCGCGACCTCTCGTGGGGGGTGCCAATACCGCTTCCCGATGCCAAGGGCAAGGTGTTCTACGGCTGGTTTGACAACCACCTCTGCTACATCTCGACGATGTCCAAGTTCATCGAGGACAAGAAGGGAAGAGACGGCAAAAAGTTCTGGAACGAGTCAGAGATATACCACTTTATCGGAAAGGACATCGTCTACCACCACTACTTGTTCCTGCCGGCGATGCGCCTGGGCATGAGAGAGGAGTACAAGCTGCCAGACTGGATACCGACGCGGGGCCACCTCATGCTCCAGAACCAGAAAATATCAAAGAGCAGGAACTGGTACATCGGTCTGAGGCAGTTCCTTGACGCGTTTCCGGCAGACTACCTCCGGTTTTACATGGCGTCGATAGTGACGTACTCGCAGGACGACCTGAACTTTGACTTTGACGGCTTTGCAGAAAGGATAAACAACGAGCTCATCGCAAACGTGGGCAACTTTGTCAACCGCGCCCTCTCTTTCACGCAGAAAACGTACGGAGGCAAGGTTCCTGCACCCGGCGAGCTTGGAGAGGATGAGAGGGTTGCAAAGGGCATGATCGAGTCAACCGTCAACGAGGTAGGCAGGCTCTTGTCTGAAAACGAGACTGACAAGGCCCTCAAGAAAATAATGGAGCTTTCGACCCACTTTAACCAGTACTTTCAAAAGAAAAAGCCGTGGAGCGACAAGGAAACTGCTGGCACGACTCTCTATTTTGCGGCCAACGCGGCAAGGACGCTTGCAATCCTGCTGGAGCCGTTCATACCGTTCTCGTGCGAAAAGATCTGGGCCCAGCTGAACCTGCAAGGAAGCGTGCACGAGCAGAGCTGGCAGTCGGCAGCAGACCTTGCGGTGCCGGCGGGCCACCAGCTTGGAGCGGTTGAGCCGATTTTCAAAAAAATAGAGGCAAAGGAAATAGAGCAGCAAAAGGCAAAGCTGGGTGTGAAATGAGCAAGTACAGGCGCGGCCTCGTGGCAGGCCGTTTCCAGCCGTTCCACAACGGCCACCTCGCCCTTGCAAAACAGGCGCTTGCCGAATGCGACGAGCTTGTCATAGTGATAGGAAGCGCGCAGTTCAATTTCATCGAAAAGGACCCGTTCACCGCCGGCGAGCGGGTGCTGATGATACGCGCGGCGCTTGCCGAAGCCGGCGTCGACCTGTCCAGATGCTACATCATACCGGTCGCAAACGACGAGAACAACGCCCGGTGGCTTGCATACCTCCGCTCTCAGGTCCCCCCTTTTGACGTTGTTTACTCTGGCAACGACTTCGTGGGCCACCTCGCCCGGTCGCAGGACCGGTCCCTTGCCGTGAGAACGCCGGAATTTGCCAAGAGAAAAGAGTACAACGGTACGAACATACGCTCGCTCATCATCGCAGGCAAAAAAGAAGAGTGGAAGCACCTCGTCCCGCCGGCGATAGCAAAGGCCATCGAAGACGTCGGCGGCGTCGAGAGGATGAAAGTGCTCGCAAGGTCGGATTCAGACCCGGCAAGGTGGTAGACGTGGTCAAAGGCTTGAGGGCGTGTCCCATCTGCCCGGGCTGCGGCGGCAAAAAGTTCCGGATAATAGAGCGCAACGACGATGCCGGCACGGTGACTGTCGAGTGCACCTCATGCGCAAGGCGTATAACGGTTTAACAGAATTTCATAACGTTGTTAGAAGTTTTCAAGTCGATGGCTTAACCTGATTCTGCCAAAGGATTGCCAGAGCACATGTCCGGAGAGATCCTAGACTACTGGCCGATCTTTAGCATACTCTTTAGCTCGATGGGCATATCGTTCGTGTTCAAGGACTATATCGCAGACCTGCTTGCGACCGTGGTCATAAAAAAGACCAAGGACATCAAGCCCGGCACCAGGATAAAGGTCACGGGAGCCGGCCTTGGCACCACCAAGGGCGACGTGATGGACATCGGCCTCTTGAGGACGACCGTGATGGAAGTGGGCGACGGCGAGCGCCTGCCCTCTGTCAGGACCGGCAGGCTGATAAAAGTTCCCAACTACATGCTCATAAACAACCCGGTCATGGTCTACGGCGACACCATCATAGACGAGGCAGTCGCGTACGTCCCCCGCCCGTACCCTGACACGCAGCTTTTGATAGACAGCATGAAGGACGCAATCGTTAGCAACGGCCACGGCCTTATCGAGGTCGGGCTGTACCAGAAGGACGACAGGCTCATCATCCACGGCGTGTTCGAGGTCCAGACGAGCGAGATGGGCGACGAGCGCAGCAAGATCCTCAAGGACTTTTTGATAAAGAGCAAGCAGATTAGCAGCGGTGGCAGTAGTAGTAGCACTGCCGGCACCGCTGCAACAGAGGTTCCCAAGGTTGAGGCGGATATAGTGACAGTGCCGACGCAGGATGCCAAGCCGGCCGAGGAAAAGAAGGTTGTCATCCCGCTTGCAAACGCCGAGCAGGATTGAGGTTACGGTGGTAAGCCACGGCCTACTTGGAAAGGTCTTACAAACCCACTTAGTCAGAAATTGCTACCATGCTTAAATAACGCGCTTGGAATGAATATTGCGTGATAAGAATAGTCAGAGCAGGCGAGCACTTTCATCACCAAGAAGATGACTGGCTGTCAACGTACTGGCACTTTTCGTTTGACTTTTACCGCGACCCGCAGAACATGGGCTTTGGGCCGCTGCGCGTGTTCAATGACGACGTGATAAAGCCGAGCAAGGGGTTCGGGTTCCACCCGCACCGCGACATGGAGATAGTCACCTATGTCATCGAGGGTGAGCTTGAGCACCGCGACGACAGAGGCAACCACGGCGTCATCTCTGCAGGCGAGATACAGAGGATGACTGCCGGCACCGGCATTGTGCACTCGGAATACAATCACTCCAAGGAAAAGCCCCTCAGGCTTTTGCAGATGTGGGTACAGGCAGACAGGCGCGGGCTTACTCCTTCGTGGGAGCAGCAAAAGTTTGATGCAGACGAGCGCAGAGACCGGCTGCTTCCGGTTGTAGTCGCGCAAGGTGCAGACAACAACGACGCCGGCAAGGCAGTCCACATACACCAGGATGCCTCGATGCACGTGTCGTCGCTTGGCGCCGGCAAGCAAGTGGAGTATGCCCTTGCGCCGGGGAGAAAGGCGTACGTCTTTGTTATAGACGGCGGTGCCACAGTCAATGGCCAGAAGATGCAAAAGCAGGACGCCGCAAGGATTGAAGATGAGAGTAGGGTAACGATAAAGGCTGATAAACGGGTAGAGCTTTTGCTCATAGACCTTCCGGGGAGATACGATGTCAACAAATATTGATGAGCTCAAGGTGCTCGGAGTGGCCGGCAGCATGCGCGACGGCTCGTACGGCAAGCGCGCGCTCAACGTGGCGCTTGAAAGCGCCAAGAGGCATGGCGCGCAGGTGCGCCTGCTAGAGCTTGCCAAGGCGGACCTTCCGATATATGCTTCTTCAGGTGCGAGCTCGTCGCCGGCGCTTGCAAGAGTGACTGCAGACGTGGAATGGGCTGACGCGTTCATACTTGCGTCGCCTGACTACCACGGCTCGATCTCCGGCGCGCTAAAGAACTTTCTCGACTATTTCTACGAAGAGTTTGCGGGAAAGGCGTTTGGCTATGTCGTAGCGTCGCACGAAAAAGGGCTGACGGTGATGGACCAGATGCGCACGGCGGTGCGTCAGTGCTACGGCTGGAGCCTGCCCTACGGCGTGTCTGTAAACGGCGAGCAGGACTTTACGTCAGGCCAGCTGTCAAATGCAAGGATAGAGCAGAGGCTGAACATGATGGGCCGCGACCTAGTCACATACGGCCGGCTCATCAGGGGCCAGTTCCTGCAGGACCTTGCGGGAAGCGACAGCGAAACGTTTGCAGCGCGCTACCGCCAGGCGTGACCGGGTTTCCGCATAGCCGGTCGATTTAGCCTCTTTTGTGCAATAGGAACGCATGAAGAAGGTGGCAAAACAACGTGTTACCAGTTGACGAAAACACACTAGTAAGCGCGGTGGACAAGGTGAGCGGGAGCGTCGTGAACATTGCAAGCGTACGCATGATGCACGACCAGCTGTTCCGCGTCTTTCCTGTGGAAGGTGTCGGCTCGGGCGTCGTGATAGACGAGAAGGGCTACATCCTGACCAACAACCACGTGATTGACGACGCAGAGCGGCTGAAGGTGACGTTTGCAGACGGCAAGGTGCTGCGCGGCAAAGTAGTCGGGTCGGACGAGGCGACAGACCTTGCGGTGATTAAGGTAGAGTCGGAAGACCCGCTGCCTGCAGCCTCGCTTGGCGACTCGGCCGCGCTAAAGGCCGGCCAGATTGTGATAGCTATAGGCAACCCGTTTGGGCTGACTGGCGGGCCAGCGGTGACTGCCGGAATCGTAAGCTCGCTGAAAAGGAGCATACAGGCAAGGACCGGTGTGCTTGAGCTGATACAGACCGATGCAGCCATCAACCCGGGCAACTCGGGCGGACCACTTGTCAACACCAAGGGCGAAGTAATAGCAATAAACACTGCCAACATGCCGTACGCGCAAGGGATTGGCTTTGCAGTTCCCATCAATACCGCCAAGGCGATACTGAAGGAGCTTGTGGAGAAAGGAAAGGTGAGCAGGCCGTGGATAGGCGTTGCGTCGGTGAAGGTGACTCCGCAGCTTGCACGTCACTTTGGCCTTCCGCCAAGCTCTGCCGGCGCGCTGGTCGCAGGAGTAGAGCCCTACAGCCCGGCGGACGACGCGGGGCTGAGGAGAGGCGACATCATTGAGGAGATAGACGGGAGCGCGGTTGACGACCCGTCGCAGGTGGCGTCGCACGTCAAGGGCAAAAAGCCGGGCAACAACATCGCGGTGACTGTGAACCGCTATGGGCGACAATTCCATGTGGGCGTGGAGGTGGACGAGCGCCCCTCCTGACCCACCTTTTTTTCAAAAAGGTTTTTGAGTATAGGAGTCCTAGTTATCCTCAGTGTCTGACGATTTTTCGATGGACGAGCTCGTAAAAGAGCTTGACAAGGAGCGGGCGCGGATAATAATATCTAAAGACATCCGCAAGTGGAACAAACCTAGCACGGTAATCTCGGGGCTGCACGACCGCAAGGACGCGCCAGAGATCACAAGAAAGCTAAAGACAAAGATAGGGACTGGAGGCACATTCAAGGACGGCCAGATAATATTGCAGGGCGACCACAGAGACACCGTCAAGAACATGCTAGTCTCGATGGGCTTTGGCGAGGATTCAATCGAGGTAATGTAAAATGGAAGCAGGCAGGCAACGTAATTCTTTTAATTTTTTATTGTGAAAAACGCGCACTATGCAAGACTATAATGACAACATACCAAAGGACAGGGACAGGTCTGGCATACCAGTCGTCTGCAGCAAATGCAACGCGACGTTCAGCAGCGACTCGGCGTACATGTACCATTACAACCAAGAGCACGAAAAGGATGAGGAACGACAAATAAACTAGATTTTTTTATCTGCTGTACTCGCGTACCGCCCGACCTGCTCCGGTGCTTTATAAAGAAGCAGTTTTCCACGACTTACCAACTAACGATATTGCTACTTTATCATTTATATCGTCAATTTGTCTATAGACCCTAAGTGGAAAAGGACGCCGAAGTCGTGGCACAAAAGCTAGAGCAGCAAGCTGAGAGCAGCCAGAAGGAGGTTGCTAGTGGCAAGCAGGTGCTGGTGCAGGACGAGAATGCATTCTCGGCAGACGACCTCCACGGAAACGACACAAAGGTACTTTCGCTCCTCAACGAGGAAGAGGGCTCCAACTACTCTTTCAAGGGCATCATGCGCAAGCTCCACATACACCAGCAGAGCCTCTCAAGGGCGCTCCACAGGCTGGAAGAGATGGGCCTGGTGGAAAAGTCTCAGACAGGTTACAGGCTGAGCAAGGTCGGAGAGACTGCTGCCGCAGCGGCAAAGACAGGGAGAAGCATAATCGCTGTGCCAAAAGGCAGAGAGTACATGCAGTTGCTCCAGACGTACGTCCCGGTGAACATCAGGCCGCTAGAGATCGTGCGCGCGCTCATCGGCAAGTGGTTCCGCAACCTCCGCTGGGTCGGGCTCATTGAAAGCGGCACTGGCTTTACCTTGCAGTGGGCAAGCGACGACGGCTCGTTCCAGATAAACCTCAGAATGGTTTCCGACTATGTCGTCATCGAGACGAACGCCGCGTCGGAGAAGGAAAAATTGCAGGCAATGGTTGGCTCGTATGCGATATATGAGCAGATAACGAAAATCCTTCAGGACCGGCTTGCCCCGGCGAACGCGTACGTGCTGCGCCGCGGGCCGGCGCAGAACAACTAGCTTTTTTCGCTTTATATCATGACAGAGTAGTAGAGCTGCCTGTTCAGGAATAGCAGATGTGACCACTTTATCGCATCCGCGGTCAATTAATCGCCTGCATTCCATACTATAACCAAATGACAACGATAGTCGGCATCAAGACCAGGGAAGGGGTCGTGCTCGGCTCCGACAAGAGGGCGAGCAAGGGCTTTTTCATCGGGTCCAAGATAACGCAGAAAATAGCCAAGATAGACGACACGCTGGCAGTAGCGATAGCGGGCCAGCTGTCAGATGCAGAGTACCTGATAAAGGTGGCCAAGGCCGAGCGCAAACTGATGGAGCTCCGCAGAGGCTTCCCGCTCACTGTCAAGGAATCCGCGCGGCTGATAGCCAACCTGACGTACTCGGGACTGAGAAACTACCAGCCGTATTTCGTGGAGTTGCTAGTGGCAGGGGTCGACGGAGAAGGAGGGCACGTGTACACGGCAGACATGAGCGGCGCAGTAATCGGCGAGGACTTTGCCTCATCCGGCTCGGGCTCGCCCATAGCGTACGGTGTTCTTGAGAGCTTGTACCGGAAGGACATCACAAATGAGGAGGCAAAAGAGATGGCGTCAAAGGCAGTCGCCGCGGCGATGGAGCGTGACCCGGGTTCTGGAAACGGCATCGACACTATGGTGATACCGAATCTGGTGACAGCTACAGTCAGTAGCAAGGGGGTGTCTTCATAATGGCAGAAGCTGGTGGAGCAGGAGGATTCAGCAACCGCTACCCATCGTTCTATGGGCCCGAGGGCAGGCTCGTGCTGGTGGACAGCGCGCTGGAGGCAGTAAACAGAGGCTCGACTACGATAGGCATAAAGACGCCAAACTTTGCGCTCCTTGCAAGCCACATCAAGCCCGCAAGGCCGCTGATGGAACCGACAGAAAAGGTGTTCCCCATCGATGGCCACGTAGGAGCGACGGGCTCAGGGTACATCGGCGACATCTTGCAGCTCATAGACGAGCTGAGGCTTGAGGCGCAAAAGCACAGACTCTCGTTTGAAAGCCCGATAGACATCGGCTCGCTGACAAAGCACCTCGGCGGATATCTGCACAACTACACCATCTACGCGGTGAGGCCACAGGCGGCGTCGGTGATAATCGCAGGCGCAGACCAGACAGGAGTGCACATGTACCAGGTGGATCCAAGCGGCACCTACTTCCGCGGGGCGGGCTTTGCGATAGGCCAGTCGGCAGACAGCGCGCTTGAAGTCATACAGAGCGAGTACAGCGCCGACATGACCGTGGAGCAGGCGGCGCAGCTGAGCAACAGGGCGATAGAAAAGGCGCTTGGCGAACGCCCAGTAATCGAGACGGGCGTGGTAACTGCAAAGGAGGGCAAATTCAAGAAGCTGTAGGAGAGCCCGGCTCTTCTTTTTTTGTCGCCACTGCCGGCGCAGTGATGCTTTGGGGCCGCTTCCACCGACCGACCCAGCGCGCCAGCTCTTTTATTATCATTTCAAGCTCTTTTGCCTGCACAGTCAGGCTGTATTCCACCCTTGGCGGAACCTCAGGATAGATTTTTTTCGTCACGAGACCTTCTCGTTCCAGCTCCAGCAGGCGCTCTGACAGCACGGTGCTGCTTATGCCTGCAAGCGCCCTCTTTAGCTCGTTAAAACGTATCGTCTCTTTTGTGCTGAGGTTCTTTATGATAAGAAGCGACCAGCGCTTGCCTAGGACCTCCCAGATGTCGATTACCTCGCATGTAGCACCTTGCTTTGGGTCTGTTGCTGGTTTTTCGGACATACCTAGTAAGAATTACCTACCT
>NZ_CAMLDP010000024.1 GCF_946478925.1 uncultured Nitrososphaera sp. | reverse complement strand
CTAGCTAAAAGTTTTAAAGTTAGCATGTTTCGTGGCCGTCCAGAAAAAGGAGGATGCCATGAGCTTGTCGCAGCCCGAGGTTATAGACCAGCAAAAGGACTTCATCGACAAAATGGCAAAGGCCGTACTGGAAGAGGCCATGCAAAAGGCTCCGGCTCAAATCACCGACAAGCTATCCAAAGACGACATTGCAGTTTTCCTCCGCAAATTATTCAAGATAAAGGACGGCAAGAAAAAGTACTATGGCAAGGCTCCCCAGGGAGATTACATTACATACGACACCTTTCAGACCATTGTTAGGGAAGAGAGGCATCGCCACTACAAGCTGATGTTTACTATAATGTGGTGGCTTGGCCTCAGAATAAGCGAGGTCTTGCGAATAAAGCCGGAAGATGTTGACTGCGCAAACCCGCAGCAGGTCGGCATGGGAAGGGATGTCAAGCACTGCATAAGGATTTGGCGCAAGCGCAACAAGTTCTCCATGCTGTCGCTCACAAAGGCACTTAGAGACGAGATAATGAAGTTCGTACGCGACTTTCACATTCACGCAGACCAGACCATCTTCAAGATAAAAAAGCGCGCAGTGCAAAAGAGGCTTGCGCAGAAAGGCTTTACCATTGGAGGCAGAAAGCGCATTCACCCGCACGCTCTAAGGAGGGGATTTGGCGTCTGGATGGTTTCAAACGGCACTCCGATGAACGTAATCCAGCAGATCTACTCACACGAAAAACTCTCCATGACCCACCATTACCTGAACATGGAGCAGGCACAGGCTATGGGTGAGTTTGTTGTCAGGCAGCAGCAGTTGATAGACATGATGGGTGGCCTTTACGGCGGAGGCAATTCTGACAAGGGAAGGAGAGACAGCCAATCCCTACGCTAGCTGTTTAGAATCCTTTCCTTTTCTATCAGCGCCTTGAGCAGTTTCGTGCCCTTCTTTGTTAGATAGTACCTGCCGTTGCGCATTGCCAACAACTGCTTTTCGGTCAGAAATTGGCTGTATCTCTTTAGCTGCTCGTATGAAATGGAAGCGCCGTTCATAATCGCGCTCCTGCTGGCCTCCTGTTCTTTCTCTATGAACTGCAAGATGTCCTGAATTACAAGCATCTTGTCTCGCTGTCTGTAGCTGCCGGTAGTCACTATGGTCGTCGCCATCTGCCTTTCGCACTAGAGAAAGGTGGTCATATACTTTGAGTATGTGACACATAAAGGACATCCTTTTAGTGACACATCGATTTAGTATTGCTTAACGCCTGAAAACGCGTTTTTGAACTCAAAATGCAAGGCCTTGGCCTCCTTACAGGCCGTACGTCGATTAAGTATTTCTTAATGCCTATTTTCTTAAATACCATCATGTTTCGGGGTCTGCGACATGAAAACCATATACGCGATTTTCATCGCTATGGTGGTGCTTGCAACGGCAGCGGCAGTAGTACTTGTGCCTCCTGCATTTGCAACGGCATCATCGCAAAATCAAACGCAGTCTGGGTATGGCTACGGATACTACTATCCTCCGCCTCCGCCACCGCCAGCAATGAACAACACTATGCCGACACCGCCAAGTGACAATAACACGATGCCACAGCCGCCAGAAGAGAACAACACAACTCCAAATCCGCCGCCGCAAGACAACAACAGCACGAATCAAAACCCGCCGCCAATCAACCCGAACGGAAGCATCCAGGTAAACGCGATGGCTATTCACTCCATGCAGCTGCAGGATGGCATAGAAGGTGTTCGCATTCTTCCGCCTTCCGGTAACGGCTTTGTCTGGCAAGGCACGATTACATGGATTTCATCGCAGAACGTGACCCTTTCGTCAATCGTGAGCTCCAGCATCAACGGAACCGTGAGCAACGTCGTAGGACCTTCGACAGTCGGCTCGACCAACTTTACAGGCACGGCATTGGAGTTTATCAACGACTCTAACGGCCAGCCTTTTGACATCACGTACCAGCTCAACGCTGTGCTGAGACAGGACTAGAGAAAGGCTTTAACGCAAGCAGGCCGAAAGAAACCTACTCTCAAGGCGTGTTAGAAGAACACGAGTTGTAGTCCGGTTTCACCAACCGAGGTATGGCCGCGGCCTCGCGATAAGGGTCGCGGCCGACTTGTCTTATTTCGATATGGCCTTTATTATCACAGCAGCTCCGACCACGCCAGCAGCGCCTATGGCAAGATTTGTGTTTGTGAAAACGTGCTCCCTTAGATACTGCCAGGTCCACGCTCCCACCTGATCACCTATCGGGTCTGACGTTACAGGCGCTTGCGTGACAGAGCCTCCCTTTGTAAAAGTGATTCCAAAGGCAGACATGACGTATCCTATCTTGTTTGCAATACCTACAGTCTCAGAGCCGGCAAATACAAGGCCGACGGCCTTGCCGGTAGCCGAGTTTATGAGAAGCGAGCCAGAGTCGCCCGGCGACACTATGGCCGGCTCTATTATTATCTGGTTTGTAAAGCGCGCGCTCTGGCCTCCGCCATAATCGACAATGATGGTCGCAGAGACATCGGTTATAGCTCCGCTTGTGACATCGGTCGTGCGGCCGCTTTTGACTACCGGCATACCGATGACGGCAGGCTCGATGTCGCTTACCACCATGCCTAAGAGGTTGATTGCAAGGTCGAGGTTCTGCTGGTCTGCGAGGCGGAATATTGCCGCGTCGATTATGTTGTTTGCACCTGACGATAGCGTGACTTTGGCATCCTTTTCAAGCGTGCCTACCGTGTCTCTTCCGTCAATCCCTCCGTCAACTCCTCCCGGCTGCTTTATCGGAGTGCCGTAAGGAATCGCGTTCGTGTCTGAAAGCACATGCGCGTTTGAAAGCCCGTACGCGACTCCATCTTTGTCAAACACGATTGCCCCAAGAGTGCCGGTCTCTACCCTTCCCTCTGGGCTGACTGAAAGACCTCCCTGCACCGGCCTTTCTCTCTGCTGGTTTGCGCCAAGAGCCTTTATGTTGCCGGTAACTACAACCTGCGTCTGAAAACCTCCTAGCTCCTTTGGAATCCTGTGAGCCTCTGCGTCGTCTTTTAGGTAAAGCCTGATGGTGGTCGGTGAATTGTGGCCTGTTCCGACACCGATAATGCCGGCCTGACCCAAAAGTTTCAGTGCCGCTAGTTCCTTTATCTCTGTTGCAGACGCCTTTTCTACGCCATGAGTCTTGTCGCAGTCAGCGCAGTAGCTCATTTCTCTCTATCTCACCGTCACCGTAATGGCAGGCGTTGCAAGCACCACTGCCGACATTCTGGCCGCAAGTATGGCGTACGTGCCTGTTGTTGGAAACGCGAGTTCAAGAGTGATGTTTCCGTTGTCGTCAGTATTTGGAGCCGGCACAACTTGGCCGTTTGCCGTAATCTGTATGGCGAAGCCCTGTCTCGTTACTGCCTGCGGGTCAAAGTAATTGACGGTAACAAACACGCTTGCGCCCGGCGCGACCGTGGTAGGCTTGACGTTCAGGCTTAGCGTCCTGCCGCCAGCATCCGGCGGAGCATTTACGGTCTGCTCGCCTCCTCCATTCGATCCGCTGCCAAAAGCCTTTCTGAATTTCAGTAGCAAGGCCAGTCCAAGCGCGCCGGCAGAGCCTACGGCTATCGCCTCGACCTTGGTGGAATTTTTCATGCACCTTGCGAAAAAACGCAGGTAATAAGGATTTTCAGCGTTTAAGACGCTTGCCGTTTAGCCACTGCCGGTAGCAGGATACGCACCTGCGGCCTCGAAAGTTGAATTCCTTTAGGTTCTCTGCAAACAGCTTTCTGTCGCAACGCTTGCAAACTACCTCACCGACCGAAATCATCTCAGGCTCTAGCTTGCTTATCATAAAGTACGGAATGCACGAGGTAGGAGCAGTAAACACATTTGACGTAGAATCGGTTCCCGCAGCTGCAAAACCTTTCAGGACTGTCATGTAAGGTCGATTTGCAGGCAGGAGGTAGCGCCGCGGGACTTGGCCTTGCCGGTAGTATTTTGAAATGAAATGCGGCCGTCAATTCCACTGAAAATAACGTTGTCCGTGTTTATCTCACTCTTGCCGTTTGAGATTATTATCGGCCGACCAGTCTCTTTGAGGCACTTGCAGTAGTACACAAAGAGCTTGTTTCTATTCATCGCAAAAGCCCTATCTTGTCTGTGACTTTTTTGATGACTATGTACGTCGTGCCGTCTATGTTTATGCTCGAAGGAACCTGCACGTTTGTAGTCTCGACGTACGCTATAACGTGCACACCGTCAAAGCCAACTCCTGTAACTCCCGGCCTTGCAAGCTGAGCCTCGGCCTGAGCCATTATGTCAGAACTCATGCAGGGTTTTTTGTGCTTCTATGGATATATTCATGCCGGTAAATTTTCAATAAATATATCCATGTGTCTAGAAACGCTCTCCAACGAAAAAGAGAATGTCGTCGTCGCCGTCAGAAGCTACCACAACCACTACTACAGAACTTGAGGAAGTGCCTCTGTCAGAGGCCGACCAAAAAGAACTTGCAAAATACAAAAAAGCAAAAGGCGAGCAAGCATCACTACCAAGAGAACTACAGCAGGCGGTGGGTTCATCTTCTTCTTCTTCTGGTGTTTTGGGGGAAGCGCGGGAGTATGAGGAGGCGGAAAACACACCTGACGATTGGAAGGGCAAACCTAACCCTATGGAGCTTGCGGCCACCGGCTGGAAGCCTCTAGGTCCTTACAATTCTAACGAGAAGGGCAAAAAGAAGTACAAGTACATCTACATGCAGTACGGCGACGGCGAACAAAGACAGCGCATAACATACCAGTTCCCCGGTAAGGAAGTTTTTGAAGAAATCAAGTCAGCGTATGAAAATTATCTAGACATTCAGGACCAGGCCACGAGAAAGACGGCAGGGGGAGCAGCAACAAAGGCAAGGCCAGGGCCTAAAGGCGTCAGCGGCACTCAGCCGCCGCAGTCAGACGAGCAGTTGTTCGTAATGAAGGACAACCCCGACGCCCCTCTCTTTTCGTCGCTCATCAAAAACGTCAAGAGCATCCAGGTTCCCATGCTGGACTTTGGACGTGCGGCGTTTCTCATGTGCTGCATGCACATGAAGATTCCTAGAGAAGAGGTAATGGATGCACTGATGAGTTTTGACGACGAGGATGGCAAAAAGGGCTGGAAAAACAGGATGCTGACATTTCTAAAAGATGTTTTTGAAAGTTACGAGGACATCGAAATAGTTGACGAGTTGCAGGGCAAACTCAACCTTGAAACCATGAAGAGGATGACGGTCGAAGATGTGGTAAATCAGCTCACCGAGGAGAGAAACCGCGCAGTTCAGAGCTACCACTTGGCGGCCGCTGTGATGGATGAGTCTTCGCTGAGGCGCTTCATGCTTGCTAGGATGGCAGTTGACCGGGGAGCGCCAATAGAAGGTGCGCTTCGCATGGTCGCCGCTCCCACGAGACAGGTCGGGTGGGAACAGGCACAGCAGCAGAGGTCAATGGCCGAAGAGAAAATGCCACCGGCACAGCAGCAGCAACAGCAGTCAGAATTGCGCAAGAGGAATTGGGTAAACCCTACGTCCCTTCAGAAGGACTTTGACAGGTACTACGGAGCAGGACAGTGAGAAAACAAATGGCAACAATCCAGAAAAGAAAAAGAGCGTCAAAGGTAGACGATGAAGAGGAAGAGCAAGAGCAGGGAGAAGAGTACGAGGAGGAGGAGGCAGAAAACGGCGCGCCGGAATCATCACAATACGCACAAGATGGTGATGATGATGGTGAAGGTGCGGAAGAGGAAGAAGAAGAGGAAGAGTTTGAGGAGGAGGAAGAAGATGATGACGAAGAGGAAGAAGAAGAGGAGCCTCCAACGACACGGCGTGCTACCGGCTCGTATGCCAAGTTCTTTAACAGACTCTCACAGGAGCAATTGGTTCTTGCCGAAGTCCTCAAAAACCGCGGACTTGCCGACAGCGAGATAGTGCAGTGGCTAAAGGCGTTTGAAAACGACCCAGAAGGGCAGCGCGACCTGAACGACTACGTAGGCCAGTACCTAAAGCACATCAAGAAAACAAGCGATGCTCTAAAAGAGATCCCGGAGGACGTACGGCAATACGCGGCACCTGTAATCGCTCACGACATGCAGAGATTTGCGCCTCCAAATCCGTACCTGCAAGGCAGGTCTTACGAGGATGACGAGGACTCTAGGTGGTTCAAAAAGATGACCCGCCAAGTAGCCATGATAACTAGCATAACCAAAGGCGACAACCCGGAGCTGGCAAAGAAACTCGACTTGGCAATGGATGAGCTGCGCGACCTGAGAGACGAAAAGAAGCAAAAGGAGCTAGAGGCGTACACAACCTCAATAATCGAGAGGCTTAACGGTCTTGGCGCGACATTTGACGAGCGCATAAAGACCATAGAGCAGCGCGTTACGAATTCCACTTCCACAAGTACGACCGACAACAACAAAAGCGCCACTGAGCGTCTTGCTGACGAGATGCAGGCCAACTTGGAGGCTGAAAACCGCCTTCGCAGGCTGCTTGGCAAGCCGGAAAAGACCAGCATATTTGACGATGGACGTCCACCGCAGGATGTCGAGGCTGATGAGGACAGGCTGATAAACAAACTCAAGGCCAAGGGGTTCAAAATCGAGGCTCCAAAGTCAATCGAAGATGTCTCAAAACTGGTAGACGCCAAGATTCAGGAACTTGAGACAAAATACAAGTCTGACAAGGACCTGGCAGTCAAGCAGGCCGTAGAGCAGGAGCGCAAACGCACAGGCCAGAACGAGATGTGGATTACGTTTGCTACGGAGGCTCTGGGGGTGTTTGCAGACATGATTCCAAAGGGCAAGGACGGTGGCGGCGGAAGCGGTGAGGCTTTGAAAAGGACGGCAACGGGATTATCGGCGGCGGTAAAGAGTGCAAGACAACAACAACAAGAACCAGCAGCGCAGAGCACAGGAACAATCCAAAGCCAGTGAGAAGGAGGGGCAGCAGCCTAGACTGCCTCCGCTGAGTGAGGAAGAGAAGTACAGGGGCACAGGTCCAGAGCTGGAAAAACTGGAAAAAGAGGCTCCACAGGACATGCAGGACAAGATAAAGAGCCTTGGCGCAAAATATCAGGGAGTTGCGCAGAAACTCTTTGAGGCGTCGCGACACATCATACAGCGGGTGGTAAACTACCAGACCCTAGAGAAGATAATCTACGACTCTGAAACTGGAACTATAGTTAATGAAAGGCTGTTTGAGGAGCTTGTGAGAATCGCAAAAGACCCCGACCATATCACTCTTGACGAGATAGCAGACGTACTGGAGATGCACCCAGAACAACTTGACATCAGGGAGCTGGACAAGGGAAGCAAGCAGATGCCTATCCAGATGCGCGTGATAATGGCCGGCGGGCTTGCCGGTGCACGGTTCATACTCGCAAGGGAGCCTAGCTGGAAAAAAGAGCTGATGGAAAAGCGCGAGTCGCTTATCCTGACAATCCTGTACTCCAATCAGACAATGGAGGCGTTTATGCTTCTGCGCAACCGGCCTAACCTGCTGCGATTCCTGACTTCGTACGTATTTTTCAAGCTGGGAATTCCACACGACCTCACAAAAGACTTGCAGCCGAGCTCAGAGGCAATTCCGCCTGATTCAAGGCAGGATAATGGTTAGAATGAGAAAAAAATCTACTAGAAGCAAAAAAACGACAAAGAATAAGTACGATGGAAAGGAAAAAAGTACCATGCCTAGAACCGAATCAAAAGAGGAGGACAACAACAACAAAAGGATTTCTTCTGCTGCTTCCACCACTACGACGCTGATTGCGGAAGAGAAACCCAAGACCACTACCTCAAAAGAAGCAGAGGAGGCGTGGGTTCCAAAATCCAAGGGCAAGCAGGAGTTCTTTGTAGAAGCTCGCACAATGCACGACCCAAAAGACGCCAACTATGAGACAAAGGTTCTGAACAGGACAATCAAAGTTGACGGAAAAGACGACGAGGCTAGGACTGTCGCCGCGCTTGAAGAGCTCAAGTCGCTAGCAAAAGATGTCATTCCCAAGCACGCAAGAAAGGGCTACGCGATTGCGGCATTTGACACCGAATCGCACATGGGGATAAGGACTTCTAGCAGCTCGGCAACCGTGGTCGAGGCGATAGACGAGGCCATAAAGAAGGTCAAAGACCCGGACGCAAAGGCAGTCGTCAAGGTTCCTGTATAGGAACCCCCCTTCCTACTTTTTACCGCCGGCGTCTGACGCGATTTTCAGCAAAATCCCGGCCACCCTTTGTATGTCGGCCTGCGTGACTTTGCCGTTGCTCTTTATCTCGATTTGAATTCCGCCGGCCTCAATCGTCTTTCCCGCAGCGTGCAGGATAAGTGACTTTGCAAGTTGCTCTGCAAATATACGTGATGCTGACATGGCATTTCGGAAATAAGCGTGCTTAAAAACATAATCACATTTTCGATCCTTTTGTGCTTCGTCTAATTCCTCTGCTCCAAAGAATCTCTCTATTTCTTGGTTTTGGTCATCTATGGTTGTGACCGTGCTTCCGTCAGGTGCAATCAATCTATACTTGCTCATTTCCACATAACAATCAAGCATGTGTCAGATAAAACCATAATGTTTAAGACCACCGTTTGCGAGAGGGTGAACGGTTCAAACCAGAAACCTCGTCCACGAACGAACTCATCATAAGTCAGGGTGCGGCCGTCAGGCAAGCGGCCGCACCTTTTTTCACTTAAAAAACAGCTTGTTCTTTTTGGAATAGCATGGTTTGTGGCCGGTGCTACACAAAAGTGAGCACCAAGCCCCGTCACAGCCTACGCAGGTCGTTATCTCTGTCGTGAAAGCCTTGCCGCACTTTTGGCAGTTGCGAATCAGACTTTCATCTTGCTGCATCTGAAAGCGCCTTGAGCTCTATCAACCGCGATATCCTGCCGATGCTTCCGCCGCCACCCAACAGGCTCTTTGCGAGGTACAGTCCTCCTACGGCACCTACACCACCTACGATGTACCATTTGTATTGATCGAGGTACTGGCCTATGGTCGGGTCGCCTATCTGCACGCTTACTATCTTTTGTGCGTCGATAGAGATTATCTCGTTGTTGTCGATGTCGTACGAGCCGGTGTTTACTCGGACCTTGACTGTCTGACCAGCCTTTAGGTCATGGTCAAGTTTAAGCACATGGTCATAGTGGCGGTTAAGCGCCAAGGCCGCAACCTCGTCAGGCGTGACAAACCGCGTCTCTGGAATCTCTGTCCACTTGCCTGTTTCGTCCTGTTGTTCAAGATAAACTACGCCATGTATGGGAGTGCCGCCTGAGAGGAAAGCGCCATACTCGACGCTTACTGTGTACTCCTCGTTGGCGTGACCCTGTAGCTTGTCCGGATTTACGTCTGTGCTTGCTATCGTTATGTTCACAGGAGCGGCGCGGAATCTCACCATTACATCTGCCTTGGCGCTAGAGTCAGAGTTGGTTGCCTCGACCCTTGCGCTTCTCTCCAAATCGTCAGAGAATGTATCAGGAACCGTAAACGTCTTTGTCCACTTGCCGTCCGCGCCCGTACTTGTGGTTCCGTCAAGTATTGGACGTCCAAAGTTCACTGTGGGGTCTGGAAAAGACTCTGGCTGGCTTGTCAGCGTGATTGTGAGTGTCACCCGGATTGTCTGGCTTGCGGCAGGCGCGCCGTTCACGGTGTACGTGCCCGTCACAGTCATGGGTTTTTTCCTAAAGACGCTTATCGGCTCGTTAATGATGATTTGTTTGTCGCCTCCTCCGCCGCCGGTTCCTGCAAGCACATGCAGTGTAGTGCTTGCAGTCTTGCCTGATGTGAGGCCACGCACGCTTACCGTGTGGTCGCCCACTGTCGTTCCACCTATTCCGAAAAAGCCGTTGTCGATGGTGAGGGTTCCTACCGCTTTTCCTGCGAAGTCAGTTGAAAAGGGTGTTCCTACGTGGTCGTCAACCTTGAACTCTATCTGCTCGCTGTTTCCAAAGTTGTTCAGGCTAAAGCCAATGGTGTCGCCTAAGTGCGCGGTGTCAGGTGTGAGTTGTATCTGAGGGGTGCCCGGAGCGACGGCCGTCACCTGCAACGGCGCGGTCTTTGAAATCGTGGTCGTTCTGTCGATTCCCTCGACCGTGTACGTGCCTGAGACAAATGTGGATGAGGTTGCAATGTCGATGGTGAATATTCCGTGGCCTTGTCCATCCGTGCTTATTGTCCTTGGCAGAAACACTACGCCGGACGGGTTTTTCATCTGAAAGTCGATCACCGCGTTTGGCGTGTAGCCGTTAAACGTGCACACGACAGGCGTCTGGCCTGCGTTTATGCTGGTCGGTGACAGGCTGACTGACGGGTTTATGCTTGGAGCCTGTACGGACACACTGAACTGAGGCGAGACTACGGTGCCGACAGTTGCAGTCATAAAGTAGGTGCCCGGACTTGCTACAGCCCACTCTGAGCTCATTTCGATGGTGCCGTTTGAAGGAACGGTGACTATATCGGTGTGCGAGTTAACTTGGCCTCCTGTCGAGTTTAGCAGCTTCCAGACAACGGTGACAGACCCGGAAAAGGGAGTGCCGTCAGTCCTCTTTAGCACAGCCTGGGCCGCAAAGAACTGGTTTGTGACAAAGGGAGGCGTGTAGCCGGGTGCCAGCGAGACTGCGATGGAGCCAAGCGGAGGTAGAATCACCTGCGTGACAGTTAACGTCGCTGTCCTGTTTGCACCGGAGCTAGATCCTGTGACGCTTATCGTATGCGTGCCTATCGAGACTCCGGTGGTAACGTACGGGATGTTTCTGCTTCCCTGCGCGTCGGCCGAGTCGGTGGCAATTGTCACTCCGTCACTCTTGGCAGTCAGCGTCTCTCCGGGCTGATAGCCTGTGACTTGGATGACAGTCTGCTGGCCTTGCTGTACGGACGACGGTGAAAGCGAGATCTGCGGGTTTGACGCTCCCTGTATTGTCAGCGTAGACTGAGCCGTATTGCCCGACGTGCGGCCTACGACCTGAATCGTGTATGTGCCCGGCGACCAGCCAGAAGTAGAGAGGGGGATGTTGACCTTACCTTGGCTGTCTGTAAGCGCGCTCTGCACCAGCGTTCCGTTGCGCTTTACGTCCAGTATTTCTGAGGCGTTATATCCTGAGCAGGCAACGGTCGGAGATGTGCCGGCGTTGACCGTGGATGGTGTTATGCTTATGCTCGCAGCGGCAGTTATGGTTATGAAATTAGATGTGGGAAAGTCAACTACGAAACCCACCTCTTCCACAAAGAACGAAACATGCGGAAAGTAGCTTCCTGGGTCAAAGCTGGCGTACGTCAAATCCCATACGGTGTCCGTGGTGTTTCCGTTTCTCGTGTCAACGACGACATCGTTCTGGTTAAAGACCCTGAAAACAGGCACCGACGCGCAGGGAGCCAGTTGATTGCTAGAATTTAGAAATTCTACATGCCACTTGAAACTATCCGCGTTTGTCTTTGTAAGTGTCATGCTGACATGGTTGGCCTTTGTTCCTACCATCTATCTTTCTGCCCGACGCACAAACATGGCTGTTTATAAGATTTGTCAGGCTAGGCTATGTAGCTGAAATTATTTTTTTTACTGTCGACTTCGACGGCAGATTTTTGAATGCTCTCCTTGAATCCCAGGAACGCGCCGGCGAACATCGTCAGCAAGACCCTCTGCTCCGACCGCTTTAGTTTGAAAAACTCTTTTTGCAACGACAGCATGTGCTCGCAAAGTTGCGCGCTGTTCTGCGAGCCGTCTACTGCGACCAGAATCTTTTTGAAAAGAATGCCGGCCGGCTCGTTACCGTCAGGAATATCGTCTTGTACTGAAAACACCATTTCCCCTCTCTTCTCACCGCACCCTTGCTACCATGAAAATAACTATATTAGTAGTTCGGCTGAGAAATTGCGTCGGGATCGGAATTAATCGCGCCGTGTATTCTTCCCCCAAAGAAGAATTCCCCGCGGTGAGACCGGTTTCGACGCGCGGTCAGTAGGTCTTGAATTCCCATTCTGTCCTATTGGCCGCGTTCCCTTGACATCTCTCTAAAACCTTTTATCTAACTATTTTTCAGGGGGTGCGATTACTTTGACAAAGATGCGCGGTGAATTGCTCGGAAACATCATTAGTGGTGGCGGAGGAGCGAAGCCGACAAACCAGCTTGGTTCGTCCAATTCGTTTACGATTTCCAAGGCACCCTACTGGTCAAAGAAGAGCATGATAGTAAAGAACACGGCCTACACTGTAGACCACCCGACCAAAGCGCAACTTGAAACACGCGTAAAGTTCGGCAAGAAGGCCCGCGGAATGAGAGGTCGCAAGGGCTTCGATGTTGTCACCAACAGCAGGAGCAAGGCGGCAGGAATGTCTCTTCCAGCGGTCGCGGCAGGCATGGCAAACAGCAGGCTTGGAAGGTCGTCATACTCCAAGCCGGCAGGCCAGCACGCCTCCGAACTTCGCAGGACTGTGCACACGCTTGAAGAGCTGGCAGCAATGCGCACCTCTGGCGGCGTGCACATAGTCTCAAGGCGCGCAGGCGGCAAGAGGAGGAGAAGGAAGAGCAGCAAGAGCAGAAAGCACAAGGCGGCCAAGAAGATGCACAGAAAGCGGAAAAAGAGCAGGAAGGCGAAGCGCAGCCACAAAAAGGCTCGCAAGAGCAAGCGCAAGGCTCACAGACGCAAGCACAAGGCAAGCAAGAGACGGAAGGGTAGCAAGCGCCACCACAGCCGCCGGAAGGGAAGCAGGCGCTCCAAGACCGTCTTTGTGAGCACCCAGAGCCTTGCAAGCACGAAAAGCTCGCTTCCAGTTAGCAGACTCATCCATCCAGCAAAGGGTCACAGCGGCAAAGGTGTAAGGCGCGGCCTGAGAGTCAAGCGCGTATCGGCAAGACAACTGAGCAAGATGGCGAGGGGGGCGCTGTCTACTCGGAGATAGCTGCGTGCTATCTCTAAAAGTTTAATACCTTCCATTTTTCAGGCGGTGCAGAAAGTTAAATGAAGATTAGCCTTGAAGGTCTTGCCGTCGCCGGCGTGGTGGGCGGTCTTGACATTGGAGTCGAAATGCTGGACAAGGGTGGAAACAAGCAGCCAGGGGGAGCCTCATACAAGCCATTTATGAATGCGACTGACATCGCAAGAGTTGGCTTTTTGTTCGGCTCGTTCTTTGCTGCCTACATGGTAAAGAGCGACAAGGTGGAGGAGAAATGGGTAACGCCAATCTTCTACGCAGCTGTGCCGCTCTTTAGCAAGACCCTAAAGAACGCGCTGACAACATGGACAGGCGGTGTAACGGCAGGCACGAGGTCGTTCCGTCCGGCTTCAACCGGCAGAATAACTTCCGGCGGCACAGGGAGTCAAATCCAGGTCCGTTCAAGCCAAGGCACAGTGTCCATGTCGGCAGTAGACAGCTCTCTCTCAACGCAGATGGCCGAGTCTGGCATTACCGGCTAGACTCAGCCTTTCCTTTTTCCTTCTCTGACAGAGACATGTTAAACAAAAGCATCCTTGCAGTGATTAGCGGTCTGGCGCAGGGAGTGTTTGCGCTTCCGTTCTTCATGGCGCTAAAGCTGACGGACATCCACTCTCCAATGTGGAACCTGTACTTTGTCGGTCTTGTGGTCGGCTTGATAATGTCAAGCGGAATTCTGTACGGCAGGATTTTGAAAGATTAGCATCCTCCGTAGCTCTTGGCCTTGGCGTAGTGTCGTTCGCAAAACACCGCGTCGATGGCGTCGCTTCCGTCCTCGTCGCCGCAGTGAGTTATCTCAAGTTCAAAATACGCGGTCTTGCCGCATTCAGGCCAGTCGCAAATCACGCGACCTTGCCCCCCCTCCTAGCTCCCTTGTCTACAATCTTGCCCTCAAAAGTTACCTCGTATCCCAGAGCGTCGAGGAATTTTTTAGCCCATTCCACATCGCTTTCAGGAACCACAAAGTTCTTGTCTCGCATCACCTTCGAGTCCGCGTACATTTTGATAATTCCCCTGGCCTTCTTTTCCTCAAGCTGCGCCTTGATAATGTAGGGAGGCAAGTCCTGAAAGCGAACCGGCCCGGACGCGCCTATTGCAAACGTCTGGTTTTCTCTCATAAGCTCCTTGGCCTCCTCCTGCTCTGAAAGAAAAGCCTCTGGAATCCATTCGTACCTGAAATTCTCGTGGTCGGACATGAACTTGCCGAACTTGTCTCTGTTCTCGCTTACGAATTTCAAAACGTGGTGAATCATGCGGTGGTACGTCATCGTAGGAACACCGTCAGAGGTTGGCCTGTTAAACGCGTCTACCAGCTCTGTGAAAAATTCCATAGTGTCTGAGCGAAGGGTAAAGCCGATCTTGTTGCTTCCCGCCGGATGAGATGTCAATTCTAGAACTGACCGACTACCCGGTAGTCGGTATTGTGCTTATATACTTGCATTTTTCGCCGTGTGCGATAAAATTTGGCCGAAACGATTCAGGCGAAAATACAGAAACTTACAGACAATGAATCGCAGAGGTACGCGCAGGAAGCCCTGACGTACTTTACCGCTGCTGCGAAACTTAACGAGGACAACCAACTTGGGAAGGACATCGTAGACGTTGACTCGCTCTCTCCAAAAGAGATTATACTGTGGAGGCTGCCGTACAGCCGCTCGACAAGACCGACCATCCAGACGAGGGAAAACGCTCTTGCCGGCATTTACACGAGACACATGATCGAAAGCGCGCTGGCACTTTTGACAGCAAAGAAGCAAATCCACGGCGACTACGTTGGAACCGAGGGCAAACAGCAAGGTATAGTTGGCATCTTTGGTCCACACGCTGCGTTCTTTGGTCTTGGCGACGACTACAGGAACTCATACATCTCGACAGGTGGCTCGATGCAGAACTGGATTCACTCTGGCTCTACACAGCTTGGTGGCTCCGCAGGAAACGACGTCATCTTTGGATACAACGTAGTTCACTGCATCATGGGTCTTGCGCTCTACTCTGAGGAGGTCGCAAGGACTGTGCACATTCAGGAGAGGATAAACACAGCTCCACAGCCGGTAGTCACCGTCCAGGAGCAGATGAGGAACGCAAACAACAACGAGCCGTGGCACATCAGGGAATTCGACACAGCGCGCATACTTGGAAACGCGACGCAGCTCAGACTACAGGTCCTCGCAGGCGCGACAGTGCCGGCAAGCGAGTTCGGTATGCCGATTTGCATCACCTACACGACTGCAAACATCTTGCAGGAAAACGACCTTGGTGCAAAGACAGCATCCCAACTGAACAACCTCAATCTCTTAAATACGACCTAAGTCGGAAGATTTTTTCTTCCCTCTCTTTTTGTTTTTCACACGATTTTAGCCGGTAGCCGGTAGTTATTGAGATACTAGCTATGTAATATAGTCAGACTGGAAAGGTAGTCCGTCACCACCACTTGATCACCTCCTCCTCCACCACCACCGCAGAACCGAATGTGTACGACCAAAAGCCACACAACTGTTTCCTTTGCGGAGAGCCTATGCTTTCCGGCAGGCGTAGCAGCTTTTGCCAACTCTACCACCGCACCTGCATGTTTCACATGATAAAGAAGCCGGTTGTCAAACGATTTGCAATCTTGGCCGTCACCAGAAAGAGTAATAACACACCAGAAGCTTGATTGTAGCTGTAACGCGCCGCAGGTAATAGATGGCTAGTCGGACACTTACAGCCGTCCATGATGCGAGCGCGAGAAGGATGAAAATTTTTTGTGTGTGTTTGTTTGTGCAAGCCCCCTTTGGAAATTTCAATTTTGCCGTTTTCCGCACTCGATGAAAAATCTCTAGCACACATTGTAATTATTATTGCACAAAACGGGTTTGTGCTGTAACATTTACAGCAAATCTGGGTACTCATCCTTGTACCACCATTTCCACTGCGCACGGTCGCTTAGGGGCGGGTAGGTACTCATGTACTCCGTACAAGTACCCAAGTACCAAGGGTACATGTAGCAGGACATTGAGAGCGATGAGAACTCTAATACCGTTAAATAATACCGGTTTGGTTGTACGTTACGGGGAATAGTGTCGGGAGAGCTTGTTGACGAGGACGGGAAACGGAAACAGGTAAAGCTAAAGCTCGATGAGGAACTTTGGAAGACTTTTCGCAAGTTTGTAGAGGACATGCACGGTGGCTACGAAAAGGGCTTGTACAGCAGCGAAATGGAGGAGGCCATGCGCTATTACATCGCCGGCAAAACGGCTCTGCAAAGGGCGCAGGAGCGATTTGAAGAAGGTCCGTATTCCGACAAGTCAAAAACCAACCCTGCACACACAAACGCGCACAAACCGACGCCGGTTGCTAACCGCGGCACGCCTGCGCACGGCCTGCTGAACACGCCGTACGAGCTGACCGGCAAATTTGATGCACAGCCTCCTGTGAACACGATTATTAATAAACAGAACCCTAGCAACAAAGCTCGCACTTTACGTAACAAAATTCTGGTCTGGCTGTACGAGAGCAAAGAGTACAACCCGCAGGGCATGGTGTCCTCGCCTATGAATATCAAACAGGCTCCAAAGCGCCTCATAGTTCAGGCGATAGAAGAATTGCGCGGCTACGACGACAGGACGGTGCGCAAGTGGCTTAACATACTTTACAACAACAGCATCCTAAAAGACCTCGACCAGATGGGTAACATCGTGGAAATTCATTGACGACTAGCTAGTGTCTTTTCCAGCTTTTCAACTCGGCCTCGCAGGTCGAGCAGGGCATCCAGATGCGCCTTTTCTCGCTCGTACATCTCTTTTGCGTGCTCTGCATCTCCCCTCCTGGCCTGCTCGAGGTACGTCACCAAAACACGCAACTCTTCAACGATGTTTTTGGCGTCGACCATGTTTTTCGGCTCAAAGGTCATTATGTATTTCCGGTGCAAGTTCTGCTCCTCGACCTGCTGCCTGACAAGCACGCTTAGGACAGCTTTTCCGTCCTGCCGCTGATGGTCGAGGGGAGTAGCTTTCCTTTTCACGGCCTGTCCTGCTGTTTGACAATGGATATAAACATGCGATACTCTGAGAGAATGTCAAGATGGGCGGCAGTGGAACTACGACTCCGAGATATACCGATTATCTAGAAACCATGCACCCAAGGTTCAGGTACGGCCACAAGGCCAAGGCCTCAACTTCCAATAGCAAAAAGAAAAAACACGGCGGCAGCAAAAGGAAGAAGAAGATGATGATGCACGGCCACAAGTGTCAATGCAAAAAATGCAAGCCTCCGGGATTCTGGGCTAGACTGCTTTTGAGGGCGAAGGAATAATGTATAGCGAAAGATGCGGTAGATGTGGGTCGAAAAGTCTACCCTTGACAACAGAGGATGGCATGACAACGTGTGATCATTGCAAAAATCAGGCTCGCGATATGGTCAAAAGGTGGTATAGAGAAGGGGCGCTTGAAAGATTTTGGAGTTTGGTTTCAAGGGATGAGCTCGACCCGGAGCAGGTAGAGGAAATAGAACGTTCTGACGAGATTCATATACACATGCTTGCAGACTTTTTCGAGAAGAGAAAGAAAAAATGATAAAATGGCTTGACACTGAAATCAGCGAAGGCCGAGGTACGGCAAGAGTGAATGAGGAGTTTCCATGCGGCTGCGTCATCAACCACCAGAAGGAGATGTTCGAGATGTGCGACACGCACGGCGCTATGGTCGACCGGGCCGCTGCAAACAAGGACAGAGATGAACTTTCGAGGATTTTCTTGGATATAGTGACTCAAGGGCAATGAAATGAAGTGCAAGGACTGCGGCCTCGAGATGACCCTTATCGACATGACTGAGTTTAACAACTACTGGTACTGCAAAAAGTGCGAGCAGTCAGTGAAAGAAAAGGTCCTGGACGTCTAAAAGAATTGGCTGCGGCTCTTTTGGAGCCGGCAGCCAGACACCCATTGCAGGGGTGTGGCGGGTAGGCTTTGCAACCTACCTGCGCATGAAATAACATGCACCGCATGACCGCTTACTGACATCACCACATGGATGATGATTGGAAGTGGCATTGATACCACACCCCTGCGCTTAAGTCTTTCTAGCTCTGTCACGAGACAGGAATAAAGAACGTATGAGTCCTCTTGCTGGTAAATATCCCAAATGACTGCGTGATTGTCGAGTAGAGGTCATGAACAGAGCGCACAAAATCCTTTACCTCCTGCTCGCTAGTGCCATGACCCAGATGGTTCTCAACGAGAATGTACGGGTGGAACCTCTCAATTGTCCTTGCAGCACCTTTGAGCACTTCCAGCTCGACCCCCTCTGCATCGACCTTGATGTAGTCTACCCTTGGGATCTTTTGATTTTCTACGATGGTGTCTATGGTGGTGACCGGCACTTCAAACGTGCTAGAGCAAAGAACGTGCTCTTGGCCTTCTTTGATGGTGCTTGAATTGTGCGCGTTGCACATTGTCGCAGTCGAGTCGTGGTCAGACACAGCCATCTCTATTGCGGTATAGTTTTTCAGGCCGTTAATCTCAAAGTTGTGAACTAGGTTGTCGTATATCGCTGGTCGAGGCTCAAACGAATAGACATGGCCGCCAAGTATCGCTCCAGGTATAGACCAGCTCCCGTACGCGGCCCCTACGTCGATGATCACGCTTTCCTTGTTGATGTACGGGTAGAACCAGGCATCTCTCAGCGTTCGCTCTCTGACCCGGTGAGTTATGAAAGATTGCCAAAAGCTCGACCCCGGTAGGACATCGTACCTATAGGTCACAGAGCCTCCGCGGATTGATACTTCTGGCAATCTGCATCGGCCTGAAAAAAGCGACCTAATTAACTTTGTTTAAAAGTTCTTGAGCCTTTCTCCGTTCATGTTCCAGGCAGGCCACAGGCAGCAGTTGCGGGAAGGACAGGGGTAGAGTTTACCCCTGTTCTTGGAGTCATGGCCTGTCGCGTAGTGCTGGTGCTTTTCGCGAATCATATCAGCCCGTACTGCTCCTTTACCCGCATGACGATAGACTCGTACTTGCGCCTCGACATCTTGCGGCCGTGCTTGGCCTCCCAATTGCGCTGTATGATGTGCGCTATAGCCCAAGGATTGACCGCTATTTTCTTCCCTTTCTCCTTCCGCCTCTCTTTCTGCGCTTGCCTGACCTTCTCCTTTTGCTCTTTACGATGTAGGCTATGCTTGCGTTGATGAATTTCTTTGGTCGCTGCACGTCAGGCACTCTCATGTGGTTTAGTCTGGTTATCACAGACTTTATCGTGTGAAACGGACCCTCTGCGAATCCGTATTTTTTGCCTCCTGACGTTGGCTTTTTCCTAACGACAGATACCTTGTCGCTTTTGTTGTTAGGGTACTTGATGTAGTAAGCACTCATGTCGGCCGACCACGAAACATACTTCTTAATAACAGGTTTGTTTCGACCTGCGACGTATATGCCAATAACACTTGAGGGATTTCTAGGCGCGACCGTAGTTGCGGCAGCTGACACTGCTGCCGACATTCTGGGGTCGTCTGACCTCTCAAATCCAAGACAGAACAAAAAGGAGCAGTTGTGGAGCGCCAGCTTTATCCTGCTGACTTCCGGTGCCTACTGTCTCATCTCAAAAAAGAAGCTAAAGGAAAAGACACCCTTTGACGGATACTCGACTGCCTCCACGTACGCGTCAATTCCACTTGTTTTGAAATATTCGGTGGACCTGGTGACAAACCGCGACCTTCAATGACGCGCGCCGCGCGACATGTATAATTACACAATTTCCGAAGGGCAGGCATGGCGCGGATGAGGGAACTTGGTCTTTTAGCTGTCGTCACCGTAGTTCTTGTTCTGTCAAGTTGTGGGACATAATGATGCTACTACTATCATCCGGTCGGTAGTAGCAGATGATGATGAAAGTATCTCCTGACGCGCCTTTCCTTCAAAACTTAAATAGCTGCATGTTTCGGTGTCGGCGGTAATATAGCATGACGGTCACAGTTCAACAGTCAGAGAAAATACAGGGTCTATTCGGCGCGCTTTTGGTTTCCGGCGCTGAATTTGGTATGCCTGAAAACCCGGCAAACAAGTCGCAAGAGAACGCCAAGGCCATAGCTCGCTTTTCACTCCTCGCACTCTCTGTCATAGGTAGCAAGATGGCAAGGACAGACGAGGGGGCAAGCGTCACAACAGGCATGACCTACGCGTCAATCCCGCTTGTGATGAAGGCTGGCCGCGACTTGTTAGTAGGTCCTTAAACTCGCTACTGCATAAGACACCAGACACAAAGCCATAGCATGATTCATCATCGGTGGGAGGGGTTTTCCGTACTTTTCTCCCCTCCCACTGAAAAAATATATAACATGACCATGTTGCTCTTGGCGATGATTTGCCTGGACGAAGTAGCCATAGGAAGTTTATTGAAATCCTTGGCAGACCAAAAGGTTCAAGAACCAAAAATCACTTTTGAAACAAGTGGACTCGCTCTGACTTTTAGAACACCAGAGCTCAACGAAAAAATCGTGAAGGACATAAACAAAATGGGGTGGATGACGCAGAAGATTGCGCCGTCTGATGGGGTTATGTCCTGCAAGTACGGCCTAGAGTATTTCGCGCTGCGAGATACCGGCAACAGCAAGAAAAAACTTCAATTTGAAGAATCCGCGCAAGAGATTTTGTCTCGTGCCAAGCCAAAGAAGCATGAGAAGGTTAATTCAAAAAAAGGAGGAGGCTGGACGCAACGACCCAGAGGGTCGGGAATTCCAATAAAGATGTGTCCGACCTGCAAACAACCTGGTAGAATAGTCGCGTACGGAAGCCAAATCTCTGTGCTGCATGGAAAGAAGGAGGGCGGAAACGGTGAGAAACACAACATTTCAACATACTTGAAGGATCACGGATTTGACGCCAAGGATGTCAGCAAAAAGATAGACAAGCTACAGCGTGGCCTCATCGTAATCGACTGGGCTGCAAAAATACCGGCGTATGCGGCCGCAGGCCAAGGAACTGTTTCGATTCAGGCTCCAAATGGCAAGCAGATTTCGCCTGACGATGCGGCATGGTACATCGAGCAAGTGCGCGAGTCGATGAAGTAAAGATGAGCAGAGATGAATTAGGTGCTGAACTGTCAGAAGTGATGGTTCAGGTCACGCCGCTCATGGAGAAGATGAAGGCAAAGAAAAGGAGCGCAGCCTTGCTGTTCTATGACGAGGCCACCGACTTTTTTGGTCAGGTGGTTCTCATTGAACAGAACCAAAGAGAGCCGTACGTCCTGGCAAGAATGATAAACACCTTTCTGAATGCGTGCAAAAAGAACCTCAGCAAAGAGGATTACGCGCGCTTTGAAGAGGCGCTTGAAATTGCCAAGGGTTCGATTGCCGAGAGCGTGTATGGTGGCAAGTTCACGGTCGGCCACGACCCACTAAAGAAATGAGCAAATACACGTACGCCGAAGTCAGTCATATAGCAGTAGAGATTAACCAGTTCGACGCGGCGGAGTCGGGTTTTCTTCAAACGTTGTTCGTGGCGTGGCAGAGGGCTGACGGCGGAAACAAGTTCCTGCTATATCCCGTCGTAGAAAAGATAATTGACAAGTACGAGTTAGCGAAGTATCTCAACTATGACATGGGATTGGATAGGGGAAAGCGCATGGTCGAGGACTGCCTAAAGTCAAAATGTCCTCTTTGCGGCCACGTCGCAGCGTCAGATGAAGAGATGAAGGAGCATCTGGAGAAATACCACGGTGAAAAGGTCGAGTGCCCTCAGAAGAAATAATCTGCGTAAAGCACTTGCATCAGTGGTGGGCTATGGACAGAGACAAATGGATGAGAGGGAACTTGCCGCCACAACTCAATATTCCAAAGTACTTGCAAAGCAAGGTCGGCCAGTTCCATTACGTGTACTGGTTTCGTGGCGAGCGCAAGAGTCTGGTACTTGACAGAGATCTCTTCCATGACGGCGACGAAGGCGACCTGTGGAGGTTCTGCACGATTGAAGGAGTGACAAAGACAAAGGAGGGCGCGGAGCAGAACATGCTTACCTACTTTTCTGAAAAGTACAACATACCAAGAAATGATTTTGTAATCCGCGAAATAGACATGTCCGACAAGGATTGCAAGCAAGCCAACTGCGGTAACTTGCCAAAATCATTTGTCTAGGTAGGGGTACGGAGCCTTTTTTTCGGCAGTTATTACGCGAAGGTATTGCACGCAATCTGACAATTTGAACATAGAACCTCCTCCATCCTGCCGCAGCCGCACAGACACTTTTCCATTGGCCTGCTCAGCATGATTTCCTTTTCGCACAATGAACATTTGTAGATGTGGAGAGACTTCATTTCAAGTCCATGTTGGACACAAATTAAAAGCAGTTACGCTACCG
>NZ_CAMLDP010000023.1 GCF_946478925.1 uncultured Nitrososphaera sp. | reverse complement strand
GAATTATGCACAAGCGTGCTCAAATTATGCATTTATGCACGCTTGAAAAACAGGGCCATGCATTACTTATTCTAGGTCAATAAAGATATTCCCCGGCCTGCCGTTTGCCCGCAGCCCTATCCTCATCTTGCCTTCGCCGTACTCTACGTCGCCGATGCTGTCCTTGAACCCGCGCGACGCAAGGTGGATGCGGCTTGATTTCAAATTTATTGTGTACGTCCCGCTGTCGCTTTCTGTCGCAGAGACGAACCTTACCATCTTTTCGTTGACTAACTCGAACAGCTCCCTGCATACTGGGTTTATTATCTCCCACGCTTGCGCTTCTGAAAGCTCTTTTGGCATTTCCTACTACAGTTCGTCCTTGGCGCCCGAATAAATATTATTTTTATTGATTGTACAGAACATCTGCCTCTTTGTACAAGTGCCTGACTCGACCTGCTGCCCTCTTTAATACGCCGGCGTGCGCACAATATGACGATAATGGCAGCTGCTGCCGGCGAACATTTTATGGCCCACCCTTCCACCAGGATAGGCTACGTCAGCCTGAACGTGTCGGACATCCCGCAGTCGCTAGAGTTCTACCAGTCTATTCTCGGATTCGAGGTGGTGGGAAGGCCGTCCGGCGATAGGGCGCTTCTCTCTTCCGACGGCAACTCCAAGCACCTCGTGGAGCTGCGCAAGGCTGCAAAGCCGGCAGGGTACGAGAAGAAGAGGGCGGGGCTGTACCATTTTGCGATGCTCCTGCCGGAAAGGAAATTCCTTGCGGACGCACTCGTGCTCCTTGGGGAAAGGCGCGGCCAGGTGCACTTTGACGGCATGGCCGACCACGGCGTTTCCGAATCGGTGTACATCCGCGACCCGGATTTCAACGGCATCGAGATCTACCGGGACAAACCCCGAGCGGAATGGCAGCTATTGTCTGGAGGGCGTGTCAAGATGGTGACTGAAAGACTGGACACGGAAAACCTGCTGGCGCAGGCCACGACCGCAGGCTGGAAGGGCGTGCCAGCGGGGACCGCCATAGGCCACGTGCACCTGCGCGTGCGCGACCTTGACAAGGCGGTGCAGTTTTACTCGCAGGCCCTTGGCTTTGGCCTCACACTTGCGCTTCCCGGCGCGTACTTTTTTGCCGCAGGGAATTATCATCACCACGTCGCGGTAAACACGTGGCTTGGCAACGATGTTGTCGCCGCTGCCTCACCGGAAGAGGAGGAAGTCGGCCTGAACCACTTTGCTATCAAAGTCCCCGATGAAAAAGAGCTGCAGCGAGCGACAAATAATCTGTCGAGCCGGGGCGTGCTGCTGGCGTCGCAAGAGCGCGGCTCTGTCACCGTGCGCGACCCTGACGGCATTGCCATAAAACTGTACTACAAATAATCAGTACGCTGCGACGATACTGCTACTACTGCTGCTCTGCTTCGTCCTTTTTTTCACGCGCAGCGGCAGCTTGCAGCATGGGCACCGACAGCTGTCCCACTTTATGTAGATGTCGCAGGACGAGCAGCGCTTGTAGCCGAGGCTGTACGCCGAGTTCTTGCCCCCGCCAATAGTCTCCAGCCGGGTGCACAGCCCCCTACATCCAAGGACCAACGCTGCGTATATGACAATATCAATACTTATGCGTCAGGTACGCATTGCAATCGCCTGCAATCGGTTTCAGCGTTTCAGCATCGTTATTATAGTTCAAACGTGGAAAATCTACTTGTCCATGACAGATGATTCTAAAAAAACAGTCACGATGACATTCCGCATCGAAGAGAGCGTCATGGGCAAGCTCAGGTCAGAGTCTGACAAGCGCGAAGTCAGCCTCAACACGCTTGTCAACCAGATACTGAAGCGCTTTGTCGAGTGGGACGTGTACGAGCCCAAGGTCGGCATGATACCAATCGCAAGGCCGCTGGTGCACGCGCTCTTTGACAGCATGGACAGGGAGGCGATAATCGAGATGGCGCAAAAAATAGGAAAAGGCGTGGTCCACGACATCGCGCTTTTCATGAAGACTAGGATGGACCTCTCGTCGTTCCTGTCATGGCTTGAGACTAGGATGAAAAGCTCGTCGATAGAGTTTTCCCACAGCGAAAACGAGGGCCGGCACGTCTTTGTCATGAAGCACGACCTCGGCTACAACTGGTCGCTCTACCACAAGACGCTTTTGGAGCAGATATTCAACGAGATCCTGAACAGGCGCGTGGACATCATGGTGTCAAACACGATGCTCACGCTCACCGTCGACGAATAGTGTTTCAGGCCGCAGACTCGTACGCGGATATTTTCGGCGGCCTTGCCATGAACGCAAGCGCCTCCGCGTGCAGCCTGGCGTGCTCCTGCGTTGTATGCATCTTGGCAAACGCCTCCCTGCTTTCCATGAGGACCATTATGATGTGCTGCCCAGCAGGCGACTTTAGCAGCCTTCTTGCAATAAAGCCGTCCTGCCCTGCAAGAACGCGGTTTGACTGCGAAAACCACTTTTTGAAAGCTTCCTCCTTTCCTTTCTTCAGCTCGATCTCGGCTATTGCCACGAACATGACGCCTTCCAAGAGCGCGCGCTTTTCCACCAGCCAGTCGGCCAACGGCATCACGTTTGTTCCGCCCATATTAAAACAAAAAGTCTGCATTGCAAGCGCCGGCAATCAGGCGCACACCTGCTGTCGGCTGCAAAAGGTTGCAGGCGATTATGGTACAGAGGCGGGCTTGCTGTGTATACGGCCTGCCTATATGCAAAACTGGGGACAGCTTTTCCATGTCGAGTGAAAACAACAGCAATACTGGAGGGAAAAAGCTCCTCGCCTTTGCAATCGTGGCTGCAGTCGTTTCAAGCGCAGCGGCCGGCTCGCTCTTCTTCCTTGCGCCAGAAGGCCAGGCGGCGGGAGTGGTGGCAGCGGCGGCAGGCGGTAATAATAATGATGGTGCTAAAAAGAAGGAAGTCACGCTCGTGGCCGAGGAGGCCGAGATAGAGATAGCGCCCGGCGAGCGGGTGAAGGCGTGGACGTACAACGGCACCGTGCCCGGGCCGACCCTCCGGTTCACCGAGGGCGACAACGTCACTCTGCATTTCATAAACAAGACCCCTCTTGCTCACACTGTTCACCTGCACGGGAATCACGACGACGAAAGCGACGGCGTCAACCCGCAGATACTTCCCGGGCAGACGTACAACTATACCTTCGTGGCCGACCCTGCAGGCGCGCTGATGTACCACTGCCACGCGTACCCGACGTCGCACCACATCAGGATGGGCATGTACGGCGCGCTGATAATAGACCCCAAGGATAAGCCCGCTCCTGCAAGGGAGTTTGCGATAGTGATGGGAGAGTTTGACCCAGAGAATCAAGAGAACTTTGTGCCAAAGTACTATCTCGTAAACGGTTACGCGGACCAGTACATGGGAGACAACATGCTGCACGCCAAGCAGGGCGAGCTTGTCAGGATGTACGTCATTAACATGGGCACCACGATTCCATATTCGTTCCACCTGCACAGCACCATCTTCAAGGCGTACCCATCGGGGCTCTGGTCCAATGCTCCAATAGACGCCCAGACTGTCGAGATAGGGCCGGGAAACGCCGCCATCATCGAGGCAAAGTGGAAGTGGCCAGGGACGTACCTATTCCACAGCCACGGCCTGCAGGAGGAGCGGGGCAACATGGGCGAGATAATGGTCGAGCCATCGCAGGGGCCGTACCAGGCAGAGTCAATGATAGGCTGGCAGCACGAGCAGATTGAAAAGCTGCAAAAGCCGGAGATGACGACGACAGAGCACGCCAGCGGTGCAAACAACGCCACAGCTACCGCCGCCCCTGCAGCAGGCCATCACGGCACGGGACCGCAGGTCGCGATTGCAAAAGGCTCGTGGGACAACAAGCAAAAAGAGAACTATTCCCCGCGCGAAATGTCCGTCAACGCAGGATCGGAACTGACATGGGAAAACCATGACGCCACCATGCATACCGTCACGGACAGGAAGGGAGCCTTTGACTCGTCGATGATATACGCTGGCGGCTCGTGGACGCACAAGTTCGACAGCGCAGGCAAGTACGACTATTACTGCGCGCTGCATCCGTGGATGGAAGGAAGCGTGACTGTGGGGTGAGTTATTTTTTCATCCACTTCCTTTCTTCCAGGTACTCTACCAGCTTTAGCAATTCCTGTACCCTTGCGCTTCCGCCTGCCTCTCTCCTGCACGATTCATAGTGGCGCAGGATCTGCCTGTCCTCCTCGCTTGAAATGCTCTTTTCAGCCGCTTCAAAGAACTTTTCCTCCTTGCCTGTGTGGTCGGTTACAAACGCGGCGTACGTTTTCAAAAACCGCGCGACGGGTTCTCTGCCGTTGGCAGCTCCACTCTTCCACTCTTTCAGGTTGCGGAGCATCATCCTTGCGACCCTGCGACCGAACTCGTGCTCTATCGTGAACTTGCGCACCTCCTCCGCGTAGCCCTCGCTTTTGTGCTCGCTTGCCGGAAAGTACGCCTTTTCCTCCTTGCCGTGGTGGAACGCGTCGACAAACTCCTCAATGACCACGGAGATTATCTCTATCTCCTCAAGCGGGATGTCGTCGCCGGCGTACAGCCTGTCGGAGCACCTCTGCGCGACGTCGCGTATGCGCCTGATGACGACGTGGTCCTGTACGAGCTCCCTGGTGCTCACCGCGGGAAAAATGCGCACCGTCTCTCTATAATATCTCTGCGCTTAAACGCTCAAATACCATTGCGTCTCGCTATAACTCAGAGATGACAGCGACTGAACTGGACGGCAGTCAAGAAGTCACTTACCTTGACTGGAACAACGCCCTGGACGTGCTTGAAAAGGCCCAAAAAGCCGGGCTCTTTGTGCTAATCATCGGCCCCAAGGGGACCGGCAAGACCACGCTCGTGCGCAAGTTCGCCTCGGCGATGAAAAAAGAGCTTTATTCCGTCAACTTTTCGCTCAGGACGAGGGAGTCGCACCTTGTCGGCACTAGGACGATTGACAAGGGGCAGATAAGCTTTGTAGAAGGCGTGCTGGTAAAATCGATGAAGGAAGGCACGATGCTGTACCTTGACGAGCTCAACGCCGCCGAGGCAGACGTGCTTTTGCGCCTCGACGAGGCCCTTGACGACAGGCGCCAGCTGGTGCTCAAGGAGGCAGAGGGCCAGCTGATAAAGGCGTCACCGGGCTGGTTCGTGATTGCGACGATTAACCCGCTTTCGCACGTAGGCACGAAGGAGCTTCCGCCGCAGCTCTTGAGCAGGTTCCCGGTGAGGATGAGGCTTGACTACCCGCCGGAAGAGCTGGAACTAGAGATAGTAAAGAGGCATGTGAACATGGACGACGGCAGGATGCGCGACGTCAAGCACGCCATACAGCTTGCAAGGAGCCTGCGCGACGCCGCGTCGGTGGAAGAGCTGTACTACAGCCCATCGCTCCGGGAGACGATTGCGTTTGCCAAGATGCTCAACGCAGGTCTTTCCGGCAGGCAGGCCGCTGAAGTGGTGTACGCCAACGCGTACGACCAGTGGGGCCAGGTGGAGTACCAGAAGGTCCTGGACATGATAACTTCTATCTTTGGCGACAGGTAACACACAGCATGTCAAAGCTTGAAAAGGCCGTGATGCGAAACGACGTCCTTTTGGACATCGCCACGTTCCTTGCCCGCAGGTGGTCGGGAAACGACAGGGTGATAATCGCCCTTGCGCCGGACAAGCCGCCGGCGACAAAGCCGGACACGAGCCAGGTGACGCTCCCCACCCTTGCCTACTATGTAGGCACGGATTTCCAGAAGTACCGGCAGTGGCGCGTCGCCCTGTGGTACGAGTCGATGCGTATGCGCCATTCAAGCAAGGTGCTGTCAAACGAGCACGCGTTTGGCTTTCTCCTGAACACGCTAGAGACAAAGAGGGTTGAGATTCTGGGCTTGCGCGACTGGGAGGGCATGGAAAACGAGCTTATATTTTATGAGGGGATTTCGTGGCAGTCCCGGCAGCTTTTAAACACCATCTACGGCCGGTACAAGATAGCAGAGGCGTTTTCGCAGTATTTCCTGACGGGCTATGTCAAGGGCGAGTTGTTCGGTGGCGAGCTTGAAAAGGTGCAGGGGGCAGTCGAGTTTGCCAATGAGGTGGTAAAGGAGGCCCTCGACAACAATTATGGTACAGAGTGGGTGGAGCAGCAGATTCCAAAGCTGATAAAAATGCTAGAGCTTGACCCGCTAGTCTCTATACCCGTCCTTGCGCCCCGCACGCGGATGGGCGCCTCTCTGACGCAGCAGGACGTGCTAAAGCAGATAGAGAAGGTCGTCAGGACGAAAAAGAAGGAGAAGGATTCCGAGGAAAAGTCAAAGGAGATCTACGAGGGAAACGACGTGCTGCACGAGTTCGAGGCGCTGGTCAAGGAGAGCAAGAAAACCGAGAACAAGGGCTACGACAGCCTGGAGAACTTTGGCCTGAGCGTGCCGGACAGGATGGACGTGGACGAGGCGCAGATCTACGACCTCGACCTGATACAGAAGGTCAAGGCCGCCTTTCGGCAGTGGAAGACAGGCTGGGTAGAGCGCCACGACGAGACGGGCGAGGAGCTTGACATCGAGACGATTGTAGAGTCCCTGCCAAAGCCGTTTCTCTCTGACGTGAAACTGTCGATAAAGTCCAAGGTCGTGCTGCTGCTTGACCATTCGAGCAGCATAGCCGACGTGGAGATGGAATACAAGCAGGCCACGGTGGCGCTCTGCGAGGCTCTCAGCTACCTCGGCGTGAAATTTGCAGTGTACGCGTTTTCCACCGAGAACCGGCAGGTAAAGTGCTGGGTGGTCAAGCCGCCTGCGGTAAAGTGGTCGCTTGTTTGCGCCCGCCGGCTCGTACAGATAAAGGCTGTGGGCGGCACTCCGCTCGCAGAAGTCTATGGGCTGTTGCAGCCGGTGCTAAAGTCTTTCAAGCCGGACATATTCGTGACCCTGACCGACGGCGAGCCGTCAGACTTTGACGCCGTGAGGGCGATGGTGCTCTCGTACCGCAAGGTCGGGGTAAAGATGGTGGCTATAGGAGTCGGGCGCAACCTCAACGACGCGGTAGGCATCGGCCAGAACTTGAAGCACCTGAACTATGAAAAGGCCCTGTCGGTCAGCCGTCTCCAGGACATGCCGACAAAAGTAATAAAGCTGCTGCGTTCCTAGAGCGACAGTTTCGGGTTTTCCTTCTTTACCTTTTCCCAGTCTGCAAGAAAAGCCGCAAGCCCCTTGTCCGTGAGCGGGTGGGCCATCATCTTGCCGAGGATGTCCGGCGGTAGCGTGACTACGTGCGCGCCAATTTTGCCTGCTTCTACCACGTGCATCGGGTGGCGCACGCTTGCCACGAGCACGTTTGTGGTGAACTTGTAGTTGCCAAAGATCTGCACTATCTCGCGAATCAGTGTCATGCCGTCCTGCCCCGCGTCGTCCAGCCTGCCTATGAACGGGCTGACGTACGAGGCGCCTGCCTTTGCGGCAATCACGGCCTGGTTTGCAGAAAAGATCAGGGTGACGTTCGTCTCTATCCCCTCCTCCTTGAGCTTTTTTACGGCCTTCATGCCATCGGGGAGCATCGGGATTTTCACCACGACGTTTCTGCCGTATTTTTTCAGCCTGTGCGCCTCTTCCATCATGCTGTCATAGTCCGTTCCGACGACCTCCAGGCTCACCGGGCCCTTGACGATGCGCACGATTTCGTACATGATGTCCGCCGGGTTTCCCTTCTCCTTTGACAGGAGAGTCGGGTTGGTGGTGACTCCGTCGACTAGGCCCATGTCGTTGTACTTTTTTATCGAGTCGAGGTTGGCCGTGTCAAGAAAGATCTTCATTTTTATTTTCTAATCCTGCTCCTTGCTTCAACAACTGCCTTTGCTATTTCTGTTGCGGTCAGGCCGTATTTTTCAAGGAGCGTGTCTACCTCCTCGTCCCTTGACGACTCGCCAAACGTGTCTCGCACGCCTACGCGCCTTATGGGGACCGGGTATGTCTCGCCGGCCGCCTCTGACACTGCCGCGCCTAGGCCGCCGATTATGTTGTGCTCTTCAGCCGTTGCAATTGCGCCGGTTTCCTTGGCGCATTTTGCAACAAGGTCAAAGTCAATCGGCTTTATCGTAAACATGTCGACCACCCTTGCGGATATTCCTTCGCGCTTTAGCGCGTCTGCCGCTTCAAGGGCTTTTCCGACCATCAGGCCGCACGCAATTATGGTAGCGTCAGAGCCGTCCACGAGCACGTTTCCTCTGCCTACCCTGAACTGGTCGGCCGGCGTAGACTCTGCATAGACGAGTTCCGTAGTCGGCCTTGCGATGCGCATGTAGAATGGCCCCGGCGTGTCGACTGCGACCTTTATCAGGTGCCTGACTGCGATAGCGTCTGCCGGTACCAGGACGCGCATGTTTGGCATGACGCGCGTGGTGCTCAGGTCTTCAATCTGCTGGTGCGTCGCGCCGTCCGGGCCCACCGTGAGCCCTCCGTGCGACACTACGAGCTTTACATTGAGCGCAGGATAGCATATTGCGTTCCGTATCTGGTCGACCGCCCTTCCCGGGATAAAAGCCGCGTAGGTGCTTGCAAAAGCCACCTTGCCTGCAATCGCCAGGCCGGCGGCAATCGAGACTAGATTTGCCTCTGCTATGCCGACGTTGAACATGCGCTCGGGGTACTTGTCGCCGAATTTCTTGGTCTTGAGCGAGTCGGTTGTGTCGCCTCCGACACAGACGATGCGCGAGTCTGTCTTGCCAAGCTCCACCAGGGCGTCGCCGTACGCGCCCCTCATGTCTGCCGTCTTTTTCTCGCTACTTAACAGCATGAAGCTCTGCCTCTATCCCAAGTTCAGAAGCGTACGGAATCAATATATGTTTACGCGCCTTCATCCAGTCGCCCCTTATGCCGAGGCGCGTCGCGTGGTCGAGCAGTTTCCTCTCTAGCGCGACTGCCGCCTTGTGGCGCAGCTGTATCACCGCCGTGTGCACGTCGACGTTGCCGTAGACTGCGTTGCCTGTCACGAATATGCGGGCGCCGGCGTCGTATACCTGCGGCAATGTTGTTGAATCGATGCCGCCATCCGCCTCTATGTAACCTTTGAAGCCGTGCTCGCGCAGTTTCTTGTCGACTGCGACCATCTTTGGCAAGACTTCGGGCATGAACTTCTGCCCCGCAAAGCCGGGGTTGACAGACATGACAATCACTACGTCGACGTTTGAAATGTGCGGGTACAGCCAATCCGGTATGTCCGTCTTGGGGTTTATCGCAATCCCCGGGCTGATGCCTGCCGCCAAGCACCTGTCCTGTATCTGGACAAACTCGCCCTCGTTGCACGCCTCTGCGTGGACGGTGATGACGTCGCAGCGCGCGTCAATGTACTCGTCAATGTGCTCAAGGGGCTTTTCTATCATCAGGTGCGCGTCAAAGGGAAGCGCAGTCACGCGCCGCAGGCGCTTTATCGTGTCTGCAAAGAACGTGGTGTTTGGCACGAACTTGCCGTCCATCACGTCGAGGTGTATCATCTCCACCCCCTCGCGCTCGACCTTGCGTATCTTGTCATCATAGTTCTCTTTTTCGCCGGCGATTATGGAGGGTGCTATGAAATACTCACTTTCAAGTTCCTCAAGGAGCACCGGCGTCTGCTTTTTGGAAGGCGCCTTTCCGTGCCACTGCGGGTTGTTGGCCATGTGGCGTATGCCGTTTCCCTTCACCGTATTTGCCACTATCATCACCGGCTTGTCCTTTACCTGAGAAGCCCTGTTGAGCGCGTCCACCAGCTGCTCGACGCGGTGGCCGTCGACTTCGAATACCTGCCAGTTGAACGCCTCCCACTTGTTCTTTGCCGGGTCAAGAGGCATGATGTCCTCGGTAAAGCCGTCCTGCTGGATGCGGTTTCTGTCAAGCACTGCCACTAGGTTGTCGAGCTTGAATTTTGCAGCAGCCATCGAGGCTTCCCACACCTGGCCCTCATTCGATTCGCCGTCGCCTATCATGACGTAGACGCGGTTTTTCTTGCCGTCCAGCTTGCTTGCAAGCGCGATGCCGACTCCGACAGAGAGCCCGATGCCTTCTGACCCGCCAGAATACTCTACGCCGGGCACGCTGTGGTCCTTCTGGTGATTAGAGTAACGCACGGGATGGCCCTGAAGCCGGGCGCCCAGCTTGCGAAGCGTCTTTAATTCCTCCGGCGGAAAATAGCCTGCCACAGCAAGCGTAGAGTAATAGCCGGGCGCCGAGTGCGCCTTTGAATTGATGAAGTAGTCGCGCTCTTGCCACGCCGGGTCTTTCGGGTCGTGCCTCATCCTGCGGAAGTAGAGCGTGCTCATTATCTCTGCTGCAGAAAACGACGCGCCCGGGTGGCCGGAACCGGCCTCCGCGATTCCCTGAATGGCCCACATTCGGACCTCGCGTATCTTCCTCTTTAGCTCCAGATAGCGCATGTCAAATCCCATTATTGTCATTGTCACCCTGCAAGCAACAGCCCAAGCGGCAGCTGACACCTATTCTTGAGGAAATAAAAACATAGCTCCCCACATGCCTCCGCTAAGGCTATAACGCCGGCAGTGCAATGTACGCTGAAGCTTGTCGCTGTCATCGACGTTTGCAAGGCCGCTTCTCATATACGACGACAAGTGCTACTCGTGCACCAAGTTCGCCAGGACTGCAAGCGCCCTCTCAAGGGGCTGGATACGCACCGCGGGCCACTATCACTCGGAGGAGGCCAAGAGGGCTAAGGAGATGATATTTCCGAAAAGCTATGACTCAACCCGCATGTTCTGGCTCGTCAACAGGTCAGGAGCACACGGGGCCCGCTCGGGCCTGCCGCCGCTTGCAAAAGAGGTAGTGGCAGGGTGGTTCAAGGGAGGCAGAAAGAACATGGACATGTTTGCGCCAGTCTGCGAGTATGACGGCACCCCATCTATGTCGTGTTACACGCCAACCAACATCTTCAAGCGGCTGGCCAAGATGCTGTCGCACGGCGCGACCTTTTCCTTCCTCTCATGATCATATTATTAAAATAACAAAGAAAGCAACACAATATTCCATATGGTCCAGATCAGGGTGGAAAAGGCCAAGATTGATCAAAAGCAGACTTCTCTATTGGTTATCGGCGTGTTTGAAGGCGAGCAGGATTTCTCTCAGTCCAAAGAGCTCGACCCATTCGTACTGACGTACATAAAGGAGGCCCTTGAGAACAAGGATTTCCGGGGCACATTTGGCTCCAGCATGGTCGCGTACACGCTAGGCAAGGGGCCCATGAAGAAGGTCTTGCTCCTCGGCCTCGGCAAGCGTGAAAAATTCACCGACGAGATGGCCAGGATATGCGCCGGCAAGGCGGCCCACAGGGCAAAAGACCTCGGAACAAGAGAGTTCTCGATACTGCAGTTCTCAAACCTCGACGAGGGGCTCGTGGAGGCCATGACTGAGGGAATCGCCCTTGCACTCTACTCGTTTGACAAGTACAAGGCGCAGGACAAGGATGCTGGCCGCGTCGAAGAAGTCACCATCCTGATAAACTCGGACTCGCCGCGCTTTTCCATGATAGCCGAGCGCGCAAGCCACGTCGCAGACGCCGTCAACTTTGCCCGCGACCTCGGGAACCTGCCACCAAACGACTGCCCGCCGGCGCACCTTGCGTCGGTGGCGCTGTCGCTTGCGGCCGACTATGGCATGAAGGCCCGCGTCATCGACCGCTACGAGCTAGAGAACATGAACATGGGTGGAATAGTCGCAGTGGGCAAGGGCAGCAACAACCCTCCCAAACTGATAATCCTCGAATACAACGGCGCCGCAAGCGATGCCAAGCCATACCTGCTGGTGGGAAAAGCAGTCACGTTTGACACCGGCGGCATATCGCTAAAGTCAGGCGACAAGATGGACGAGATGAAGTTTGACAAGTGCGGCGGCTGCGACGTGCTTGCGATACTCCGGGCGGTGGCATCGCTAAAGCTTGCGGTAAACGTGGTGGGCATCGTGCCGTCGGCCGAGAACATGCCGTCAAGCACGTCATACAGGCCCGGCGACATTATCAGGATGTACAGCGGCAAGACCGTCGAGGTGCTCAACACGGACGCCGAGGGGCGCCTTATTCTCGCCGACGCGCTGGCGTACGGGATTGCCACCTACAGCCCCAAGGCGGTAATCGACATGGCCACGCTCACGGGGGCGGCAATAATCGCCCTTGGCTCCAACGTCGCGGCGCTTGTCGGAAACAACAAGCAGCTGACCGACAGGGTGCGCAGGATGGCGGAAAAGGCTGGCGAGCGCATGTGGGACCTGCCCCTGTTCGACGAGTTCCATGAGCAGATAAAAAGCCCGTACGCGGACATCAAGAACATCGGCGGCAGGTCAGGCGGCGCCATAACCGCAGCGGCGTTTCTCTCTAATTTCATCAACGGCGTGCCGTGGGTCCACATGGACATCGCCGGAACCGCGTGGACGCAGGACGGCACCTACGAGAGAAGCTACAACCCGAAAGGCGCCACGGGCTTTGGAATAAGGACTCTTTTAAAGCTGCTCGGAGAGGAGGAAAAGCCGTCGCCGCAACAACAACAGCAACAGCAGGGACAACAACAACAGCAGCAATAGTAGAGTAGAGCGAGAGATGCCGATTTTTGCAGTCGACGCCCTTGTGGAGGCCCTTGCGGCGCTTGGCTACGCGTGCAGGGCAGGATCCAGGTCGGACATCAGGCCGGACAGGTGGCCCTATTTTGAGCGGTGGCTGCAAAACCGCGACGGCTTTGTGACGATGGAAAGCGGCCATATTGATTTTATAGGAATAGAGGAGGTTGTGCGCATGGGGCCGTTCTTCAACGTCTACTGCCTTGTCGGAAACGACTCGCTGTCTGGAAGCGACGACAACGCCCACAACCTGCTGGACGCAAGCCCTTATTTCGACCTGCACCGGGGCAAGCCAAGGAACCTCGGCTGGAGCGGAGGCGTGCTTTCAAATCTGCTCGCAAAGGACGCCGAGCTTTCAGACGAGCTTGCGAAAAACATCATGAAGGAAGAGTGCAAGAGAATAAGCGTCCGGGCGCACAACTATTGCTGCGTCGTGGAAACTTCTGTATGGGACCCCGCCGGCCTTGCCTCCGTGTTTGGGATAATGGACAGGGCGGCGATGCACGCGCGCAAGCTGATGAAGCAGGTGCACTTTGGGGAAAACGAGTATGTTTAGTAAAATATAGTAAAATGCCAGCACTGCTGCTTCCCGACCGCTCACGCAGATCAGTAACACAGCAGCGACGGCAGGTTTGACTTCCGGGTTCGGAATGGGACCGGGTCGCACCCTGCCGCTATGACCGGCTTACTCTCTTTTCCGAGAAGGGGTTAATTTAACCTTGCTCTTGGCGTTTTCCATCTTTCGCATTTCCTCCCTGATAAGCGAATGCCTGAGGCTCGTAGAGACCAGAACCTCGCGGTTCAGGGATATGGTGACTGACTCTACTCCCTCGACCTTCTCCAGCAAGCGAGTCTTGCTTGTCACGTCAGTTAACGAACTTCCCATGCAGAGCATGTACTTCATCGGCGGTTCCTGGGTGCGGTGAGTCAGGGCAGTCTCGCCCATTATCCTCCGCACCTCGCTCATGCCGACCCTCCCTGCGACCAGCAGCTGGCATATCAATTCGCCTGAATCCGTCAGCGCCCCCAGACTGGGTTCGATGGAAATCGTTTTCGTCTCTACGAGTGTCTCAAGATGCTTGCGCACCGTCTTTGGGCTCAGCCCCGTGGACTTGACAAGTTGGTCAAACGGCAGCCTCGGCTCGTCGACAAGGGCGTCCATTATGGACAGGCCGATAACCGAAACCGGCGCGCGCTTTTTGTTGCGCGGAGTAAAAGCCCGTCCCGAGGGCTGGACGCCAAGGATGTTCGCAAGGGCGTCTGTAGCCTCTCGCTCGTCTTTCACCCACAGCCCGGCAGTCACGCGCCCGTCGAGTTTCCATGCCACCCAAGACACGTCTGGCGCTTCAAGCGCCGCCAGCACCGTTTTTCGCGTAAAATCGCCGCGAAAGAACAGCAAGAGATAATCGCGGTCAAACACGCCCGGGTCTATCGACAGCATGAACCCCTGGAGGACTCCTTTGCCCTTCAGGCGCTCCAGCCTGTCTCGAACCGCAGGAGCAGAGAGCGAGACTCGCCGGCCAAGCGACCGGTAGCTCCGGCGCGCGTTATCCTCCAGCGCCACGAGCAGCTGAAAGTCCTTCGAGTCCATACGCTCTGTTTGCGTTGGTGACAGGATAAAAGTTTCCCTTTATCAAAAGTCAGACCTTACGCGCAGATAAATCCAATATTGTCAGAGGAATGCCATGCAAAAGAACGAGCCTGAAAAAAGAAGTGCAAAGCAAGTCGTGATGTCGTTCGTGGAGGCCCTTGGGAACCAGGATTACAAATCTGCCCGGAGCTTTGTGAACGACAGCATGTCTTTTCGGGGACCGCTTGCTTCGTACGACAATGCTGAAACATACTTTAAGGACATGGAACGCCTGCGCCTGCCAAAGTTCGACATAAAAAAGGTCTTTGCGGACGGCAACGACGTCTGCCTCCTCTACGACCTGAATGTCGGTGGCAACCCGCCTGCGGCCGTTTTCGTGTGCGGCTGGTATCGCGTGGGCGACGATGGGAAATTAAGTTCGCTCAGGGTGGTTTTCGACCCGCGGCCCTTCCTCCAACAGATGCAAAAATAATGAGATGAGCAGTACTGCTGCTGGCCGCCTTGCCGGCAGGACTCTCTCCGGCGCGCAAACAAAAAACACTACCTATATAACGCATTTGCGCCGCAAAGAGCTTGCATGGGAAGCGACGACCCGTCATCGACCCACCGCGTAGCGGTAATGGACTATGAGCTCTGCCAGCCTAGAAAGTGCGGCCTAGAGTGCATAGTGTATTGTCCCGTGAACAAGACGGGAGGCCAGTGCATAATACAGCGCGAGGAGGACGGAAAAGCGCTGATTTCCGAGGAGCTGTGCACTGGATGCGGCATCTGCATAAAGAAGTGCCCCTTTGACGCTATTGTCATCGTCAACCTTGCAAAAGAGCTGTCCGAGGACAAAATCCACCAGTACGGCGTCAACTCGTTCCGATTTTACCGCCTGCCGACGCCCAAAAAGGGCGCAGTGGTCGGCCTCGTGGGCAGAAACGGCATGGGCAAGTCCACGATAGTAAACGTCCTTTCCGGCAACATGAAGCCAAACCTGGGCAAATTCGAGGGCGAGCCGGCGTGGGACGAAGTGTTGAAATATTTCCAGGGCACCGAGCTAAAAGCCCATTTTGAAAAGATAGCAAACGGCCAGCTGCGCGCGTCGATAAAGCCGCAGCTCGTGTACATGATACCAAAGGCGTTCAAGGGCACGCCAAAGGAACTTTTGAAAAAGTACGACGAGCGCAAGGTCTCTGACAGCCTGGTTGAAGAGCTGGGATTGAAAAACGTGCTAGAGCGCGACATTGCCACGCTTTCGGGAGGGGAGCTCCAGCGCCTTGCGGTTGCGGTGGCTGCAGCAAAGGACGCCGACTATTACTTTTTCGACGAGCCGTCTTCGTACAACGACGTGTACCAGCGCCTCGCAGTCGCAAAGGTGATGAAGGGCCTTGCAGAGCAGGGCAAGAGCGTGATGGTTGTAGAGCACGACATGACGCTCCTTGACTATTTGTCCGATTACGTCCACATAATATACGGCGAGCCGGGCGCGTACGGCATCGTCTCGGCTCTGCAGAGCACCAAGGTGGGCATCAACAACTTTCTCGAAGGCTACTTGCCAGCGGAAAACGTGCGATTCAGAGAAAAGGCGTTCCGCTTTGATGTCGCCACGGCGATGGACGACGTGATAGAGGAAGTGGCAGTCGCAAGCTATACCGACGTTTCAAAGGCGTTTCCCTCGTTCAAGCTGAACGTAGCAGCGGGCAAGATCCGCAGGGGCGAGATAGTGGGCATGGTGGGTGCAAACGCGCTTGGCAAGACCACGTTCATGCGTATGCTGGCCGGAGTCGACAAGCCAGACTCTGGCAAGATTGAAGTCGGCGCAAAAATATCTTACAAGCCGCAGTACCTCAACCAGGACTATGAGGGCGACGTGCGCTCGCTCCTGTACACGGCATACCAGGGCCCGATTGAAAACTCGCCGGCGGAGGAGCAGATAATCATCCCACTTGGCATAAAAAAGCTTCTTGAAAAGAGCGTCAAGAACCTGAGCGGAGGCGAGCTGCAAAAGGTAGCAGTCGCCGCATCGCTGTTGCGCCAGGCCGACATTTACGCGCTCGACGAGCCGTCCGCGTTTTTGGACGCAGAGGATAGGATAGCCGTCGCAAAATTCCTGCAGCGCTTTGTACGGGCGCAGGGGCGCTCGGCCATAATCATCGACCACGACCTCCAGCTGATAGACCTCGTGTCGGACACGCTAGTGATATTCGAGGGCGAGCCGGGCATCGAGGGCCACGCGACTGCTCCCATGCGCAAGGAGGACGGGATGAACCGCTTTTTGCAGGCGCTTGCCATCACCTACAGGCGCGACGAGACCACCGGCAGGCCCCGAGTGAACAAGGAAGGCGGCAGGCTGGACAGGGAGCAAAAGGATTCGGGCAACTATTACTACACAAGGCAGCCGCAGCAATAAAATGCCGCACATGCTCAGAAACGTGCTAGCCGGCGTGCTCCCTGCCGAGGAGGCGTCGCAGGTCTATTCCGCGTTTGACCAAGTGGGCGACATTGTCATAATAAAAATCCCCGACAGCCTTGCCTCAAAAAAGCAGGTCATTGCGGAGGCGATACTTGCAAACGTCAAGACCGCAAAGGCAGTGTTTGCGCAAGCGTCCGCGGTAAAGGGAGACTATCGCATCCGCGAATTAGAGTTCATGGCAGGGGAGGACCGCACGGTCACAGAGTATAAAGAGCATGGATGCAGGTTCAGAGTTGACGTTGCGCGCGCCTATTTCTCTCCACGCCTATCTACAGAGCGCCAGCGCATAGCAAGCTTGGTGCAGGACGGCGAGACAGTGGTCAACATGTTTGCCGGCATCGGCACCTACTCTGTAATAATCGCCAAGATGGTCAAGACGTGCAAGGTGTACAGCATCGATTCAAACCCAGTGGCAAACGACCTGTGCATACAAAACGCAAAACTGAACAAGGTGGCTGACCGCGTCATGCCGGTGTGCGCTGACGCGACCGAGGCGATAGAGTCGCAGCTTGCCGGCGTCGCAGACAGGGTGATAATGCCTCTTCCGGAAAGGGCAAGGGAGTTTGTCGGGCCGGCAGTGCTTGCCCTGAAAGAAGGGCGCGATGGCATCGTGCACTATTTTGCCCATGTCAAGGCAGACGGCAAGCAAAAGGCGAGAGAGGCAGGCACCAAGGACGCCGCAGAGGCGTTTTCGCCCTACAAAAATGAAATCACGGAAACGACAATAGTGCGCGAAGTCGGCCCCCGCATCTACCAGATAGTCGCCGACGTACAAATCACGAAATAGCCTTGTCTTCCTTTGGCGCAGTCAGCATCGTGTAGCCTATCCAGCCTAGCACCGCAAGGAGCACGCCAACTGCGCCTACCATGGTGAACTTTATTATTATCTCGCTGTACTGCGTCCCGAACATGGCATAGGCGTAGGCTAGAAATGCGATTATTGCAGCCGCTAAAAGGGCCGCACCTGCGCCCTTGTTGCCCTTCACTGCGCCCATGCCGTTGATGGCAAGCTGTGCATCTTATCAATCTTTAGGGCCAGTTAGCTATTCTTCCTTCCGGCGGACCTTGAAGGCTACGCGCACCACCGCCTGGTACTCTACAATCTTGTCGCTGTTGACGATGGCGTTCATCTTCATCACCTCGGCCGTGCGGATGTCCTTGACGGTCCTCGCAGTCTCTGTGATGGCGTTCTGCACCGCGTCCTCAAAGCTCTTTGTCGACTCACCCAAGATGTCGATGTACTTGAAAACCATGCGCATATCTTATGGTGTGCGCTTTTAAACTCACCGCCATTGGCCGCGATTAGGGCGACAACTCCTCTTAATTGCCCAAAAACGGTTCCCCGGCAAAACTTACATAGAACCTATTTCTATCGATCCATACTTGGATTTTAAGAACAGGCTGATCCTGTTTTTCATCCTGATAGCCATCATCCCAATCATCGCGCTTTCGGCCGTCTCGACAGTCACGATAATCAAGTTCAAGGACCAGATAGCCAACATCTATTCTGGCTATGTCACAAACGTGGAACTGCTCTCAAAGAACAAGGGCGACCTGCTCGGCATCAGGTCCGACCTCATCCAGTTCGCAAACTCGCAAGACTCTGCTCTGAAAAAGGCCGGCATAACCCACATGATCTCGCTCAAAAACGGCATAGCCTCAACCGCGGGAGGCTACAAGACCATCGAAAACCTGCCGGGCGACTTTTTGCCAGTGGAAGGGGTCGACCTGAGCAAGATATCTGCCGACGAGACCGTGCTTGTGGAGACAATGGGCCAGCAATGGAAAGACTATGGCTCCCGGGTGGACGACCTCGCAATCCTGTCCACGGACCCGTCATTTTCCGCCCAGGCACAGGCGGAGGCGCTGCAGCTCGTGACGCAGACTGACAAGCTCGTCTCGTCTTACGACGCGCTCCTCGCAGTCGACGCGCAAATAGGCAATGCGTCCCGCGCCCAGTCGCAGCAGGTGATGCAGCTGGGGTTCCTGTATGGCGGCCTTGCGTCGGCCATTTCGGCCGCATGCGCGACTGCGGCGGCCATTCTCATCTCAAAGAGGGTGGTGCTTGGCGACCTGGTGCGCATGACAAAGCTAGAGCTTGTCGAGACCACGCTCCGGGACCTCATCGGCGGAGGCTCTGACGCGCTCTTGCAGATGGTAAAGAGCCAGATGCAGAGTGAAGAAGGTGGGGCGCCACGGGTTGTTGCAGATGTGCCGTTCGCCGTGGTGCCGTCCGCAAGCGAGGACGATGTCGTCATCGGCAAGAAAAAGGCCAAGGCTTTCATCGAGGACGATGACCCGTCGGCTGCTGCAGGCAAGCCGACGTGGGCGTTTGCAGACGACGACAGCAAGCCTTCTTCTTCTGCCGCCGCTGTCGGCAGAAAGACAAAGGCGTTTGCAGACGCCAACAGAGAGGATTCGCCGGCCCCGAAAATCGACTACAGGGGCAAGCTTGTGATACTCAACGCAAGCAGGTTCGGCCACGCCGCAAAGGCGCTTGAAGAACTGCTTGCAAGCCCGGACACTCTGGTCCTCACGAGAAAGGGGAGCAACGTCTACCGTGCAGCAAAGGGCAAGCTGTACATATTCCAGCCGGCCGGAGGCGTAAAGGAGGGCAGAAACGGCTCCGAGCGGGTCATCCCGTCGGACAGCGAGGACGGAATAGCCAGCAAAATAGAGTCGATAATCCGGGAAAACCCTGGCGCGACCGTCCTAATCGACAGCGCGACTGAGCTCATATACACGCTTGGCTTTGAGAAGGCGTTCTCTCTCCTGCGCCGCGTGTCGGAAGCCGTCTCGTCCTACGAGGGCGCCGGCGCGGTAGTGCTTGTCAACGCCAAGGCTCACGAGCCGAGGATAATGGAAGCAATAGGCAACATCGCAAACGACTATGTCGATTAAGTGAGTTCCAGCGCCATGAGGTACGCGTCCTCGCCGTCGCGGTAGTACGAGCGCAGCCTGGATTTCGTCTCAAAGCGCAGCCTCTCGTACATCTTGACTGCGCTGGTGTTGCTGACCCTGACTTCAAGGTATATTTCGTCCGCCTTTCTCTGGAGCACGCCGTTGACGCCCTCTAGCATCAGCGCCTTGCCGACTCCCCTGCCCCTGTGCTCCTCAAGCACGGCCACAGAGACCACATGACCTTTTTTCACAAAGCCCAGCTTGCGAAAGTTGGAAAAGCCAAACTCTATCTTGCACATAATGTAGCCGATCACCTTGCCTCCTGTCTCGGCCACGATGAACGCCTCGGGAAGCTCTCTTAATATCGACTCGAAGAAATAGTCCGAATAGTGTTCAGGCAGTGCGGCCATGTTGATGTCTATGACTGCCTGTAGGTCGCCTTCCTCGCAGCGGCGTATCACATAGTCGTCGCCTATTTTTCGCAGGGCAGTCTGCAAACCTGAACTAGACTCTGAACCGACACTATTTAACCTTAAGTCTACAGTTCTGCCTTTTATTGAGGCCGGGTCTAATGGAGCCGCATGGAACAATGTTTTAATCCCAAAATTGCCAATAGGTGGTTGCAGTGGCAAGCTTTGTCGGAGGCGACTACTCGCGGGCGGTCCCGGTCGTCTCCTCGTTCTACCGCATAGTGGACATGCAAAAGCACCAGACCGAGGACGCCGTCCGGTTCCTGATAGCCGAGTCGGACATCTATGACTCGTTTCCGCGGCTCATAAGGGAGCTTGCCAAGGTGGACATGATAGCCACCGCCAAGCGCACCAAGTACGCATCGAGGCTGATGCCATCGCTTTCGTCTACCAACCTGACGGTCGATGACGGTATAGTAGTGACCGTGTCCAAGATGCAAAAGCAGAGCAAAAAGCCGCGCAGCAAGTACCTGCTCTCGCTCCCGGTGATTCTGTTCATAGCGACCCTTACCGTCGTCTTTATTGACGGCCTGTACCGCTCCCAGTCCAGCTTTGCCAACGCGTTCATCCGCGACCCCCTTCTCTTGGCGGCAGTCTACACGATGTCGCTCGTGGGCATACTGGGCGTGCACGAGATGGGCCACATGATTGCGGCAAAACACCACGGCATAAGGGCATCGTGGCCGTACTTTATACCAGGGATACCCGGGCTCTTTGTGCCTACTTTTGGCGCGATGATCCAGATACGCAGCAACATGACCAACCGAAACGTCCTGTTCGACGTGGGCATAGCCGGGCCCATAGCCGGCCTGCTTGTGACTATGGTGGTGTCAGTATACGGCTCGTCCATATCGGTGCTCGTGCCTGCCGAAAGAGTGCAGGACCTGATAGGCAATTTCGACCTGATGCGCATAAACAGCAGCATCCTGATGCAGGCTACTTTGGACCTGACGGGTCACGGCGCTGCTGCCGGCAACGCGGTCCTGATAATGTCGCCCGTGCTCTTTGCCGCGTGGGTAGGCTTTCTCATCACGTTTCTCAACCTGCTTCCCGCATGGCAGCTAGACGGCGGGCACCTCGCAAGGTCTGCCCTTGGCGTCCGGTGGCACCGCGTCCTGACCTATTCCAGCGTCGGCGTGCTGACGGGCCTCGGCTACTTTATCATGGCCGCGTTCGTGCTCCTCTTTAGCTCCCGCGCGCCGGAAAGCACGCCTCTTGATGACGTGTCGCCCCTGTCGAAAAAGCGCAAGGTGCTTTTCTGGGTCGCAATAGCGCTTGCCGTCCTGTGCGCGCCGCTGCCGGCAGAGATTTTCAGGCCCTTGGCCTGAGCAAAGTGATATCGGCGTCAGACACCACGAGCGCCTTGTGGCCCTTGCCGTTCCGAGCCAGCAGCTTTTCAAGAGCATCCCTTGCGCCCGCGTACGTGACAAAGCCAAGCTTGGCTCCTGCGTAATAATGGGGCAGGCTCGACACCAGCCCAAGCTCGCATCTCTGCCTCAGCTCCTGCATGTACAGCAGATGCTCAAGGCCGTCAACGTACGGCGCCGTCGCAATCTGCTCCGGCTTTAGCCTGCCTTCTACGAACGCCTGCAGCGCGCCGCCCCCGACGCCCTCGCGGCACTCTGCAAGGAGCACTGCTGACCCGCCATCTCTCACGATGTAGGTTGCGTTCCACAGGGAGTAGAGCGCGCCAGCAAGCGTCGCGTGCGTGCCGGCCTCGCTCCCCGCGCTGATTATCGCGGACCTGACGGGATCGGCTTCGACGGTCGCGACCGCCTTTAATTGCTCGACTGCTTTTGAAAACGCTTCCTGCACGGTGCCGGTGTGCACGCCGGCAATGCCTGTGCCGTTTGCCACGAGCTCCACTGCCGTCGCAGACACACCCTGCACGGCCGCCGTTGCTATTTTCAGTGGCTCGCCCTGCTCGCCGGGCGCCGGCACATTGCCTTCCTTTCGAGCCGAAAACGCCTCTGACATCTTTTCTGGATACAGGGCGCGGACCAGCGCGGTGGGCGCCCCGGAAAACCCAAAGAGCGGGTCAAGGCCGGCCTGGGACACGATGACGGTGCTCTGGAATTTCTTGGCGCGCTCTTCAAATGATTGTTGGTAGTCGATGCGGTTTATCGAAACGGATGCTTGCGGGTCAGCAGGCGCAACGGACGCAAGGTTTGCCCGCAGCGCACCGGCGGCCTTTGCAGGCACATCGACTGTGATGGCAGAAAAGCCCTTTGTCTTTGCAGCTTCTGAAATAAAAGAAACAGCCCTTGCAGCCGCCCTTGACGGGGCAAGCGCCAGCACAAGCATGTTGTCAGTTACCGGGACAGAGTCAAGCGCAGCTCCGTACTGCTCGTCGGGCATGGCTGAAAACGCGGATGACACATGGCTTGACAGGTTTTCAAACTTTATGTCGAGCACCACGTCGGTGCCGCCATACCTGAGCCATATCTCCGGCATATATTATCCCCCATGCAGGGCACGATAACAAAAGATAAAAACGAATCCCTTGCAGATCAGGCGTGTCCTCTTCTGATTTCACGCTGGAATTTGCATCGTTCCTGCTAAAGAGCAACGCGCTAAAGTTCGGCGCGTTCACGCTTGCAAGCGGCAAGCCAAGCCCCTACTACATCGATCTGCGCATGCTGCCGAGCTTTCCGGCGCACTTTCGCCTGACAATAGGCGCCCTCAAAGACGCTGTGGCAAAAAATGTGGGAAGCTTTGACACCTTTGCCTCGGTCCCGACCTCCGGACTTGTCTTTGGCTCCGCTCTCGCCTACGAGATGGAAAAGCCCTTTGTCTACGTGAGAAAAGAGTCCAAGGGCTATGGCATGAGCAAGCTGGTGGAGGGACACCTTGCCTCAGGTGCCAAGGTGGTGATAATTGACGACGTGGCGACCACTGGCCTTTCAGTTAGCAAGGCGATAGACGCGTTGAGGGCGAACGGCGGCGTGGTGGAGGACGTAGTCGCAGTGGTTAACAGGATGGAAGGCGCAACGGAAAAGCTAAAGCAGATGGGCGTCCGGCTCACCTCTGTCGCCACCATACAGGACATCGCCGGCGCGCTCCACAAGGCCGGGCTCGTGGACGATAGCACGATGGGCGCCGTGGTCAAGCAGGTGGCCGCAAGCGGCGGCCTAGAGACGGACTAGCTAGGGCACCTGTATGTTTACCTGCGGGACGGTCGTCTGCGCTGCTGTCGTCGCCTGGTAGGACACGTACTGCTGGAGTCCCCACGGCTTTAACCCTAAAAAGCCGCTTTCATTGAACACGTTGTTCGGGAACGTGCGCAGGTTGACGTTAAAGTCCCGCACGCCGTCGTTGTAGTAGGTGCGCGCGACTGCTATGCGGTTTTCCGTGC
>NZ_CAMLDP010000022.1 GCF_946478925.1 uncultured Nitrososphaera sp. | reverse complement strand
TGGTTCTAGAAATCCTCGAATTTGGCTTTATGCAACGCGCGCTCATCGCCGGCGTCGCGGTCGCCATAACGACGTCTGTAATAGGGCTCTTTTTGGTGCTCAGGCGCAACTCGCTCTTTGGCGACGCGCTGTCGCATGTGGCGTTTGGCGGGATTGCAATCGGGCTCGTGGCCGGCATATACCCGCTGTGGACTGGCCTTGCGCTTTCCGTCGCCGGTGCGCTTGGCATAACAAAGCTGAGGCAGTCGGCCAAGATACCGGCAGACGCGACGGTGGCGATACTCTTGTCGTCCGGCCTTGCGCTTGGCATCCTGCTTGTCAGCGCGTCTGGAGGCTTTACGCTCGACCTGTTCAGCTTTTTGTTCGGGAGCATCCTGCTTGTCAGCGTCAACGACACGCTTGCCATCCTCGCCCTTGCTGGCGCCATACTTGCCATCGTGATAACGCTGCACAAGAAATTCATGTACATCACGTTTGACGAGGAGCAGGCAAAGGTGGGCGGCCTGCCGATTTCAAAACTGAACTACCTGTTTGTCGTGCTTGCAAGCGTCGCGGCGGTTGCGTCGATGCGCCTCGTGGGCATACTGCTCGTGTCTGCGCTGATAGTGATACCGAACGTCACGGCGCTCCTGTTCGGAAAAGGCTTCAAGAAAACCGCGCTGATTTCAGTCGCCGTGTCTGTGTTTTCTGTGCTTACGGGCATCGCAGTCTCGTACGCGTTCAACCTTGCGCCGGCAGGCACAATAGTGCTCGTGTCAGCCGCGGTGTTTGTCGCGGCCCTTGCCGGCAAGCAGTTAATGAAAAAAAGGCAGGCAGAGGAAGAGCTGGCTAGAAGCTAAAATCCCCGCCGCCACCAAAGTCGCCGCCACCGTAATCTGCGCCTCCGCCGCCATCCATCCCGCCGCCATGATCACCACCAGTACCGGAGTCTGCGCCGGCGCCGCCATGATCAGCCCCGGCGCCGGGGTCGACTCCCTGATCGCCGGCAAGCGCCGTCTCGGTCGGGGTCAGCGCGGCCCCCATGAAAGACATCATGGACATGAAGAACATGGCGTTCATTATGCCGGAGAAAAGCATGAACGGGAGCCACATCCTGTCGTTCTGCATCGAGTTCTGCAGCTGCTGCGTCTGGCCGTTAGAGTACCACTGCTGGAACTCTTGGAACTTGCGCTCTAGCTCCTGCTTTTTGGCCACGAGCACGCGCGTTCCGGTCTCTGTCACTGCCAGCTCCTCCTTCTTGCCCCCAAAAAAGCCCTTTTTCTCGGTCTTTGTCACTAGGCGCTGGGCCACTAGGTCGTTTACTATCATCTCCACGAGTGCCTTGTCAAGCTTGGTGACCTTGGCTATCTTGCCCACCGATTTCACTCCCCTTGAGATCGCGTCAAGGACCATGAAGTGGTTGGGGCTTTCGTTTACCGATGATGATGACATATTATATCCTCTTCCCGGTATTATCTTCGCTGCCAGCTGATTTAAATTATTTCCCCGGATCTTGCTTCGTTATAATGGATGGCGCGGTACAGCGCCACTATGGACGCCGCGTTCAGCACCTTGCCCTCAAGGAGCATCTTTTTCACTTTTTGCAGCGGAACAAAGCGCACCTGCGAAATCTTTTCCATGCTGCCCAGCTTTTTTTCGCCGGTGTTTTTCAGGCCGTAGGCGGCAAACACGTTGCCCGTCTGCTGAAACATGGAATAGTCAAGTGTGTACGAGCCCACCTTGGCCATCTTTTTTGCGACGTAGCCGGTTTCCTCTTGCAGTTCGCGCCTTGCGGCCGCCAGCGGCGTTTCGCCCTTTTCGATATAGCCGGACGGCACCTCTAGCTGGTACGAGTCCACGAGGTGCCTGTAGCTCTTTATAGTGAGAATGCTGCCGTCATCCGCAAAGGGCACGATTGTGGAATAGTCGAGGCGCCGGCCGCGTATGTAGGTCTTTTTTCTGCCGGCAAGGTCCAGCTCGTCCTCGTACACGGACAGGTAGCGGTGGCCGTACACCTGTTTCGACGACAGAACCTTCCAGCCTTCCGGGGCGTTTTTCACGCACCCAGTGCCGCGTCATCGGGATTAAAAGATCTCGCCCGTGTCCTTTCTTATCCCGCCAAGGCCCGTCTTGGCCTTCTGGGCGCATTCAAGGCAGACTCCCGGGGAGAAGGGAAAGTCCCGGGTGCAGTTCTTGCACACCGGCCTCTTGCAATCGGCGCAGTCAAGCGTGGCCGTCCTCGCGTTGCAGATGTAGCACAGGGTCGTCATGCCATTGTTTCGCAAGAGTTGCGTAAAAGGTTGTTGCTGCTGGCAGGGGCGATACCGTTAAATCCTGTGGCACTTTCCAGATTTTCGAATGGCTGCCGCTGTCGCTGCAGGAAGGCAAGGTCGCATTTTCGCCTGCACCAGCAAGACGGAAAAAGAGTGCCTCGACAGGATGTTGTTTGCCACCGGCAGGCTGTACGGCGAAGGGGTACTTGCGATAAAAAAGGGCGACCCGCTCTTTCTATTGAACCTTGACACCGACGTGCTGTATGGCACTTTTGCGGCGGGCTCTGCCGGAAAAAAGGACATAGAGCCTGCGGCTTGGGCCGGCAGGTACCCGTACCAGGTGAGGGTGGAAAAGATGCAGGACGGCAAGGTGCTCTCGGTAAAGGGCGCAAAAAAAATCCTTTCGCAGATGGGCCTTGGCTGGCGCGACGTGCTGCCGCCCGCTGCCGCAGAGGCTCTTTCCAGCTACCTGAAAAACCCAAACGGCAATCTTGTCTCGTTTGAGAAGGACGAGGAAGACGAAAAGCCCCGGCTGGAATCGACTACGCTGTGGGACTATCCCCGGCAGAGCTACGGCAGGACGCCCAAGGGGAGCAACAAGTACGCCGGAGTCACGCCGGCTTTTGCGATATACAATATGGTCAAGCGCTATACGGACCCGGGCGATCTCGTGCTCGACCCGATGGCAGGAAGCGGCACCACGCTTGACGTCTGCAAGGAGGAGGGCAGAAAGTGCAGGGCGTTTGACATCTCGCCGGTCAGGCCCGAGATAGTGCAGAACGACGCGCGCAAAATCCCGCTGCCGGACGAAAGCGTCGACATGGTTTTCATCGACTCGCCGTACGGCGACAACATCGACTACAACGACCAGCCCGGCAACATCGGCAAGATCTCCGCGGAAACCGACGAGTTTTACGACGAGCTGGAAAAGGTGATGGCAGAATGCCACAGGGTGATGAGGCCCGGCAAGGCCATAGGCTGGGTGATTGGCGACCAGTGGGTGCACAAGAAATTCACGCCCGTCGGATTCAAGGTGTACGAGAGGCTGTGCAGGCATTTTGAAACTGTCGACATCATCTGCCTTGCCAGGCGCGGCCAGACGTCAAACACCGGCGTTTGGCACAATCGGGCGCTGCGGTTCAACTTTTACCTGCGGGGCTTCAAGTACCTCTTCATAATGAAAAAGCTGGACGGAAGCAGCGGCCTGCCGTCTGACAAGAAAAAGAAAAAGGTCAGCTGGACCCAGTATTCGAGAAAAAAATAGCCATAATGCAGATAGTCTCTGCTGCCCAAGCAATGAAAGGTTGTACAAAATAGTAGCAGCGGCGCTGTCGCTTGCCGCGCTTGCGGCCTTGATCCCTGCCACAACAAATCTGGCGTTTGCAGAAGAGAAGCCGGAAAGCCGCACGGTAGGAGTGTACCTCGTCAACGTCGGCAAGACTGACCTGCAGGCCGGCTCGTACGACATTGACTTTTACATCTGGTTTGCCTCGGACAACCCTAATGCCAACTTTACAAAAAACGCCCCGCGCTTTGATTTCATGAACGCGCTCAACGCCAACGTCACGCCCTCGCAGGTGGAGACGAACTATTACGAGGCGCGGGTAAAGGGCACGTTTGTCAAGAACATGGATTTCAGGAACTACCCGTTTGACACGCAAAAGCTAACAGTTGAGGTCGAGGGCTTTGAGCCGGTGGAAAAGCTGGTGTTAAAGCCGGACACTGCGTCAAGCGGCTTTGACGACCTGATAAACGTGCCGGGGTGGACGCTAGGTGGCAGCAGCTCGCAAGTCGTCGACCACCACTACCGCGAAGGCACGTTCTCGCGCTATGTCTTTACGTTCGCGCTAGAGCGCACTCCTCTGTCGTCTTTTCTAAAGACGGTTTTTCCGGTCATGATAATAACCACGATAGCGATGCTGGCCTTCTGGATGAGCCCTGCCCACTTTGGGGCAAGAATCGGCCTTGCATCGTCGACGCTCCTTGCGGCCGTGGCCGCGCACCTGAGCGCGGCGAGCCAGCTTCCGCCGATAGGCTACCTCACTCTCATGGACAAGGTGATGATAGTAGCCTATGCTTTGTTCCTGAACAACCTGCTGTCGCTGGTGCTGCAGATGAGGCTTGTCGACCAAAAGAAAGAGCAGGAGGCAATGAAGGCGAACGTCAGGATGCGCAGGCTGATGCCGGTGATAATAATAGTGATACTGACAGTCATCGTCCCATTTGCCTGACTAAGGATGATGTCACTTGCGGGCGGTGCTACTCTTCTCTATTACTTCTTCAATCGTCTCGTTGAGCGCGGCTTCTGCAATGTCGCTTGCATATTCCGCGGTGCGCCTGATGTCCTCAAGCACCAGTTTCAGGCTCGCCGGGTCGCGGGACTTTTCCACGGACGCCAGCGCATCTTCCTCAAGCGGGTGCACGCCTTCCACCTGGTCGACAGTCTTGTCTGCCAGCTGGTAGTCCCGGCGCAGGAGCGCCTCGACGGAATCGCCGAGCACGGTCAGTGCAAGGTAGCTCATCTTTTCTATCTTTTGCAAAGTCTCTTTCGGTATCTTGTCCTTCAGTTTCGTGGCCATCTCTGCGATGCCGCACGCGTGGTCGGCCACGCGCTCGATGCTCTTTACGGCCACGCGGTAGCTCAGGCAGTCCGACGGGCTCTTTAGTCCCATCTCTCGCAGCACGCGGCCGTTCTGCGTCGCCATCACCAGGTTCCGCAAGACGTAGAGGCTGAACCGGTCGACTTCGTCGTCGGATTTTATCACCTCCCTTGCAAGCTCTTGGTTGAGTTCCGAAAGCGCGGTCATGGCGTCTCGGTGCATCGACGAGGCGATGAGGTACATGCGCCTGATGGCCGTATTGACCGAAAGCTCGGGCAATGACAACAATACTTGTAATGTAATAATGTCAGAGGCGTCGGCTATCATCTCGGTGCCGACTAGGTTGCGCCTCACCACGTCCCGGACGGCGTCGCGCAGCGCAGGGTTTATCCTGCCCGCCTTTAGCTTCAGATGGATGATGTTATAGCCGGCGAGGTACATCGACACCACCTTGCGCCGGAGTGAGCTTTCGCCCTCGCTTGAAACTATTATCGCCGTCGCCTCGGCAAGCGACTCTGCCGGGCCGGTGTTCGTCGGGACTATGGAAAGCGAGTTGTCAGTCTCGCGCACAAGCGTCACCTGGTCGCCGGCGTGCAGATGCATCTCCTCTATCCACCTCTTTGGCAGGGATAGCACGTAGGTGGACCTGCCGGTGAACTGCACCTTGCGGACTTCTTTATGGTCTGCTGCTGCCGTGCCGGCGGCAGTAGTAGCAGTTGCTGCTGTTCTCAATATGTGTTGAGGATCGAGAAGTTGTGGATAAACGGTTTACGAGAATAGACTATGGCGTGCTATACGCGGCCACGTGTTCTATAGACACTATATAGTGCCCTTACCGGCGCGGACTCGAAGTCCCGGTCACGATGTAGTATACGGAATCGCCGATGTAGCACGCATGGTCCGCTATCCTCTCCAGATAGCGCAGGATGAGCAGGCTGGAAACGTAGCAGCGTGGGTCCTTCACCAAGTCGTTAGAGCCCTTTTTCGTGCTTGGCGTTATCGCCTCGCGCACGTATTTCCTGTACAGGGCGTCGACCGTGTCATCCATCTCGTACAGCTTTTGTGCAGCTTCCCTGTCCCTTAGCTTTAGCGCCTCCACGCTTGCGTGGATCATCTTGCGGGCGGTGTCGGCCATCTCCATCACGGGGCCCTTGTCGCAATGCGACACCGAGCCCATCATGCCCATCACGTCGACTATGTCGTAGGCGTAGCGCCCAAAGCGCGAAAAGCCGTACGAGATCTCGATGCATGAGCGGATAAAGCGCAGGTCGGTGGCCACCGGCTGGTACCTGGCGATAAGCTCCACAGCAAGCTCAGTCACCTCGTCCTGCAGTACCCGCAATTGCTCCGACCACTCGAATATCTTTTGCGACTTGTCGCCGTCGCCCTTTTCATACAGCTCGATTGCGGTGTCGACAGAGCGCACGGAAAGCTCGGCCATGTCCATTATCAAGTTGCTCATGCTGCGCAGGCCGTAGTCGAGGAGTCGGGTCATGATATGAAAATACCTTTGTGGTGTATATGCTTCTTCTTGCTATTACCCGAACTTGCCTGAGATGTACCGCTCGGTCAGCTCCTTGTCCGGGTTTTCAAATATCTGCTTGGTCGGGCCGTATTCGACGAGCTCGCCCAGGTACATGAAAGCGGTATAATCGGAGACGCGGGCTGCCTGCTGCATGTTGTGCGTGACAATTATCACGGTCAGGTCTTTTTTCAGCTCGTGAATCAGCTCTTCTATTTTTGAGGACGCTATCGGGTCGAGGGCGGACGTCGGCTCGTCCATCAATAGCACTTCTGGCTGCATCGCAAGGGCGCGGGCAATGCAGAGGCGCTGCTGCTGGCCGCCGGAGAGGCTGATGCCTGGCTTGCCCAGCTCGTTTTTCACCTCTTCCCACAGCGCGGCCCCCTTTAGGCTCTCCTCCACTATCTCAGAGAGCATCTTTTTGTCCCTAATGCCGTTCAGTTTCAGCCCTGCGGCCACATTGTCAAAGATGCTCATCGTGGGAAACGGGTTTGGCTTTTGGAACACCATACCAATCCTGCGCTTTATCAAGACAGGGTCGGTGCCCCTGCCGTAAATGTCAGTGCTGTCGAGAAAGACGCTCCCTTCCACCCGGGCGCCGAGGGTCATCTCGTTCATGCGGTTGAGCGAGCGTATGAGGGTGGTCTTGCCGCAGCCGGACGGGCCGATGAGCGCAGTAGCCGTGTTCTCCTTGACATCAAGGTTGATAGACTTTAGCGCCTGCTTGTCAAAGAACCAGGAATTGAGGCGCTGGACCGAGACCTTGTAGCCCGGCTTTGGCGACGCTTTTTTTTGTGAAACCTGATAATCTGGATTAGTACTACTGACATACTCCTCACTCGTCATTAAAGTCCTTTTGGCTTTTGGCTAATTATCGATTGCCTAAATAGATCACATAGCGCACTATAGAGCCCTTAGAGCTTGAGGGTTGGGGCTCTTCCGCCCGTGCGCCTCAATACAAAGAACCTGAGCGCGAAGGAGAGCGACAGCACTATCAGTATCAGTATGAGCGCGGCGCCCCAGCCGAACGAGTGCGCGTGCTCGTACGGAAGCGAGGCGAGGCGCCATATCCTGAGCGGGAGCGCGTCGACGGGCCCGGAAAAGCCCTGGAAGAACAGGCTCGTGCCTAGAATAGTCATGATGAGGGGCGCAGTCTCGCCCGCTATTCTGGAAATTGCGAGGACTATGCCTGTCAAAACGCCGCTTTTTGCGGCCATCAACGTGATAAAGAGAGTCACCTTCCACTTTGGTATGCCAAGCGAGTGGCCTGCCTCGCGGACAGAGTTTGGCACGAGTTTCAGAGTCTCCTCCGTCACGCCAACCACGATGGGTATCATGATTATGGATAATGCAACGGCGCCGGCGGTGATGTTGAACGACCCTATCGTGAGCACGAGCACGATGTAGCCCACTATGCCGATGACTATTGACGGCAGGCCGGTCATGACGTTGTTAAAGAACCGCACCGCGCGGGCGAACTTGTTGTTCTGGGCGTACTCGGAAAGGTAGATTCCCGCAAGGACGCCCACCGGAACTCCTATGAGCGACGCCAGCGCGACCACGAGGAGCGTGCCCTGTATGGCTGGCGCTATCCCGCCGTCTCCCTCTATTATGGAGCCCTGCGGCTGCGTCAGGAATTCCGCAGTGATGGCGCCCATGCCGTTTTTGACAACCTCGACAAGGATGCTCCCAAGTGGGATCATCGCCGCCGCTATGCAGCCGATCGTGACTATTGTGAACAATTTGTTTACGAGCTGGCGCCGGGCGTTTGTCCTGACCACCGCGTCCTGGACTATCTTTTTGCGGTCCTGCCTGGAGTGCATGTTAATCACTCTTTGGCCCCCGGGGCTACCTTGACCATCCTCGATACGAGGATCTGCGCGCCGATGTTTATGGCCATCGTGAGTATGAACAGTGTTGCGCCCAGCCCGATGAGCGCGGAGGCGTGCAGCGGCGACGCGGCCTCGTTGAACTCGTTGGCTATCAGGCTGGAAAGCGTCTGGCTGGGGGCGAACAGGCCGTCCGGGATTGCCGCAAGCCCCACGGTGTTTCCGATGACCATGGTGACGAGCATCGTCTCGCCCACGGCCCTGCCCAGCCCGAGGATTGCCGCGCCGAGGATTCCGGCCTTGGCGTACGGAAAGATAAAGTGCCAGACGGTCTCCCAGCGCGTCGCGCCGAGGCTGTATGCGGCTTCCCGCTGCGAGTTTGGCACGGCCCGGAGCACCTCGCGGGAGATCGCTGAAACGATGGGAATTATCATGATGGCAAGGACGATTCCGGCAGTAAAGATGTCAAGCCCGAACGGGCCGGGGCCAAAGAACGACAGGGACTGGCCGAACGTGTCGTACAGAGGATTCTCGATGTAGTCGAGTATCCAGAACCGGAATACAAAAAGCGCCCACAGGCCGTAGACGATGCTCGGTATTGCCGCCAGGATTTCAACTACAAAGCCTATCGGCGTGCCAACTTTAGAGGGCGCGATTTCGGTGATAAACACCGCGATTCCGAGGCTTATGGGCACGCCTATCGCCATGGCGATGCCCGAGCTTGCAAGCGTGCCGATGACGTACGGGAGTGCCCCGTACGACTCCCTGCCTTCCACAGGGTTCCAGCTGGTGCCCGTAAAGAACCCGAGACCCTGGTAGAGAAGCACGGGGAGCGAGCCGTCGGCCACCGCAAAGACCACCAGGACGAGCATACACAGGGTGTACGCTGCGCCTCCTATCACTACCCACTTGAAAAGGCCGTCGCCCCTGCGCTTTTTGCCCAGAAAAAACGAAGAGAGGAACTCCTTGCGCTCCTTTCTGGACTCTGAAAAAGTCATGTTATGATGAGGTTAGGTAAGGCCGGAGCGTATTTGACGGTTCCCAACGGAAAAACCGTAGCTGAAGGTGATCTATATAGCGGAAAAAGAAAGAGGAAGAGGGGGGCTAGAGCCTGCCCGGGCTGAAAGCCTGTCCCTTGAAGCGCGCTATGCCTATAACCGCCACGAGCGATGCCGCAAGAACGAGTGCCGCAACCACGCCGAATTCTGGGACGACCGACGCGCCCTTGATGCTGACCGGCCCTGTGCTTCCGTCGGGCACAGTGAACTTTATCGTCGTGTCAGTCGCAGTCGAGCCCACCTGCTGGAAGGTCACCTCTTGGCCTCCAGCTGAAATTACCTGTATGCCGTCTATCATGGCCTTTGGTAGCGTCAGCTCCACGTCGCCGGGCTTGTCAAAGCCGACATCGATTGACTGGCCTGCGTTTACCACGATGTTTGTGATCTTGGCGCTTGCCGAGCTGACCATGACAGGATAGCTCTTGCCTTCGTACGTGGCAGACACGGTGGAGGAAGAAGAGGGCTGCTGCGCCGCCGCCACGGGCTGGCCTTTGTACGTCAGCGACGCAAGAGTCTGCTTGTTCGCCTGGACTACGTTGTCAGGCAATGGCACGTACGATAGCTGCTCGGCGTACTTTTGGCCGTCCGGCCCTATCGCCCACGAGACGAAATCGACGATGGCCTTGGCCTTTTGCGGGCTGTCCACCTTGGGAGTCGTGCTCATCTCCTTGTACAGCAGTATGTAGGAGAAGCTTGCAATCGGGTACGAGTTGTCGCCCGGCGCATCGAGGAGCGAGACGTTGGCCCACGAGGCGTCGCCTGCCGGGAGCGAGGTTGCCGCCGCTTCCACGGCCGCCTTGGTCGAAGCGAGGGTCGGCTCGACAAAGTTGCCCGCCTTGTTCTTTATGTCGGCGTAGGTCATCTGCGTCGTAAGTGCGTACGATAGCTCTACGTAGCCTAGCGAATAAGGCGTCTGCTTTATCGTGTTTGAAACGCCTTCGTTTCCGGGAGCGCCCACGCCCGTAGGCCACTCGACGGACTTGCCAGCGCCCACCTTGTCCTTCCACTCTTGGCTCACAGTCGCCAAGTAGCTGGTCCAGACAAACGTCGTGCCGGAACCGTCCGCCCTGCGCACGATTACAATGTCGCGGTTTGGAAGGTTGATTCCCTGGTTATCGGAGGCTATCTGCGGGTCGTTCCACTTCTTTATCTTGCCTAGGTAAATGTCTGCAATGACAGGGCCGGTGAGCTTTAGCCCCTTTGCGACTCCCGGCACGTTGTACGCGGCCACCACGGAGCCGATAGTCTCGGGTATGTGGACCGCCGGGCCCGGAAGCGCACTCCTCTCGCTTTCAGAGAGAGGCGCGTCGGATGCGCCAAAGTCGACTGTTTTTTCGGTGAACTGCTTTACTCCCCCGCCGCTTCCTATCGATTGGTAGTTCAAGCTGACATCAGAGTTTACCTTCTGGTACTGCACCCTCCACGTGTCTATCAGCGGGAAGGGAAATGTCGCGCCGGCGCCGTCTATCACTATCTGGCCCTGTGCATAAACTGACAGAAGGGGCATAGCCAAGACGGCGGCGAAAAATCCGGCAATAATCGTTTTTTCAAGTCCGTGCATATGGCGCAAGCAGCACAGGCTCCTTCTAATGGATGTCCGACATAATTCGCATAATTCATGTAGTTTTTGATTACCGGCAGCCGCGCCTGCGTATGTGTGTATATATGCTGCGAAAAGCATTTCTGTAATCTTGTTCGTGCCGGCGCGGAAAATTATTTCACAAAAACGGTTAAGCCGAGGTTGATGGCATTACCCGCGCGGGCACCTTTGTTGGGATGAGGGGAGGGGTTTGGCTGTCCGGGGTGCCATTCAACCTCAACATCGTCTCCTGACATACCGCCGGGAAAAGACAAAAAGCTACCCAATATAGAACACGGGCAAGCTGTAGGCGCTCTTTGATCTATGTACTGACCATCGGCAAGGAATATGAGCACATTGCACTAAACAACTGGCGGCTACTATGCAGCAAGCAGTAACTACTACTACAGCTACAACAGCAATAATAGATTCAGAGAGGCATTTTGCGCTTTGCGAGTCGTGCTTTTGGAGCGCGACCGTGTTATTTGGCAAGGACGCGCCGGCGTGCCCGTCGTGCAGAACAGAGGGAAACGTTTCGATGATACCGCTTGCAAGGGACGAGGAGTACCGCGTCAAGCTGTCGCCTCGCGCCGGCATAGAGATGTCCTTTTCAAGGTCGAAAAAGGTTTGAGCTTAATACTGACACAGATTCTAGAATGTCTGCCACTTGCAATAAGATGGAAATCACTTCAGGGAAAGGGAGTAAGGTTATACACCAAGAAATGAATCTATATAGACAAGTTTGATATACGCGCCGGCTTTATCAGCTGCCGTGGAGCTTTACATCCTGCGCCACGGCGAGGCGGGCAAGAGGCTTGCCGCCGGGGGCAAGGATTCCGAGCGCCCGCTCACCGTCACGGGCGAAGAGGATGTAAAAGAGATAGCCGGCGCGCTCGCCAGCCTCGGGGTGAAACTCGACTTTGTGGTGTCAAGCCCGCTTGTAAGGGCGAGCCGGACCGCCGAGATTGTCGCCAAGAAACTAAAGATCAAGAAGAGCAAATTTGAGCTCTGGGACGAGCTAAAGCCGGAGGGAAGCAGGCAGGCCCTGTACGGCAGGCTTGCGCGGTTCAAACCCGGCGATTCCGTGATGGTCGTGGGTCACGAGCCGTACCTCTCAAGCCTCATCTGCGACCTGGTGCTTGACGGCCAAGGAAGCGGGCGCATAGCCTTGAAAAAGGCCGGCCTTGCCAGGGTCGGCGTGACTACGCTTCGGCCAAAGGCCAAGGGAGAGCTGCGGTGGCTCTTGACGCCCCGGCACATGAAGAGGATGGTATGACATCATCATGAAAGTCTCTGTCGTCGACCTGGGCTTTAACTCGGTCAAGATGGTCAACTATGACGTCAAGCGCGACGGCACCTTCAAGGCGTACAGGCAGGAAGGCGTCAAGGTAAAGCTGGGAGAGGGGCTTGGCAGGGGAGGATATCTTTCCGGCGAGCCGGTGGAGCGCACTATTGAAGCATTAAAGCTGTTCCGCGACGTCATCAATTTCGATTCAATACGGCACGTGCTTCCGGTGGCTACCAGCGCAGTGAGGGACGCTTCAAACCGCGACTCTTTTCTCAGGCAGATCCGCGAGGAGACGGGTTTTCAGTTCAAAGTGCTCTCTGGCCGCGAGGAGGGGTTCTACTCGTACGTGGGCGCGCTGGAATCGACCTGCATACCTACGTCGCTCTTTTTTGATCTGGGAGGCGGGAGCCTGGAGCTGGTCTACACTGAAAATTACGGGATAAAAAAGGTCGAGTCGTACCCGCTTGGCGCGCTGCGCCTGTCAAAGATGTACGGCGACAAAGATGATGACGGCTCGTTTTCAAAAAAGGCGTACGGCAAGATGGAGGAGCGCATACTGGACACGCTGCCGGACAGAAAGGAGCTTGGCGCAACAAGCGTCGACACCACGCTGGTGGGAGTCGGAGGCACCTTGCGGGCAATTGCGCGCTATGAGCAAGAGCTTGCCGGCTATGAGCTTGACAAGATCCACAACTACCGCATGGACCACTCTTCCGTCTCTGCGATAGCAGGCGAGCTGTACGAGATGGACAAGGGCGACTTGGAGGAGGTAAAGGCGATAGGGAGCAACAGGGTCGACACGATTGTCGCCGGCGCGGCGGTGATCTCGCTACTCATGCAAAAGCTCGGTTTTGACAAGGTGGTAGTCAGCGCAAGGGGCCTGCGCGAAGGGATACTATCTGTGTTTTTGCGCGACCCAAAGGCGTTCTACAACAGCGGCGGGATGACTGCCGAGCGGGCCAAGGCGCACGTCACGTTTGCGTGCCAGCAGGAGGCGCTCCCGCAGTACGCGTTTTCGCTTGTCAAGCCGCTCGTGTCTGCGGGCCTGCTCAGGGAAAAAGAGCGGGCGATACTGGGCCACGCGCTCAAGGAGATGGCCACCCTTCCAACCGTCACCAACCTGAGCAACCTCTTTTACCTGCTGATGGACGAGGACAGCGCGTTTCTCACGCACAGGGAGCAGCTGATCCTCGCGCTTGCAATAATCCACACCAAGAAGGAAAAGACGGTGGACTGGCTGTTTTCAAGGTACGGCTCTATCCTGGACCCGCAAAACAAAAAGTCGATTGAAAAAATCGCGGCGTGCATCGCGCTCTCGGAGATCTTGGAGAGGACAAAGGCGATGGCGCGCGTGTCGACAAGCGGCAAAAAGGTCGCGATAAAGATCTTGCAGGGCGGCAAACAGGCAGTCCCGGCGACGCTGCTTGCAAGCGCGCTGCGCAATTTCGAGCGCGCTTTCGACGTCAACGCAAGCTGCCAGGTCGCGACAACAAACGGCTCCTCCGCATCAAAAAAGCATCGTCAGGAGGTCAGGGTGATCGCATGATATGACTGTTAGCAACAAAAACCGCGAAATACCGGGCAGGCTGATAATAGTGGAAGGCGTGGACGGGTCCGGCAAGTCCACGCAGATACGCCTGCTTGAAAAGTGGTTCAGGTACATGGGTCTGCCGGTGTTCTTTACCGAGTGGAACTCGTCAGAGACGGTGAAGGAGATAACGTCCAAGGGCAAGAAGAAGGCCCTGCTGACGCCGGTGACGTTCAGCCTCCTGCACGCCACCGACTTTGCCGACAGGTACGAGCGCCACATCCTGCCTCTCCTGCGCGCGGGGTACATTGTGCTTGCTGACCGGTACATCTACACGGCGTTTGCCCGCGACGTTGTCAGGGGCTGCCACCCGCGCTGGGTGCGCCACATGTACGACTTTGCGGTCAAGCCGGACATCTCGTTCTATTTCCGCGTGCCGGTGGACGTGGCGTTTGACAGGATAGTGAAGAACAGGCCAAAGCTGAAATACTATGAGGCAGGCATGGACCTGAACCTGAGCAACGACCCTTATGAAAGCTACAGGATATTCCAGAGCAGGATTGTGGAGCAATACGACTCGATGGTCGGGCCGGAGAACTTTGTCGTTATTGACGGCACGGCTGACATCGAGGAACAGCAGAAGGTCATGCGGCAAAAGGTGACGGAGCTTTTGCCGAGGCAGTTTTTCCGGGGCAAGCAGCAACAACAACAGCAGGAGGTGCCCGCAGAGTGAGGCGCAAGCAGGCAACTCCGGCGGCAGCAAGGACGCTCCAGTTCTACGGCCACGGCATACCCTACATCGGCGACACCGAAGTCAAGGGCAGGCTCATAGTGATAGAGGGGCCTGATGCGTCCGGCAGGAGCACCCAGATAGGGCTGATAACGGCCAAGCTAGAAGCCGCCGGCCATGCCGTCTTGAATACTGGATTAAAGCGCTCAGAATTGATAAGCGAGGGGATACTGGAGGCCAAGACTAATTTTGCCGGCAGAAAGACGCTCTCGCTCTTTTACGCGGCCGACTTTGCGGACCAGCTTGAAAACAAGATAATCCCGGCGCTGCGCGCAGGGTACATCGTGCTTGCCGACCGCTATATTTACACGCTGCTTGCAAGGGAGGCGGTGAGGGGCATCAGCAGGCGCTGGTCGCACAACCTGTTCTCGTTTGCGATAGTTCCCGACCTCGTGTTCTACCTCGACGTCACGCCGGAGGAGCTTGTCCACCGCGTCTTTCAAAAGAACGCGTACCTTGACTATTATGAGTCGGGTGCCGACATGGGGCTTGCTGACGACATGTTCGAGTCTTTCATGAAATACCAGGCCATGATAGCCAAAGAGTTCCGCAGGATGCAAAAACGCTACAACCTGGTGATAATAGACGGCAACAGGTCGATACCGGAGACAAACGCCGACCTGCAAAAGCGCATAGACGCCTTTCTGGAATCGGCGCGTCCAAGCAGGGCGCTTCTTTAGATGCCTGACGACGATGGCGGTACGCAGTTTGCAAAAAATCTCAAAACAAGCGCGGCGCGCGTAAAAAAGAGGCTTGCCGCGTACCTGGACGACCCCGGCGACGAGGAGAACGTGCACGCCATGAGAACATCCCTCCGGCGCCTGGAGGCGGCGCTTTCTCTCCTGCCGAAAAAAGAGCGCAAGAGGAACAGGAAACGGGCAGACGCGTGCAAGGCGTTTTTCCGCGCCAACAGCCGCGTGCGCGACCTTGACATAGTCAGGGCGAGGGTCACAGCGCTGGGAGGCGAGCAGCAGTTTGTTTCCGCGGTTGCAGGCAGGAGAAAGGCCGCTCTTGGCTGGGCGCTTGCGCTGGCGCGGTCCGTGGAGAAAAACAAGACGGTAGCAGCAAAGAACATCGACGGGGACGAGCTTGCCGCAAGGATGGACAAGGTCGCCGGGAGGCTGACCCTCTCGATAAAAGAGCGTCTGCCGGTGGTAGCCGGCGACGGCAGCAAAAAGGAGGAGCTCCACGAGCTGCGCAAGGACATGAAAAAGCTGCGCTACGTGCTGGAGATCCTCCCTGCCGGCCGCAGGAAAAAGCACGGCAGGCAAGTGGCACAGGCCGTCGGCGGCAACAGCAAGAGCGCCGTCGCAAGGCTCAAGGAGCTGCAGGCCATGCTCGGGCAGATACACGACTGCGACATCACCATAGAATACCTACAGGGCGTCAAGGGCGCGGAGGCGATGCTGCAGAAGGAAAAGAGTGAAAGAGATGCGCTTTATGAAAAATTTACAAAGACGATAAGCTAGGCACTTGCGCATCTTGCGTGCATTATGCTGTCCAGCATTGTTGGGCCGAGCGCGTGTCCATCCGCGCAGCTTTTCCTCGCTGCAGCTCAGCTCTGCACGCGTTGCATGTAGATCTACAGCCCGAACGTGTTCTATGTCGGGCAGGCTTTTCTTTTGCGCCCCCTCAAGTGTCCCTGCTATCCTGTGCGTATGAGGTTGACTGGAAACCCCGAAAGCAGAAGCGCACGCGCCATAATGACGCTGCGGGGCCACACCATCAACCTCTTTTTCCTCCATGTTTCTTCTATATGATCCCCGTTGTCAAAAATGCTTCTACCTGCGGCAAATCCTCTCTAGGGAATATGCTCATATACTATCCGCAACCCATAGAAAGTACGTGAGGCAGCACTCAATCATCATAGATGCTGACGCCTCCCCGTCCGGCTACATAGCCTGGTACAACCATCATACCGAGAAGGGTACGATAAAGCCCGTCCGCCCCTCGCCAAGGAACGAGCGGTTTGGTGTGCAGCGGATGGAACTTTTGGCAATCTATTTTGCGCTCAGGGACAACCTTGCGCACATACGCAGGGCCTTCAGGCGCTCAAGCAAGAGGCGCATAGTGGTCGAGGTGAGAAGCGACTCTAAAACAACAGTGGACCAGCTGCGCGGGACGACGGAGATAAGGGACTCGCTCATGCGCAGGATTGTTTCTGTCATCGGCAGGCTCCTTGCGGGCATGGACTGCTGCACGACCATAGTGTTTGACCACCTTGAGCGGTCAAGGAACATAGCCGGGCTGATGCTTGAGCAGAGGAGGCGCAAGGAGCGCGAGCACATGATGGCCATGCTCTCCTCGTACGACATGACGGGGTTTGTGCCGTTGCCGCTATGCGCCTGAAGACGACGATGATGACCACTTTTTCATCCACTGGAGCAGGCGGATGACGGACTCGACCAGCTCCTGACCCTTTGCGGTCAGCCTGTACTCTACGCGGGGCGGGATCTCGCCGTATGCCCTACGCTCCAGTATACCGCCTTTTTCCAGCTCTTTGAGCCGGACTGCAAGGGTCTTGCTGCTAATCCCCTTTATCGTCTCCCGGAACTGCTTGTAGCGCACCGGCTCTGTGGTGCAGCATAGCGGTATCAGGATCTCAAGCGTGCCCCTTTTCGTTATTATCCTGCGCAGCTGTGCGGTTTCCGACATGAGAGAGGCAGCGTCATAGCCGTCAAAGCTGCAGCCGTTGACCATCGGCAGTTTATTCTTGGTTTCCATCTCTACACCAGCTGTATTTGTTTCCTCTTTACAGCTTAAATAGTTTCTCTAGTAAAGCATTAGCATGGAAAAACAACAGGATGAAAAAAGCTGCTGCAGCAAGTGCGAATGCGACGACGATTGCGAATGTTGCTGTTATTGCTGCAGCTGCTGAGCATATACATGAAGGAAAAGATCGTGCTCTTTGTGTGCGTCGAAAACGCCGGCAGGAGCCAGATGGCAGAGGGCTTTTTCCGGAAATACGCGCCAAAAGGCTACAGGGCGATAAGCGCCGGGACGCGGCCGGCGCAAGAGATAAACCCGCTTGCGGTGCAGGCGATGAGGGAGGCAGGAGTCGACATCAGCGAACAAAAAAGCAAGGTGATAGACGACGACATGATACACAGGTCGGTCAAGGCGATAAACATGGGCTGCATGGACAGATCGGAATGCCCTCTCCTGCTCCTGAACAACAACCCCATCGACTGGAGCGTGGAGGACCCAAAGGGCAAGCCGATTGAAAGCGTGCGCCAGATCCGCGACGACATCGAGAGAAGAGTAAAAGAGCTTGTCAGAGACCTCGAAAACAACAACAGCAGCTAGGCTGGCCTCGAACAAAAAGAGGTTCCTTGCCGAGCTGGCCGGCACGTTTGTAGTGGTTGTCCTTGCCACCGGCTCTGTAGTTATTGATGCCAAGCTCGGCGGCATCCTCGGCACGCCCTTTGCCGCAGTGTGCCCCGCGATAGCAGTCGCGCTGATGGTGTACGCCTTTGGCAAGATATCGATGGCGCATTTCAACCCCGCCGTGACGCTTGGCTTTCTGATAACAGGACACATAACCCTGCGCCAGTTCCCGGTGTATTTTGCGGCAGAGGTAGCAGGCGCTCTCTTGGCAAGCGCGTTTGTCGCCCTTGCGATAGGCACGGAGGCGCACCTAGGGGCAAACGCGCCCGACTATTCGTTTCCGCTCCCGCTCATAATAGCGGTTGAGGTCCTTGCCACCGCGCTCTTGATGGCAGTCATCTATGTCGTTGTGCACACAAAAGGTTTGAAAGGTTTCAGCGGAGTCGCCATCGGCGGCATCGTGGGGCTGGACATACTGTTCCTGTCTTTTGTTTCCGGCGCATCCATGAACCCGGCAAGGTCGCTTGCGCCGGCGCTTCTCTCCGGGTCTGTCTCGGATTTGTGGCTGTACTGGACGGCGACATTTGCCGGCTCTGCCATGGTCGCGGCGCTTGCGCGAAAATTCCGCTAGCCGGCCTTTTCTTCAGTCTTGCTACTGCTGTCGTCGCTCTGCATCCTTATCCTGCTACCGAACCTGATGATGTACGGCGCAAGGAACGTCGTGACTATCGTGATGACGCCGAGCAGCGGCAGTATGGTGGAACTGATGGCTCCCACGTCCTGCCCTCCCTTGACTACCACGAGCGACAGCTCGCCCTTTGCGGCAGACATGCCAAAGCCTGTCCGAAGCGCCGTGACGCTGTCGTATTTCGCCCGGGTCAGTATGCCAGTCACTATGAGAAACTTGGCTCCAAATGAGGTGAATATCAGTATGGCGGCAGGCAGGATGTAGGCGGGAAGCGTCCTGATGTCCATGAGCGCGCCGATGGAGACAAAGAATATGGCGGCAAACATGTCGCGCAGAGGCAGGGTGAGTATCCTTGCAACTGCCGCGCTGTTTGACTCTGCCACGAGCACGCCGGCGAGAAATGCGCCCGTCGCCACCGACAGCCCGATTCCGTTTGCGATGAAAGAGAGCCCGAACGCGAGGCCGAGGATAACAATCAATAAAAGGGCGTAGTCGTTCGTCTTGCCGGCCCTGTCGATTATCTTTGGGAAAAAGCGCGACCCAAGGGCCAGAACGCCTCCTATGAACGCGGCCACTATGCCGATTGAAATTGCAAGGTTCAGGGGCTCCACGTGGCCGCCGTTTGCCGCGACTGATTGCAGGATTGCAAGGATGCTGATGGCCAGAATATCCTCCACCACCGTTATTCCGAGGAGCAGTATGGATGACTTGTCCTTTATCATGCCCAGCTCCTCAAGTATCCTTACGGTCACGACGGTGCTGGTGATTGAAAGCGCGAGGCCGAGGAACAGCGAATCGTAGAACGCAAAGCCAAGGTACTGCGCGATAAAGAACACCAGAAAGAGCGTGCCAAGCGTCTCTGCTATCGCCACCACGAATGACACCTTCCCAACCGACCGCAATTTTGCCATCGGAAATTCCGTTCCCACCACAAATAGAAGCATGATGATGCCGAGCTCCGCCAGCACGTTAATTGTGCTGACATCTCTCACCAGGCTGAAGGGCGGGGTGTAGGGACCGATTAGTATGCCGGCAAGTATGTAGCCTATCACCATCGGCTGCTTTAGCTTGTACGTGATGGCAATCATGATGGCCGCGACTACCATCACCACCGCAAAGTCCTGGACGATGAAATCCGTCGGGCCGTTTCCGGGCGCGAAGAAATGTGGGAAAATCGCGGTTCCGATTGCGGCGGTCTGGTTCACCGCACTACCTAAGCTTGCCAAGAATAAAAACAAGCTTGTGCGTATGTGCACGTGTGTGCGTGTGTTCGTTTTTAGGTGGGTAGGTTTCATAGCAATATGGCATTGCGTTTTAACATAAGGCGCCGGCTGCTCTTTTTGGCGATTGGCGCCATCGTCTTTTTCGCGGCATACTCGGCCGGCGCGGGCGTAAAGATGACGCCGGCGGAGGCCAAGGAGGTCCGCGACTCGTTTTCATCGCAGATAGAAGACATCAACGATGTCGGCATATTTGCAAACAATGTCAAGATAGCGCTCGGCATGTTCGTGCCGGGGCTCGGAATCGGCCTCGGCGTATTCTCCGGCTACGCCACGGGCAACGTCTTTGCCGCCCTTGCGCAGAACTCGCCGGCGCTGCAGGGAATACCTCCCCAGCTCATACTCGTCACCCCGTTTGGCGTGATGGAGGTAATCACGTACGGCCTTGCGATGTCAAGGAGCGGGATGCTCGTCTATTATTTCGTGAAAAAGAGGCCGTGGCGCGAATATGTTGTTCCGACTCTGATAGAGCTTGGAATCGCTGCCGCTATCCTGCTTGCAGCTGCAGCAATAGAATGGTGGATGATACAGGATCTTGGTGGGCAAAACCTAAAGCTGGAAGGGTTCTAGTCCTCCGCCGGTTCGGGGCCTGCCGCGCTTCCGCCCTTTAGGCCGTACTTCTCGATAAACTCGGCTGCCTTGGCCGCCACTTCGGCCCACTTCCACCTCTTGACGCTCATCCTGCACAGGTCGACCTTCCACTGCTCCTTGCGCTTCATCCATCTGTACAGCCGGAGGTCCCTTCCGTACTGGCTTTCGACCACCACCAGCGCGACTATCAGGTTGTCGCTTCTGTACAGGTCGTAGCCGTCGAGCACCTTGAACGTGGCGGAAACTGGGTAGCGGGATTCGCTCATATGTGTGCAGGCTTTGTCGCCGCCGGCTTTAAGCGTTGGCGAGATAAGAACAACAAAAAGAGAGAGAGAGGGAAAGGCCCTGATGATTAATTACTGGCCCTCGCCACATGCAGGGCAGGTCTTTTGCGCCTTGGGCATCTTGGCCCCGCACTCGGCGCAGTATTTCATTGAAGCCTTGTCCTGTTGAGCCATGCCAACAGACTTTTCCATTGACATTACGGCTTTTACAAGCCGTTTTTAATATATAAATACAGTTTACAAACGCGTTGGACTGTTATGCAAGTATCAATATTTTCGCACAGCATGATTGATATTTATTGTGGCAAAAGGCGCAGGAATGCATCATGATAGGCCTCAAGGTGCACAGGACGCCCCGGCTTGCCGGCCCGCCCAGAATAGTCGCGGCTCTTCCGGACATGGGAAACGTGGCCGGGATCGGCCTTGCATACCTTGCGAAAAAGCTCGACGCCAAGGTTTTTGCCGAGCTGTACTCGTTCTGGCCTCCCTTTGTGAGCTACAAGGATGGAATCGTCGATTACCAGCAGGCCAGCTACCGCTTTTACGCCGTCGACGAAAGCGACCTTTTGATATTCACCGGCGACTTTAACCCTGCAGACCCCAGGCGCCTGTACGAAGTGTGTTATGAAGTATTGGGGATGGCGCAGCGCATGAACGCAAGCGCGCTCTACTCTATCGGCGCCGCGCTCAGGCAGCCGGGCGCAGGAGGAAAAGTGCTTGCGGCCGCCAACAACCCTGCGCTCGTGCAGTCGTTAAAGGACGCCGGCGCCGAGATGCTGCAGGGCGAGGGCCAGATCTCCGGCTTTAACGGTCTCGTGCTCGGCCTTGCCAAAGAGCGCGGGATAGACGCGGCGTGTATGCTGGGGGAAATAGACAACCCGAACATCATACAGCCAAAGGCAGCGCAATCGATTTTGCACGTTTTGCTAAAGCTGCTGGGCCTAGAGTCGTTTGACATGGCGCAGCTCGACGAGGAAGAAAAGAGGAAGAACTTTATGGAGCAGCAGATCGGCTACCTTGAAAAAGTGATTGAAAGGGGCGAGCCTCCAGGTGTCGCCTGATCTGTCAAAACTCTAGGTACGTCTGCCTCTTTACCTGGTCGATGACCATCGCCGACAGGTCCGAGAACTCTTTTCCCTCAAGGTCGCTTGCGACGCCCTTGAACGTCGTCTCCTTGTCGGTCGTGAGGTGCTCAAACACCCACACCTTCAGCTTTTGCGTGTCGATGCCGTTTGCCTTTAGGAATTTTGCAATGTCGGACTGCATGAAGTGCTTTGACAAATCGCGCGGCCACGGCCTCGGCAAGAGTATCACGCTTTTTCCGTCCTTGACGGCCTGCACGAGGTCCTTCTTTTTCTGCTCAATGTCGCCCGTCACATGGAAGGTGACGATGAACGCCTTGTCGGTAGGCACGCGGGATTTTGCGGCTGCGACCTGGATGGAGCTGATGCCGGGGATTATCTGCACGTTGTCGTCGCCAAATATTTCCAGCAGGCGGTCGACCACTTCTGATTCAGAGAAATTGACGTCGCCGGTGAAAGGCACGGTGCAGTACTCGCCGTCCTTCATCCTCGCATAGACGCCCTGGTACACGTCCTCCTGCGATTTCATCGTGACTTCAAGCACTTCCTGCCTGCTGCGGTCGATAAAGCCCTCTATCGTGGCAAGCGTGTACTTGTAGCCGACGACGTATCTTGATTTCCTGACGGCTTCCTTTGCCGCATCGGTCACGTACAGGGGCGAGCCGGGCCCAACGCCTACCACGAACAGCTTTTTTGGCAACAGGGGTGGGAAGGAAAAATGCCTTCTTTAATTATTGCTATTTTTATTTTTCTGCCGTGATGTTCAGGCGCACGTAATCAAGCAGCCATTTCTTCTGCGGCGATTGCCTCTCGTATTCATCAAGGTACGCCTCAAGGAACCTGTCCTGATGGACTGCCGGCAAGCGCGCCAGGTGAGCCCTGACGACTGCGGTCTTGACAAACGTCGAGAACTGCCCGCGGCTGGCAAAGGTCACCGGTGCCGCAGAAAGTCCGGCTTTGGCATTTCTAAACCCGGCCTCGTACAGCAGCTTTTCCGTGTCGCCCGGCGCCGCAAAATTCCACGGATTTTTCCACCCTGCAAAATACCGCTGGAACGGATCGCTCGACGCGACCCTGTCAAGGATTGCGATGGCGCTTTCCAGGTTGCCCTGCCCGCCGCACTGGGCCAAGAGCTCGCCTCCATCCTTTAGCAACCCGGCAAAATTGGCAAACACCGCTCTATGATCGGCTATCCAGTGCAGGACGGCGTTAGAGAAAACCACGTCCACCTTTGCAGGCATTTTTACGCTTGCAATGTCTGACTGCATTACCTGCACGTTATTGCATTCGCGCAGATTAGCCTGCGCCTGCCGGACCATGTTCGGGTCCATGTCCACCGCATAGACTATCCCTTTGGGTACCTTGGCTGCAAGGGCCAGAGTCGGCCTGCCAGAGCCGCAGCCGGCGTCAAGCACAACCTCGTCGCCCCTCCATTTTTTCCTGCGCTGCAAAACGCCGAGGGCCCACCCTTCCTGCACGCTGGAAACCTTGTCGTACGTCTGGGCGTCCCACGAATCATCGTCCATATAGAAGAGGCTACTGCTCTACGGCCTTATTATCTTGCGACGACCATCGTGTTTGTGCTGCGTACGCCCTTTATCTTGCGCAGCTCCCACGAGACGACGCGCTGGACTTCTTTTTCGTCCGGCTCCTCCACTACTGCCATGATGTCATATTCGCCGTACAGCTCGTAAACCTCCTTCACCCCGTCGAGTGCTTTGATCTCTTCGTGCAAAAGGCCCTCAACGCCGGTGTCGGCATTGATTAAAACGAATGCTTTGGTCATTTATCGGTCTTTATTGGTTATATGCGGCTCCAAAGCTGCACATATAACGCTTTTGCTTGGACAGGTCTTTTATCGATAAACCGTTTTTACCTTTGGACAGTTCTTGAGAAGAAATGTCTCGCAGGCAGCAGCAATCCCAGAACCGACAGAACAATGAAAACAACTTGATGAACATGATCGTTTCCCGGCGGCAATCCGCCTGCCAGATGCAATGCCCAGAAGACAGGGTAGTACCAGAGGGTAAACCACGCCCATTTTTCGCCCCTTCTAAAAGCATAGAGAGTGATCATGACACCGAATATGCCGGTTCCGGTCGTCGCGACGCCAAGGGCCCGCAGCAAACCCTCTTCTTCACCGGGACCCGCAGCCTGAGGATATGCGGCAACTATTATTCCAAAGCCAAGGGTCGCAATGCCAGTGGCAAGAAGCAATATCCAGCTAGACTTTAGCAACCGCGTCTCTTGCTGCATCGCCTTTGGGCTCATG
>NZ_CAMLDP010000021.1 GCF_946478925.1 uncultured Nitrososphaera sp. | reverse complement strand
TCTGGTTGCCGGTTGTACCAGCTGTCTGGTTGCCGGTTGTACCAGCTGTCTGGTTGCCGGTTGTACCAGCTGTCTGGTTCCCAGCAGCTGCGCCTGTTTGGTTGCCAATAGTCGGGCCGGTTTGGTTGCCGGCCGGTGGCGGGGTTGTTGTTTGGTTGCCGATCTGCGCATAGCTTTTCGCCACTGCAAATGAGGCGAAAATAAGCGCAGAAACAAGCACAGCAGCAGCCGCTGCGGAAAAAATCTTGGTCTTCTGGTTCATTGGGGAAGTACACGCGTTCATGATATTTACGCAAAATGGAGTTTGATTAGCGGAGTCTTATCTATCATGGCTGCGTCTAGTACTACAGTATGCATGACGACAAGAATGAAGGGCAGGATGCATACGAGAAGACCATGAAGACGGTGGCCGTCACCATACTGGTGATGGGAGTCTCCATAGCCATCGTAATAGTAATGTACCTGCAGTTCGGGCACATCGGGTCGAGCTTTTCGACCGGAGTGATGAGCAAACAGCAAGACCAGCTCAGGACGCAGTACGGACTTCCACCCTGCAAGCCTGTGCCGGCGAATTTGAAAGAAGTCCCGCCATCGCTTCGCAACGAGACCGACCTGTGCGGCTCCAAGTGACCGCCGCGAGATAGTTCTAATAGGGCGACGTACGCAAGCACTTCGTGACTGCCAAAGATAACCTAAAGCTTTTGGCTTTTATGGCAGGCGCGGCTCTGTTTTTCGCAGTGACCCTCCTCGCATCGTTCTTTGTGGTCATCGTCTTTATCGGCGGCTCTAACATGCCCCGCGACCAGGCGCCCAACTTTTTCATGGTAGGACTGGTGCCCCCTTCGGTGGCGACGTTCGTGCTGTTCACCAAGGGATTCGGCAGGTTCATGTAGTAGCAAGATTGTAAAGCAACCCATTCCAAAAGACAACAGAGAGAGAAAGAGAGAGAAAGATGTCGCAAAACAACAACATTGCAGAGCTTGTAGACAGCCTCCACGGCCTGATAGAGTCGAGGCAGGCGCCAGCAGACGTGGCCATAGCGGGGCTGGTGTCGACTGCTGGCGAGATCGCGCTTGGCATGGCAGTCGCGCGGCCCAAGCGCAAGGAAGAATATCTAAAGGCGTTCAACAGCGCAGTCGAGCAGGTAAGGAGGCAGCTCCGCAAGGAGCTGAAATCAAGAGGACTCTAGCTCAACAAAAAGAAAGAATCAGGAAGGGAGGTCTGCAAACGAGGGCTTGCCTTCTTCCTTTTCATCAGAGTCCTTTTTCTTGACGGACCTTATCGCTTCAGCGCACTCCGACCTGACATCGTCGTAGGCTGTCACGGCGAGCACCTCTTCAAGCGACGAAAGCGCCTTCTTGCCGCGAGCAGACAGCGCATTTATGGCGGCCTTTTTCTCCCCGGAGTTGCGAGCCCACTTGGCGGTCTCTTTTAGCTCCCACAGGCTCTCCGGCAACTGGCCCATATTGCAGCTGTAGCGTGAAACCCGTATTTACGCAACGCTGCATGTCTGCCCGGCAAGTAAAGGTTATAGCCACATTGCCTTGTCCCACCGCTGTGCAAGAGTACGTCGCCCTTGGCGTGTTTGCGGTGGTTTACATCCTCATCATCGGCCGGCGCAGGTTCGGAATCCCGATATGGACGGCGATGCTCATCGGCGCGGCTCTGATGGTCGGCCTGCAGGTGACGGGCATTTCCGACGCGTTCAAGGCGGTGAACCTTGAAGTCATTGCGTTTCTCTTTGGCATGTTCAGCATAGTATCGGCGCTAGAGAGGGCCGGCGTGCTTCGGATGATAGCAGTCAGGATGCTTGCACGCGCAAGGACGCCGGCGCAGCTCTTGATGATTTTCGTAGTCGGCATGGGCGCGCTCTCGGCGTTTCTGGTGAACGACACGATTGCGCTCCTTGGGATACCGCTTGCGGTGCACGTGGCAAGGCACGCGGGGATCAAGCCTACCATACTGCTGCTTGCGCTTGCGTTTGGGATAACCGTCGGAAGCGTCATGACGCCGATTGGCAACCCGCAGAACCTGCTCATAGCGATTGACAGCGGGATGCAGTTTCCGTTCGTCACGTTCCTGCTCTACCTGAGCGTGCCGACCGTTGCGAACCTGTTTGTCACGTACCTGATACTAAAGGCGTATTTCAGAAAGGAACTGCCAAAGGAGATAGGGCGCGCTCCGGAAAAGGTCGCAGAGGAGGAAGGGGACGGCGTCGGCTACAACCCTCGTCAGGCAAAGCTTGCAATCTATGTGACAATCGCCACGCTTGCCGGGTTCATCCTGTCAGAGTTCCTGCACGCGCTCAAGATTGCTGACTTTGGCCTGAGCATAGTGGCCATGCTCGGCGCGGCCGCGCTGTACGCGCTTTCAAGCGAGCGCACGCAGATCCTGAAAAAAGTAGACTATTCCGTGCTCGTGTTCTTTGCGGCAATGTTCGTAGTCACGTCGGCCATGTGGCAGTCAGGAGCAATATCGATAATCACGGGCTGGCTCCCGACCCCAAGCCCGGCCGACAAGGCTCAGAGCCTCGGCGTAATAACGGCGGCAAGTCTTTCTCTGAGCCAGATCCTCAGCAACGTTCCCTTTGTCGCGCTGTACAACTTTGTCATGGCGGGAAGCGGGTTTGGGGGCGGACATGTTGCGCAATGGCTGATGCTCGCCGCGGCAAGCACCATAGCCGGCAATCTCACGATACTTGGCGCGGCAAGCAACGTAATAGTCATCGAGGCGGCCGAATCAAGGGGAGTTCGCGCGTTCTCCTTTTTTGAGTTTGCCAAGCTAGGGAGCGTGATAACGGCTGCAAACATCGCCATATACTATGCGTTCATCATGCTGGTGCTCTAGCGGGGCACAAGCACTGCGCGCGCCTCCACTTCCGAGTGCTTTAGCCTCGCAAGCACATCGTTTGCCTCGGCAAGTTTGTGCGTCTCTATGATCACGTCAAGCGATCTGTCAGCGGCAAGTGCGACCAGGTCTGCCATGTCCTGTCGTGAGCCTATCACTGTCCCGCGGATGGTCTTTTCTTCAAACGCGGAAAAGTGAGGTATCTCGCCGACCACTCCAACCACTACGAGCCCGCCCTTTTTGACCGACTTTACCGCCGCGTCTATGGCCTTCTCTGACGGCGCAAACACGATTGCGCTGTCCAGTAGCCCCTCTTCCCTCTTCAGGTTCTTGACGAATTGATCGACAGATTCCTGGTACGCGATGGTGCTGTCTGCGCCCAGTTTTTTTGCAAGGTCAAGGTGCTTTTTTGCCCGGGAGATGCCGACCACCCTTGCGCCCTCCATCTTGGCCATCTGCACCGCAAGGTGCCCTACTCCGCCGACTCCAAAGATGCCCACGGACCTGCCCTTTGCCGGCTCGCTTGCCTTGACTGCCTTGTACGCAGTTATGCCGGGGCAGAACAGCGGAGCAGCGTGCGCAGAGTCGATGCTGTCGGGTATCGCAGTTACAAATTCCTCGTTTGCGACGATGTACTCGGCGTATCCGCCCTGCACGCTTTCGCCTGTTATCTCGGCGTCGTCGCACAGATGCTCTTTGCCGGAATGGCAGTAGTCACATTTCAAACATGAGCTATACAAAGGTTGTATGCCGACCCTGTCGCCTTCCCTGACTTTTTTTGAGCTGCCAGCCTTTTTAACGACGCCGACCACCTCGTGGCCCGGCACCACCGGCAGGACCGACGGCGAGCCCTCGTCCTTCCAGTCGCCCTCTATCATGTGCAGGTTGGACCGGCAGACGCCGCACGCCTCTATCTCCAAAAGCACGTCGCCCCTTTTTTTCGGCTGGGGGACCGGTATCGACCTCAGTTTCAGCGGCCTCGTTTCGATAGGCGCGCACCTGTCAAGGACCATCACCTTCATTGTTGTCTCTCCTGCCATCATGCCGCTTTACGCTCCGTTGCGGTTTATCTTCTTTATTCCGCTGCTGCAGCACAACAGGTAGGCAATAAGCGTGCCGGCGTTTTCCACCTTTTTGTCAGCTATCATGTTTTCCAGATTCTTGACGCTCACTGTTTCCACGGTTATGTCCTCGGTACTGTCGTGGTCGGTCTCGCCGCCTGCAAGACCGGACGCGGTAAAGACGTGCACTACCTGCCGCGACTTGCTGACTGACGGGTGGTAGTCGTAGACGTGTTTCACTGTTTTTGCCCGGTAGCCGGTCTCCTCTTGAAGCTCCCTCTTGGCAGTCGCAAGCGGGCTTTCGCCCTTTTCCACGTGGCCGGCGGGAAACTCTAGCAGCGTCTTGTCGAGCGGGTAACGATACTGCCTTATCATGACAAGCGTCTCTTTGTCAAGGAACGGGACAACCACTACGACGTCTGACGAGCGGTAATGGGTATAGGAAAGTGTCCTGCCCTTTGGCGTCTGGACGGTGTCCTGGAAGAGCTCCATGTAGACGGTCTTGCCGTCCCTTGCCTCAAACACCTTTTTCCGGCCAAGGCGCTTCCAACCTCTTTTTTTTACTGCCAACGCCCTAGCTGGCGCCGGACTGGATTATAAAACACGTGTTCTAATCCCAGAACGGCCTCTGTTTTGGCGCTCCTTAAATCCACCTTCTGCCAACTCTTCTCATATGGAAGGAGAAGGCGACATCGAGCGCAAGCTGCAGGGCAGGACCTTGCAGGTGTACCTGTACCTGTTGAGAAAGGGCGAGCCGGGAGGCATAAGGGAAATACAGCGCGACCTGGGCCTGTCCAGCCCTAGCGTGGCCGACTACCAGGTGGAAAAGCTGGTCGGGATGGGCCTTGCCGCAAAGGACAGCCACGGCAGGGTGTACGTCATCCGCAAGGTGAGGGTCAGGGCACTTGAGTCGTACGTGAACTTTGGGAGGTTCTCGGTCCCGAGGCTTGCATTCTATGCCTCGGTATTTTCCGCCGTTTCCGTCCTGTATGTGATATTCAACCTGTCGTCGTGGAGCGTCTATGGATTGGCAGTGCCAGCCGCAGCGGCCGGTGTGCTGTGGCTGGAAGCGTGGAGGATGTGGAGGTTCAGCCTGCTTGAAAGGGCGGACAAGGCGACGTCTGACAGGAGAAACGCAAGGGGCGTCCTCCCGCTGGTTGCGCCCGGCGCAGTCGCGCTGGTGGTGTTTGTCGCAGGCAGCGCCTTTCTGTTCCAGTACGTGCAAGAGCCTCCTTCCGTACAGGTAAGCCAAAGCTACGTCGCCCCCGAGGCAAGCGCAGGCCATCATCAACAGCAGCAGACGATAGAAGAGTCGACAGAGATATCCAAAGAAAAGGTCGCCATGGCCGGCCAGAGCGTGCTTGCCACGCCAGGTCTTGCCTCGTTCATACTGCCTCTTGCAGGGGCCGCAGTCGTCGGGTTTCTTGGCTACATGCTCCTAGTCAAGTACCGGTGCTTTGAAGGCCGCGTTCTAGAGCCAGAACAGGCGCCGACGGGCGCGTCCGGAACGCAGGATTATCCAGAGCGCCCTTGATAACTAGTGCATGGACAAGTCAAAAAACTACATGGCCCTGCTGGCCGCAGCAGCAGGGATAGCCTTGGCACTTGCGGCAGGAACGGTTCAGCAGTCGCACGCGCAGTACGGCGTCAATGGCAACCCCACCGCGGGCGCCACTCCGAATCAGCTTGCCGAGTGCGCAAAGTACAACATTGACAGGATAGAGTGCAACGAGCAGACATTGCTTGCGGCAAGAAAGTGGGTAACTACTCATGAGAATCCGAATGGTTCTGGCACGCCGATGCTGTCGATAGGAGGCAACGAGACTCTGCTGTACGTCGGCGCGCTGGGCGCCATCTTTGGAGGAGTCGCGGCGGCTTTCTTTGCAAAGGGCAGAAAGACAGCGGCTTCCTGACTTCCTCTTCCCCTATTTTCTTTTTTTCTTGAAACACGGACGCAGAAAAAACACCGGCCGCGCTTTGCAAAAAAGGGATAACATTACCCTCACTGTTAAAATATCATTTTTGTCAATAGAGCAAGATGGTATTTGAAGGGATACCAACCGGCTATGAAATGCGTTTTTTGGTCGGCATCGGGATCTCTCTTGCGGCAGGCTTTGCCATTGGTGCAGAGAGGGAATCGAGGAACAAGGCGGCAGGGATAAGCACGCATTGCCTTGTGATAGGGGGAGCGATGATTTTCACTTTTCTTTCGTCACTGGTAGACCCAAACTCGCAGTCAAGGATAGCGGCGCAGATAATCTCCGGCATTGGTTTTCTCGGCGCGGGGCTCATCCTAAAAAGCGAGCTTGACGGCAAGATAACAAACCTGACTACTGCGGCCGCCGTGTGGTTTGCGGCTTCAATCGGCATGGCAATCGGCTACGAATACTATTTTCTTGCGATAGTGGCGACAGCCTTTGCCGTCGGCGTGCCTAGGATACCGCATCTTTCAAGGATGATAAAAAGAGGCGAAGAGACCTAGAGGCTGCAGGTCAAGAGGAAATTCGGGTTGGCATACGTCCATTACCAGAACGGTGTCAAGTGGCAGGTGAAGGAGCTTGGGAGCAAAGAATCTTTGTTGGGCGTCCAGCACAAATCATAATAACCGACAGGCGCGCAGTGTGTATTTGTGCCGAGGAGGGGCAAGGAGGAAAAGGCCGAGAGGATGATTGAGGCGACGCTTGCCGTGCTTTCGAAAAAGGGTTATGAGAACACCACCATCAACGACGTCGCAGACGCCGCCAAGGTCAGCAGGGGCCTCTTGCACTACTACTTCAAGGACAAGGAGGACATGGTCTCAAAGGCGCTGGCATTTGGCTTTGAGCCGATGTGGGACTCTTCGGTCGGCAGCCTCTCAAGCGCCCGGACGCTGGAAGAGTTGGTGGACGGCATGATTGAAGTCCTAAAGAGAAACTTGCAGGAAAACCCCGACTTTACCGCCCTGCTCTTTGAGATGTGGGTCAGCGGCAGGAGGAGCGACAAGATAGCCAAGGTGTTCAGAGACGGCCTCGAAGAGGCGATAGGCAGGATGAAGACTCTTCTGGAGTTTGCATCGTCGGTAGGCGTCATCAAAGTGGATGTCGCAGAGGCTGAGGGCGTTGTCAGGATGCTCTTTGCCATCTATCAAGGGATGGCGATACAGCTTCTCCTTACCCCGGAGAAGGCAAAGGACAAGCGCATATGGGCGCCCATAAGAAGGGTACTTCTTGCAGCTTTCAAAAGCTAAAAAACATTTTATAATAATCAGGTCTGCGTGACAGACATCAAACATATGCGCGCCAGCGAGGTCAAGAACGCCAGTTTTGTCGGAAAAGAAGTGACGGTCAGGGGATGGGTACACCGCCTGCGCAAGCAAAAGGAAAACTCGTTCCTACTGCTTCGAGACGACAGGGGCGGAGTGATACAGTGCGTCCTTTCGACCGACAAGGTAGCAAACCTCACGATAGAGTCGTCGGTGGAGGTCACCGGCATCGTAAGCCAAGACCCCCGGGCGCCGGAGGGAGGCTACGAGATAAAGGGAAAAGGGCTGAAAATATTCAACGTTGCAGCCGAGTACCCGATAGGCGAGTACCAGAGCGATGAACTGCTCCTTGACAAGCGCCACCTTGCGCTCCGTATGCGCAAAATGATAGCAATGGCCAAGGTGCGCGCGTCCGTCCTCCATTACGGCCGGCAGTGGTTCGTGGAAAACGGCTGGATGGAGGTGACCGCTCCGACGATAGTAAAGGGCGCGGTGGAAGGGGGCTCGACTCTTTTCAAGCTGCGGTATTTCGACCAGGACGCGTACCTCTCGCAGAGCGCGCAGCTGTACCTGGAGGCGATGATATTCTCGCTTGGTCCCGTGTGGAGTCTGACGCCGTCGTTCCGGGCTGAAAAGTCGAGGACCGTCCGGCATCTGGCGGAATTTTCGCACCTGGAGGCAGAGGCGCCGTGGGTCGCGCTTGAGGACATCTTGAAGGTGGAGGAGCAGCTTGTCTCGTACGTGATACAGAACACGATCAAAGAGCGCGCAGAAGAGCTGGAATTATTAAATCGCGACGTTTCCGGCCTCAAAAAAGTCGAGCCTCCGTTTGAGCGCGTGCCGTACGGAAGGGCGATAGAGATTTTGCGTTCACGAGGGTTCCAAGTCACGGAAGACGACGGGACAAAGCGCGACATCCAGTTCGGCGACGACCTGTCGATAGATTCCGAGCGCGAGCTGACCAAGGACTCTGACAAACCGATATTCGTAGTCGGCTATCCCATTGCGGTCAAGCCGTTTTATGTCAAGGAAGACCCGGACTACCCGGGAGTCGGGCTGACTGCCGACATGCTTGCTCCCCGGGGCTTTGGCGAGATAACGAGCGGAGGCCAGAGGGAGGACAGCATCGACTCTATCACGAACAGGATGAAAAAAGAGGGATTAAAGCCAGAGGCGTACGAGTGGTATCTCGACCTGCGCCGCTACGGGTCTGTGCCGCACGGCGGCTTTGGCCTTGGCATCGAGCGCCTCGTGAGATGGATAACTAACGCGGAGGACATCAAAGACACGGTGCTTTTCCCGAGGACGATGTCGCGAGTAGAGCCGTGATGATGATCAAGCCTTAAGTATCTGGCAGCAGCCAGCACACACGTATATACCACATTGAAAGCGCAACCGCTTGAACGCCAGCACAAGGCCCTGCTCATAATAGCGAGCGTCATCATCAAGACGTTCCTCATGGTGCTGGTGGCCACGCAGGTGATGTGCGGGAGCACGGACCCAAGGGCGCTCTTTTCGTGCGGCGCAAACGCGGCCTACGTCGGCGGGAGCGCCGCGGCAGTTGCGATAATGGGCTTTGTCTTTGGCCACTATATCGTCAAGCTAAAGTCGTTCAACAAGATATTTGCCAACATGATGGGCGCCGACTTTATCGTGACTGCGATGTATTTTGGAGTCGCGTTCACAGCGCCCGAGCTTGTCGCCACAAAGACCATGATCTGGCTCTTTGGGACGTGGATACTTGGGATGCTGCTTGCGCCTTTCAACAGCGAAAAGACGCTCTTGAAAAAGCTGTCGCAGTACGGCGGCATTGCCGCGCTTGGCGCGCTGTTCTCGCTCCACTTTATCCCTGGCTTTGCAGAGATGGGCCAGTCCTACACGGCAGGCATGATGGTGTCAAGCATCCTGTCGGTTTTTGGCGGCGGAAGGCAGAGATAAATATAAAGAGAAAGAGCCTAGGCGTCCGCCTTTTGCTGTTTGCGGACCGTTCTCTTTTTTGTGGTAGTCGATTTCTTTGCTTTGGCCCTTATCTTCTTGGCAGTCGAAGCAGTCTCGGCAAGCTTGTCCTGCGGCGGCGCTTCTTCTGCGGCTGCGGGTGTCGGTGCCTCTACAACCGGCGCAGGCTTTGCCAGGTGGATTTCAATGTACGAGACTCTCTTTGGCATCCCTTCTATGACTATCTCCTCTGTGCCTATCGCGATAGAGCGCGTTTCTAGCCCTGCGACATCCTTTTTGACCATCTCGGCAACGTTTACCGCAGTCACGATGCTCATGCTCCCCTTTGCCCTCACGACCAGCTCGCCAAACGTGCCTATCCTGAAAAGCGCGGGCGCGATGTAGTCGAGCGCGTTCTTTCTGCCTACGAGGAGAAAGTGTGGAGGTATGTCTGTGGTTCTTCTTGTCTGCGTTGGTGTTGGCGTTGTTGTCGTTGTCGCTGTTGACTCTTGGACTATTGAGGTCATCATATGATGCCCATGAGGTCTCTGTATGCGGTTTAGAGCCCCAGTGTCAAGAGATGTTGCCCCTTTTGTCTATTTTAGAGCCCGGCGAAGCATTAAATTGAATCTGCGAGAACAAGGCTTGTTTGCCACAAGAAAGAGAGCCGTTCGTACAAGCCGCAAAAAAGAGGCGGCTGCTGTTCGACGGGGCAATGGGAACAGAGATACAAAAGCTCAATCCGGCGCCCGAGGACTTTCCCGACGGCAAGGACGGCTTTAACGACGGCCTCATCCTTACGAGGCCAGAATGGATAAAAAAGATCCACCGCAGCTACCTTGAGGCAGGCGCCGACTGCATCGAGACAAACACCTTTGGTTCCAACAGGTTCAAGCTGGAGGAGTACGGCTATGGCGGCCAGACAGTCGAGTTCAACAAAAAGGCGGCGCAGCTTGCGCGAGAGGTCGCCGACGAGTTTGAAAATAGATACGTAATAGGCTCGATGGGGCCGACTGGGTTTCTGCCAAGCTCAAGCGACCCGGACCTCGGGCAAAAGCCCCTTGACGAGATAAGGGAGGCGTTTGCGCTGCAGGCAGAAGGGCTCATCCTGGGAGGCGCAGACGCGCTGTTGATAGAAACAAGCCAGGACATACTTGAAGTAAAGCTTGCAATCGAGGCGTCCCATCAGGCTATGGAAAAGGCAGGCAGAAAAGTCCCGATAATCGCAAACGTGACTCTCGACCAGTACGGCAAGATGCTCCTTGGGACAAGCGTGCAGGCCGCGTACACGACGGTGAGCGACATGGGTATCGACTTTTTTGGCCTCAACTGCTCGACGGGGCCGGCCGAGATGGAGCCAAGCATCAAGTGGCTGGCAGAGCAGGACCTGCCCATACTGGTCATGCCAAACGCAGGGATGCCTCACAACGAGGGCGGAAAGGCGGTCTACAAGATGGGGCCCGACGAGATTGCGCACAGGATGGCAGACTTTGTCAAAAGCTACAAGAACGTGCGCCTGATAGGAGGGTGCTGCGGCACAAACCCGGAGCACATTGCAGAGCTTCGGCGCGTCCTTGAGACGACGCCATCATCGAAATAGATAGAGAGGCGCAAAAAGCATATTCATAGACAGAGTTCCTGTTGAGATTTTATCTTATTCCAAATCTAGCGCAATGTAGAGGGTGCTCTCGGTAGCCCGCATATCCGGTTTTTTAATTGTAAAGCTAGAAGCGGCTCGCCCGAGAATCTGCGCCATAAGATAAGACCAATTCTGCCCCATGTTATGCAGGATTACATAGACAAAGTGACGGTGATTATTGTTGCTCTTGCTCACTTCATGCTGGTACTCAAAACCCGTGGCCCTCATCCACCGGTCTACAAGTTCTAGAAAAGATTCTGGTGAAAATTTTTTGCCAGTTATCATCAGAGTTGGATCCGATACATCTTGCACGTACCTATTTGCAATTTCATCGATCTGCTCCCGGGTCAGAGAATCCACCATCCCTCGGATTAGCGGCTTGCGCAAAGGAACGTATCCGGCTTGCGGAGCAAGTGCGTGCCATTCAATATGAGACTTGACGATCTGGTTGAGCAGCGTGTTGAGGTTTATCCGCTTTTGCTCGGCCTCACGCTTGAGCTGCTCAAGCACCATCTTTTCAAAGCGGAACGTGACGGATTCCGTGATTGGTGTCATGGCCCCAACTCATGTACTATATGACGCGCATCCAATGTCTATTACGATTGTGACCAGCTGATGCCCGGCTCACAGCTATTCTAGTACAAAAGAAATGGGATTTCGAATAAACCGCACCTTTTGCAAGACGAGTCCAGAGATATGTATGCATGTACATATTGTGCAGTGTAGATACAACTGTACCGCATTATACACACGCACGCATACAGATATTTTACTGCGGCAGCGACTCGCCACTTTTCTTCTTTTTTTACTATAGTTCCATCTCGTCTATCTGGACGCGGACCCGGAAGAGCCGGTCCTTGTTCTTGAATGTGTAGACCGACTGGTTGTTTGCCAGGCCGTCGCCGCGACCCACGACCTTTTCGGCCAGCCGCGCCCTGAGCTTGTCGACCTGGTATTCTGCAATCAAAAGATTGCCTACTATGTTCTCCAGTTCCGTGTCTCGCTCCTTAGGCTCCTGCCCCTTGATTTGCAAAAAATATTTCCCTCCAGCCTAGCCTAGAAATGTGGGGCGTTTTCTATGTATTTTTTGCCGCCGATGCTGTAGTGGATCTCGTCTATGAAGCTTGCCTGATCGACTACCGGGCTGGAGTAGTTGGCGCCGCACACAGGGACACCTTCTTCGACTTCGTCCTCTTCCTGATGTTTGAGGATCGTATGGCTTGATACCATGCATACAATTCGGCAAACAAGTATACAAGGTTTATCCCCGGCAGTAGAGGCAGAACCCACGAACTGGAGGCAGTTATTGCGCCAAGTTTTATAGCTGACGATTCTATGTGGCTTGATGGCTTCTTCTTCTTTCAAGCGTGACGATAACAACAGGAGCAAACCGGCGAAAAAGATGCCGCTGCGCCTTGCGCTGGCAATAGCCACAGCGTCGATTCTGACCGCATTTGCATATACGAGCATTGCCCTGCTGCCGCAGCAGCAGAATGCAGAGGCACAGACAATCCTGAGCAGAGTCCTTGTGACAAAGACTATGGCGTCTGGCCAAGACCCTGCGCCGGGCCACGAGGCGCATCAGTCTGCAATGTTTTTGCCGCCGCTTGGAGATGATGTCATCTACAGCGGGACTCTCACCTGGGCCGCCAGCGGCCCCGTGGAGCTTTTCACGTACCACCACTACGACGGGCCGCAGGCAAACTCGCCTCCGCTCTACACAGAGCCGTCCAACAACGTGACCTACGCTTCGCCCCTGTTCTTTGCGGGACAGGATTCCGCGGACCACGGTTCGATGGCAGTGGTGGCAAACGCGGTGGGCTTCCACAGCCTAAAGGGGACGCCGTTTACGGTGACTGCCACCTTTGACGGCTTTACGAAAAAGGTCGCGCTTGAAAAGTTCAGCCCCGCAGAAAACGCCACGGGCTACAACTTGGCAAACATGACAAAAACCGCCGCCAGCACGCTGATACCAGAGACGGCGGTCAAATCCGATAGCATGGCGTACACGCCCCTGTCGGAAGCCCAGATAAAAGAGCTGACCGATTCTGCCGGCTGGCAGGTAGTAGGCGGCAAACTCTACAAGGCGTTCCAGTTCAAGGACTTTGTGCAGGCGTTCCAGTTCATGTACAACGTGGGCCTTGAGGCAGAAAAGATGAACCACCACCCCGACTGGACCAACAACTATGGCACCGTGTCAGTCTATTTGTATACGTGGAGCGCGGGGAACAAGATAACCGACTATGACGCCAAGCTGGCAGGCGTGATTGACAGGGAGGCAAAGGCCCTTGGCGCCACCACTACCAGCAATACTACAAAAGCCGCCAGCACGGTTTTTGACTCGCCCCACGTCAGGGTTGACTACCTGTTCTCTACAAAGCGCGACAACGGGACTGCAATCAGCCAGGAGCTTTTGGAGCAGGCAAGGACAGAGCTTGCCGAACGATTTGGCGGAGTCACGGTGCTCCCGACTTTTAGCGGAACTACGATAAAGAACGGTACTAGGCAAGACGGCGAAAGCAACGCAGGGTTTTTCGTAGTCGCCCCAAACACGCCAGAGAATATCGAGTGGTTCATGGACTACAGGGAGACGATGGAAAAAAGGTTCGGGATTGATGGCATCTTTATGACCATGTCGCCGAGCGTGATAATAGCCTAGCGCAGTTGCTGGTAACAGTCCTCGCAGTACGCCTTGACTATGGTGGAGGTGTGCGGCTGTATGGCGACGTAACCTACTATGGCCTCGCATTCTGCGCACACGACCTTGCGGTAGCCGGGTTTCATGGCCCGGCTACGCAACGGTGCCAGATAACATGATCGCTTTTTGTTGTATGCGCAAGTTGAATAGCAAATATACCTGATTTTGCGATACTGAAATGCAGTTGAAAAAAATACCACGCGTCAGCTCGGCGCTCAAGGCAGTCGACTTGAAGCAAGAGCCGGCGCCCCTCATCATAGGCGAGCGCCTCAACACCCAGGGTTCCAGAAAAGCCAAGGAGATGGTCATGAAGGACGACCTTGACGGCCTCGTGAACCTTGCAAGGGAGCAGGTGGAGGACGGGGCTCACTGCCTCGACGTGTGCGTCGCGACCACAGAGAGGTCGGACGAACTAGAGTTCATGAAAAAGCTGGTCAAGCGCCTGAGCCTGGAGGTCGAGGCGCCCCTCGTGATAGACTCGACCGACCCAAAGGTGGTCGAAGCAGCGGTGATGCAGATACCGGGCAGGCCGATAATAAACTCGATAAACCTCGAAGGCGACGGCTCGCGTTTCCACGCTCTTGCGCCGCTCATGGCAAGGTACGGCCTGCCGGCGATAGCGATGTGCATCGGGCCAAAGGGCATGGCCAAGACTGCAGAGGAAAAAGCAGAGACCGCGCAATTATTGTACGACACTGGCAAGAAATACGGGCTTGAACCTTGGCAGTTCATCTTTGACGTTCTCACGTTCACGCTTGCGACGGGCGAGGCCGAGTTTTCAGACTCTGCCAAGAACACGCTTGAGGGCATCAGGCTCATCAAGCAGAGGTTCCCCGATGCGTTTACCACGCTTGGCCTGAGCAACGTCAGCTTTGGCCTTCCGGCTGGCGCGCGCAAGATTGTGAATTCAGTGTTTCTGTACCACGCCATAAAGGCGGGGCTTGACACCGTAATCATCAGCGCCAAGGACATCATACCGTACCCGGAGATCGACGCGGAGCAAAAGAGGCTCGCAGAGGACCTTATTTTCAACAAACATCAGAACGCGCTTGCCGACCTCATCGCGCATTTTGAGGGTGAGAAAGCCAAAGTCGCGTCTGGTACGAGCAAGCGCGTCGAAGTCGACCCGTCGTGGGACGCGGACAAGAAATGCCATTTCCGCATAGTAAACCGGCTAAAGGACGGAATAGAGGCTGACGTCGTACAGGCAATAGCAGGGCGCATACCGGGAGCTAAAGTCGTAGGCGACAGGCGGGAGGCAAATAGGGAAGCCGCGCACGAGGCGGCGGTGCAAACACTGAATGAAGTCCTGTTACCGGCCATGAAGGAGGTGGGCGACAAGTTTGGCGCAGGCGAGCTCATCCTGCCGTTCGTGCTGAAATCGGCAGAGTGCATGAAGGCCGCAGTCGCAGAGCTTGAAAAGTACCTGATAAAGCAGGAAGGGGTGAGCAAGGGCAAATTAGTGCTATGCACGGTGTACGGCGACGTGCACGACATCGGCAAGAACCTGGTCAAGACGATTTTCGCAAACAACGGCTACACGGTCTACGACCTAGGCAAGCAGGTGCCCATGCAAAAGATACTGGAAAAGATAGAGGAGGTCAAGCCGGATGCTGTCGGGCTTTCCGCGCTGCTCGTGTCGACGTCAAAGCAGATGCAGTATTTTATCGAGCACGCCAGGCAGAACAACATGGCAATCCCCGTGCTGTGCGGAGGCGCGGCGATAAACAGCAACTACATCAACAGGATAGCCAAGGACGGCGGAATATACAACCCCGGCGTCTTTTACTGCAAGACCGCGTTTGACGGGCTGCGGGCGATGAACGCGCTCGTGTCAGGCGAAAGGTCGCAGTTCATAGGCGACTGGCGGCAAAAGCTGGAAAAATGGACAGAGAAACAGGCGGTGCAGGAAACCGCGGACCTGCTGCCGCACAGCGGGATAAAGCCGGTGGAACCCCCGGTGGCGCCGCACATTGGCAGGCAGGTGAGGCTAGAGCCGGCGGACCTTGACCTGAAAGAAATCTGGAAGCACATCAGCAAAAAGTCCCTTTTTGTGCTGCAGTGGGGAATAAGGGGCAAGGGCGCAAGCGAAAGCGGCGACCCGGAAAAACTGTTTGCAGAGTGGACGGGGCGCGTCATCGATGAAAAACTGTTTGAGCCTAGGGCGGTCTACGGGTATTTCCGCTGCCACAACCTGTCGCAGGCAAGCGCCGGCCCGGGCAGGCTGGCAGTCGACCTTGCAGATGCCGGCAATCAGCAGGTCGTTTTCGAGTTTCCGAGGTCTTCAAAGGAAAAGCACCTGTGCCTTGCAGACTATTTCGGAAAGGACGACATTGCGGCTTTTCAGGCAGTGACAGTCGGGACAAAGGTCACCGAAGTCATCGATGGGTGGAACAAGCAGGACCGCTATACAGACGCCTACTACCTGCACGGCCTTGCAGTGGAAACGGCAGAAGCGATGGCCGAGTGGGTCAACGCCCGCATACGTAAAGAGCTTCAAATCGGCGACAAGCGGGGCCTGCGCTACAGCTGGGGGTATCCTAGCTGCCCAGACGTGATGCAGCACCATCTTGTGTGGCAGATACTGGACCCGGAAAAATCAGGGATGGGTCTGACAGAGTCGGGTCAGATAATTCCGGACCAGTCCACTGCCGCAATAGTGGTCCACCACCCTCAGGCAGAGTATTTCGTGCTTTAGGGCCGGAGAAATCTTCTCAATCCGCACCTTGATAAGATTATATCCGTGCACGGCTTAGGAACGTCGTAAATTGAGGCTGAGAAGGGGGCACGTTTTGCTCATAGCAGGAGCTGCCATCGTCGCCTTTAGCTTTATCGCAAGCAGCTATTACGGCCCCCAGTTTCTCAAGGAGATACAGGAGAAAAACGTGCACACTATTGCGCCTAGCGGCAAGCTAGACCTTCAGGGGAACATCACGTCAGGAACAGGTGCGTACGTCGTGGCGTTTCCAAATAACCCTGCAAGCCCCGTGCAGGCGACAGTCAGCGTCAGCGACCCTGACGGCGAGCCGGTGTCCAGGAGAAGCCTGAACGTACTCAGCTATAGCGAGTCATTTCCTGCCCAAAAGCAGGGCAACTATACCATCACCATTTCAAACCTCGGCAACGCCTCCCTTGACGCGTTGGTGATATTTGGAGAAGAGCAGGCAGTAAGCGAATCCGTCAACACACCGAACACTGTCCCTGCGGCTATCTCTATGCTTCTGGTCATTGCGGGGATAATCGTCCTTGCGGCAGGCGGGGCAATCATGCTTATTGACAGGCACAGGGACCAAAAGATGAAGCAGTTTGGGGACATGAGCGACCTAGTGTAGGATAGTGTAGGGTAGAGAGCGGACATGGCAAAACTCGAAGCGCGCAACATCGGCAAGGACTTTAATTCAATGCAGAGCAACGGCCATGCCCACATGTCTGCGATAAGCAACATCAACCTGTCGATAGAGGACGGCCAGTTCGTCTGCCTAGTCGGCCCGTCCGGCTGCGGCAAGACCACTCTTTTGAACATACTTGCGGGGCTTGACAGGCCGACCGAGGGAGAAGTGGTGCTTGACGGCAAGCCAGTAGCAGAGACGGGCCCAGAGAGGATAATGGTGTTCCAGGAAAACGCGCTCTTTCCTTGGCTGCGCGTTATTGATAATGTAGAGTTTGGCCTGAAGGTAAAGGGAGTAGAGAAGGCAAAGCGCAACGGCATAGCGATGCAGTACCTGGAGATGATGCAGCTCACGAAATTCGCCGACGCCTACACGTACCAGCTGTCCGGCGGCATGAAGCAGCGCGTGGCAATAGCGCGCGCCCTCGCAATCGACCCGGAGGTGCTCCTGATGGACGAGCCCTTTGCGGCGCTTGACAGCCAGACGCGCGACCTTTTGCTCGTCGAATTGCAGCTCATCTGGGCGCGCACCAAAAAGACAATCGTGTTTATCACGCACAACATCACCGAGTCGGTGTGCCTCGGCGACAAGGTAGTCGTGTTCACGAAAAGACCTGGCACGATAAAGAAAGAAGTGTCGGTGGACTACCGCCGGCCACGCGTTCCGGAGGACGACGGGCTGCACGAGTACCAGCGCAAGGTGCTTGACGAGCTGAAAGGCGAGATAGCGGCAAGGGAAATCTAGAATGAAATTCAGTTAAGATTTTTCGTCATCGGGTGAGTGAGCCACGCGTCATTCTTACAACATCAAGCACGCCAGAATAACTGCACGTCGAGCAGCGTTTCAGATTCTCCGTAGGATCGCCATCAAACGTTAGTATAGCAATCTCCTTATTGCATTTGGGACACCTCGCTTTAATCCAGATGCTTTCTCCGACATTCTTGACAGCTTTATTATTGCAGACAACGCAAGTGCCATACATGAACATCTGGCCATCCGCGCTCACCTCGCTATGATAAAGCACAAACTGCCTATCCAGCCTGCAAACATTGCAGTATGTTACAAAGTTGAATGACAACAGCCGTTTAAGATAAGCTTCAACAATGATTTAACGTTTCACCGTATATGCATATCCTAGAGTAAACTAAGAAAATGTAAGCACGTTAGACGTTTTATTATTTAGGAAAAATCTAGAGTCTTTTTACAAGGTCTATTCCTGACTGGAAGCTGTTGGGCGAGGTGAGGAGCACGCTTGCAGCCATCCTGCCCGCCTTTTTCACAAATTCCTCCGGCTCTTTTTCATATCTGGACCAGTCAAGGCCGATCATCTTGGCAGACTGCGCGTTCTTTTCGGAAGGCACCATTATGCACGCGACCACCTTGATGCCGTGCGGCTTGACAAAATCGACGATCTCGCCAAGGTCTGAAAGCGACGATATGGACTGCGTGACAAGCGCGTGCGGCTTGGCTTCGAGCTTGGCCTGTATCGCCGGCGCGTTTTTGTCGGCGATTCTTGCGGGAAACGACAGGTCCAGCTTTATCTTGCGGTCAAAGCCCTGCTCGCGAAGCATCCTGACTGCCTGCGACGGCTTTAATCCCGAATTGCGGCCGTCGGTCGGCGCGTCGCCAAGCAGTATCAAGAGGCTGTCGACTTTTGAAATGACGGCGTCAGCCGCCGCTTGGCAAAGCGTGATTATGTTCCGGTCGCTTGTCCTTACGCTGCAGCTCAATTTTGCGCCCTTGGCGGCCTTTTTCACAAACGACGCGGCGGTGATGCTTGACACCCGGGGCACTCCAAGGACAGAGTCGGTGAGGTGTATGCCGTCTACAATATGATGCCTGCCCAGTTGCGACGCTCGCTCTTTTAGGGCCTCCATGTCACTGTCGAGGCGCCGCTGGTCAAAGCGCCCTTCCCTTGCCACCTTGGGCGGGTTCAGCTCGTACGCTATCTTCATCGCCGGCCGAAAATTGGCACTCCTGCGCCTTATTAAATGCAGAGGTGTATGCAGGTATGCAACAGTACGCAAGAAACGCTAGTGTGATTTTGCAATGCCCAGATAGTAGGATTTCACGTCGCGCCTGAGCAAAAGGCGCAGGGCAACGAGACTCGTGATGATGGCAAAGAGCGAATAGTCAAAGACTATGAAGTCAAAAGAGTCGGACGCAATGCTCTGCGCAACGTGCGCGATATACGGCGCCAAGAGGTTGTTCAGGTGAGCGGCAAGAAAGACGAGTTGAAATATCATGTTGGCCTTCCGGGCGTCTTGGCCCTTGAACGTCTTTATTCCTATGACGGCGGCAGGGGCTGCAAAGGCCGGATCAAGGTACAGTGTAGGGACAGCAAAGGGAAGGTTGGGATTGAACCAAATGCCCACAGCCACGGCTTGCGGTACGCCAAGAGCAAGGTTCAGAGCAGTTGCAAGTATCGTCAGGATGCCGATTGTCCTGATAATTCTTGGCGTCGATGACGGGGGCGCCGTATGCATATATGCTCTGTGGCCTTGAGAAAAAAAGGCTAACGCCGCTATATCACGGTGCTATTCGATAAATCGCTTCTTTTTGGTTGGCCGCGACGCTGAATGCCATGTACGCAAGTACTTGTCAAAAAGAAATGCAGAAGCGGCTAGGCCGCGTCTGCATGTTTAGGCGATGACTGAGTGGTTTCATCTTCTTTTTCCGCCCTTGCTTTGTACTTGGGCACGATTGGCTTGAAGAACCCCATCTGCCCCACCGTCAAAAAGGCGATGCCAAGGACGAACGATGCGGCAGAGGCCGCCACTATCCCAAGATACGGCACCATGGAGGATGAAGGTGGAGGATGTGTCACCTTGTCGTATATCATAGGGCTGTTGCCGCCCACGGCCAGGGAATTTGACTCGATTGGCATTGCGTACGCCATCCCGGCTACTCCGAGGACCACCAGCATCGCGCCGATACCTAACTTGCCCGATGCCATTGCCGCGTCATTCGACGAAATCATATTAGAACGAGACTTAACCATGTTCACCTGACTTCACATGATCTTGTTGCACAATGTTCTTATAATTGGGTAAAAGAATTACAACCGACGTTATAATAATTGGAGAAAACGAGACAATGAGCCACAAAATATCGTGCAGGGCGTGCGGCGAGTACCTTTCGCCGACTGCCATCTGCACCGTCTGCCAAGAATATGTCATATGGACGTGCCCCAGATGTGAGAGGACGGACGACGTGACGCACATCCACGGCTACTGCAGGGTCGCCTACAAAAAGATCGAGGTAAAGGCCAAGTCTACCTAGCACGCGCAAAAGCATTACCATATTATGGGGCGTCCGCCATAGCACAGACAACTATGGCGCTATGGGACTCTGAAGGTGGGCAACTCATCATCGAGATGGTAGTCGCCTCCGTTGCAGCATTGCTCGGCCTATGGTATCTCAAAAAGAGGACCAAGGACAAAGAGTCGGCTGCAAAGAAAAGCGACACTGACCAGCAGCAACCGCCTTCTTCCTCATAGATATTATTTTTATTATTTCACGACGAGCACGGGGCAGGGTGCGTACGTGACGACTCCCGAAGACACGCTTCCCATCACGAGCTTCTTAAAGCCGGTGCGACCCTTGCTCCCTATCACTATCAGGTCGGCGTTGTTCTCTTCTGCATAGTGTACTATCTCGCCCACAAGCGACAGCGGGGCGTGTACGACTGCGCTTGTCATCCTGACGTTTAGGGCGTCGGCTTCCTTTTTGATGCGGTCAAACCAAGGAGCGGCTTCCTTGCCTGCCGCTTCGAGTATCTTGTCGATGTTCTGCGGGTACGCGGCCCCGTAAACGCCGAGGGACACAAGGCTCTGGTTTAGTTCAAGCGCGTGGATTGCAACCAGCTTTGCGCCGTACCTGTGCGCAAGGTCGACTGCAAAGGACGCGGCGCGGTGGGCGTTTTCAGAGCCGTCAACCGGGACAAGGATTGTGCGCACCGTGCTTGCTGATGACATGATATGAAATTACTCAACCATATTATTTACAGGTTCCAGCTCTGACGCGTAACTCTGTCAATATACATGGTTAAGCGAGCCTTAATACCAAAACTTGGCATATGATTATCAGGCGAACAAGAAAAATGCAACAACAACCTTCTGAACCAGATGTCGTACCGCGCTGGGACCGCGTGATACACAAAGGGATCAGGACAAAGGACGGCGCGCCGGTTGGAATCATCGCCTCCGAAGAGCCGGATTCCATAGTCGTCCTGGGTGCAAGGTCGAGGGTGTACAAGATACCCAAGTCGCACGTCAAGTCCTTTGACGGCTCGCAGATGCTAATAGACATACCGGCGAAAGAGATGGGCAGCTACCGCGTCTGACCCTCTTCTTGCCCTTTTTCTCAAGTCCGTGCTCTCAAAAATACGTCTTGCAGGCAGGCAGAAAAAAATGCAGAATCTGCGTGTACCGGCATGTTAAATAATTGCCCGTTCAAAATTCACACATGTACGACGAAAAAGAAGCGCGGCAGCTGTGCATCCGGGCCATAAAGCAATACACGACTGCGGCGCAGGACATTTCTGCTCAGGATAAAGCCGACGGAAAAAAGGCTCTGGGCTTGCTGGAAAAAGGAGGAGACCCCGTCAAGACCTCCGCCCCCGTATTGTGCAGCGCGCTGGCCTCCTATCTCAAGAGCCTCAAGGCAATTGAAGAGTTTGTCATCTCTGACCAGTTGTTCCTTGGGTTTGACGGCGCAAACCCGCTGCTGGTTGCGCTGGACAGGGAGATCAGCCTCACGCTAGAGACCAAGGGCCAGATATGCCACGAGGACGTTCCAAGGCGCCAATCCAGAGTCGACTGGTAACAAGCGGCTCGTGCCGCAACGGAATTTAACCAGCGCAGGCCAAGAAACGCCGTGCAAAAGGAGGAGCTCCTGCGGCGCCTTGCCGGCGCGCTGGCGACAAAAAGCGTACACATGCCGCAGGATGCCGCGACCTCTATACCTTCGGCGGTGCTCGTCATAATCCACTACCACGAAGGCGTGCCGTACATATTTTTGACAAAGAGGAGCGCGGGGCTAAAGTCGCACGGAAGCGAGATCTCTTTTCCCGGCGGCAGGCACGCAGAGGGCGACGCGACCCTGCTTGAAACCGCGCTGCGCGAGACGCAGGAGGAGATAGGGATACTGTTTGCGCCAAAGGACGTTGCAGGCTCGCTGCAGGTGGTCAGGACGATGACCTCAAACCACTACATCGTGCCATTCGTGACCGTGCAGGACATGCTGCCAAAGGCGCGCGTCTCTGAAACCGAGGTTGAGAAGGTGCTCGACGCGCCCCTGATAGAGACGCTTGAAACGATGGAGCCGGACACCGAGCACTTTCGCCTGTCAAAGAACGCGCACAGGTTCACGTACAGGGGAAACGTCATCTGGGGTGCGACTGCGCGCATCATGAAGCAGTTGCATGGTTCACTCATCAGACCGTCGTAAGGTGTGGTCATCGCATCGCTCCCATGGATAACAGGTCATCATTTGAGCAATGTTTCATCGTCCGATGCTGGTTATACATTTAGCGGGCCCGGTGGGCTTCGATCCCACGACAACTGGCTTCGGAGGCTTGTGCACACTTTTTTTAAAAAGTTCAGCACCCTGTCCTGACTAGGCGACGGGCCCTAGCCAATTCCTAAACCGGTCGCATATATGAAACATGCAGGCAATAGTTCTGCTGCAAAGTCGGTGGTTCTCCGCATGACAGACTATTCCACCGTAAAGTACGACGAGGCGACCGGGGAATAGACCTGCGGGTTCACAGTCCCGCTCACGACAAACGTACGCACCTCGTACGTGCCTGCCCTTTCAGGGGTCCAAGGGATCCCGACGTTAACCAGCGCTTCAGGGCGTATCAGCCCAAACTGCGAGTCCAGAAACTGTGTCACGCCGTCAGAGTCCCTTGCCTCCATTATTACCGCAAAGGTGCTTGTTTCGTTCAGATGGCTGCGGACATCAGTCGACAGGAATATACCTTGATCTCCAACAGCAAGAGGTCTCAGAGGGACACTATCGGACTTTAGCACCGGTTTTGTGGCCGTCATGTCGGTGACGTCGCCTGCTGCAGAGGAGACAAGCAGCAGAAACATCGACAAAAGCAGGGGAATAGTCGCGACTGTCACTTGCCAGCTTCTGTACAACGACTCCCGGATGCAGTTTAGGGATTTATCTTCTATGGAAAATGCTTCTACATGCCAGAACGGTTAGAACAAACTAATCGTTTGAATAAATCTTGGTGAAGCAGCGTCATAGTTCGTATCACGACTTGCAAATTTTGCAATGTACAGCCGCTTTTACACATTATCTAGATTGATAGACGAATAAACTAGATCACTTTTGAAACTAGCAGGTTTTCTTGCCAAAAATGTTAAATGCAATGTGGGCGGTACACTGCATATATGTACGCTAGGTTGTGCAACGTAGAAATTTTGTCAAGCTATGTCAGCGAAGTCAGCGTGGGCGACCTGCTCACGGTGCAGGCGCTCGTGACAAACCCGCTCGACTGGCAGCACTTTTACGAAAAGATATCCACTATCAAAAAGGGCGACAGGACCGACTTTATGGTAGTGACCAAGGAAGGCGACCGGCTGCAAGGGATGGGCGACATCGTAGAGGTCGACAGGTGGAGCAACAGAGGCCAGTACGGGTTCAAGGTCAAGATAAGCGTGAAAAAGCAGAAATCGCTGACCGACAGGAGGACGAGGGCACCAAGAAAGCCGTCACTGCAGGCTCCAGAAAGCAAGCTTGAAATCGCGCCAGCAGAGCCGGCGGCACCCGCTGTTGTTGCAGCGGCAGCGCCCTACGTCATCAAGACAGAGGACGTCGCGGCATTCCGGGAGATGCTCAAGGGCTCGCTTGCGATGGACATGTCGTCGGCATAGTAGCTCTATTCCTCTCCTTCCTCTGGCTCCGGCTCTTCTCCTTCGTCCGGCGCCTCGGCCTTTTTCTGCACCTTTCTGGCAAAGACGAGGTAGGTCGTGTGCCCTATCATGCGCATCGACGGCCGGGTCATGCCCTCGCGCGCCTCCATCGTGCGTATCAATAGCTCTATCGACTCGATATCGGCATAGCCACTCTTTTTCAGTTCCGTCGCGGTTTTCTCTATCTGGTTCATCGTGGGGCAGATGGCCACAAACGCGCCGCTTCCCTTTAGCGCGTCGTGCACCTGGTCAAGAACCGTCCAAGGGTCGCCCAGGTCGACGATGGCAACGTCTGCCTCCCTCACGTCGACGCCCTCGTGCGGGTCGTGGCGGTTCAAAGTAACGTAATCGGCCATGCCGGCCTTTTCCAGGTTGCGCTTGGCAATCTCCATGAAATCAGGGTTGACGTCAAAACTGTAAATGTGGCCCTCCGGTTTTACAATGCTTGCAAAAAAGGTCGCCGCAGCAGCGCTCCCCGTCCCTATCTCCAGTATCTTGGAGCCGTTTTTCATGCCGGTTCGCGCCGCTATGAAGCCGAGGTCCTTTGGGTAGACTATTTGCGTCCTGCGCTCGGACTTCATGATAAAGTCGTGTGTAGTGGGCTCGATGAGGAAAACCACCTTTCCCTCCGTCGTCCTTATCACGGACCCGTATTCCATGCCCACCGTGGCGCCCACGTCGATTATCCCTAGGTGCGTGTGGATTTTCTTGTCCGGCGTCACCTTGGTGAGCCACTTTTTGCGCGACGTGTGGAACAGGAGCACGTACGAGCCTTCCTGAATTTTCAACAAGCAGGGAGCGAGTGAGAGGTGATAAAAATCAATCTGGGC
>NZ_CAMLDP010000020.1 GCF_946478925.1 uncultured Nitrososphaera sp. | reverse complement strand
TACTTGTCGACGGTAGAATAGAGAAAATCTGCGTCCTTTTCGAGAGCCCTTATTATGTCGTATGTAGAGTTTGTAAGCTTGGTAGTTTCGTGCTTGGCCATCATGTCCTTAATATGCCAATTATAATCTAAAACAGTTGTGAACAAAAAGGCGCGAGCGCCTTGTAGAAAGCAAGCCTTGGCAACGGTCGGGGTCAGTTTTCGATTGTCTTTAAGGTTCAAACAACCTATCTTAGCATATGAAAGACGCGCAATGGAACGGTACTGATTCCAGCGACACGGCTTCGTGCCCGTACCGCGTCGACTTTGAGTGCACACCGGCCCCTGCAGAGTCACTCAATTCGCTTGAATCTGGAAGGCTGGTGCTGACGATAAAACTGGGCGGCGACGAGAAGAGAGAAAAAGAGGTCAGGGCAGTCGTAGTGAAACTTGTCAACAAGGCAAAGCAAGAACACCTGGACAACGTGGAAGGGTCAAGCAAACTGAAGCGCAAGACCTCGCTTTTGGCTAGCCTTGCACGCGACGGTGATCATTCAGGCTGGTGGGCAGGAGTAATAGGGATTCCTGTCACTTGGGTGGAAGGGGGAACCATCGATTACGAGAGGTCGGGATCGTGGCATCCAAAGAGCAAGGGAAACCTGTTTGCGCTAGAGATCACGTACACATTAGACGACGGAAGCAACTGTACCGCCCACTTTGATTCAGAAGATGCATACCACTGGGCAGCGACGCGCTAGACAACTCCAAGTAAAGTCAGGAAAAAGGGGCGGCATGGATGTAGGCTTTTTGCCGCGTCTGGCAAATCGGTTCAGGCCAGTCGGTCAGTCAGCCAGTCATTTGTTTTTGTAATACTTTTCGTCGATTTCGTTTAGCGTTTTCCTCACTTTCTCTGGATTCTCTGCAAGATCTTTTAGGCTCTTGGCAAGCAGGTCGATCTTTGCTTCCATTCTGTCGCTTGATTCCTTGGATTGCGGAGATCCAACGTACAATAGAAACGAAAGGCCCGCGACCTGCCATATCAGCTGCAGGAATTCAGATTGCCAATTTTCCATCGTGTCGCGCACGGTCTCGTAAATGTAGCCGCTTGTCTCTATAGGCTGATTGTGCTCCCGCTGCGCTTGGACGTACGCAAACCATGCAAAAGTCCAGTGAACGGCTAGACTGACAAGGAAAAAGCCGAGTGTGACCCATAGGTACCCTCGCTTGTTCTTTTTGAGAATGTCTAACATGAAGTAGTTATGCAATTCTGAATATAATGAGTCGCGTAGTTTTTTTGAAAAGCGCAAGAGACAGAAAAATATGCAAAGCTACCGGTCGCACCGGGAGCTCTGCACCGCTTGACTGATTTTATTTATTTTACGAGCTCGTACCAGCGGAGCCCTGCTCGTATTCGTCGCCGGTCTTCCATGCGCCCGCCGTTCCCTTTGCCATTCCCTTGCTCCGGGCTATTTCCTTTGCCCGCTCCGGGTCGGTCCCTTCCTGACCCTTTTCAACGATCTTTTGGTCAGAGGAATCTCGCTGCACGGCAGTGGGCTCGTGCTCCTGTATCTTGGCAGGAGTCATCGGCTCTTTGCCTTGGGAATCTTTTAGCGGATCACTTTTCTTTTTTGCTGTGTCAGTTCCTGCAGCACCTTCTTCATATTGTCTTTTTTCTTCTGACATGTGGTGACTTGGAAGCCATAATATTAACGAGTTAGCAAGATTTGCAACACAGATTCCAATAAATTGAAATGTACAAGTCTATAGTATAGACGCACCATAGAGGTTATCCGGGCCGACTGCAGCCGCTTATGTCCAGCCGATGAAATTTTGATTTCTGAGATGCGCAACTGCACCAACGGCTAGTTCTTGTTCGCAATCACGAGCCACAGTTTTGCGTCGTGCAGTATGTCAGACTCGGGATAGCAGTTCAGGACGACGCCGTTTACCGCCTTTTCAAGCTGCCAGTTCTTGCAGCTGGTGTTGTACTCGTCTTTCGTGCTCATCGATGGCTTCCAGCCAAAGGCTTCGTTTATGCCGCCATAGCCGTGGCCTCTTTCCAAGGTTATCGTTCCGGCTGTCGGATTGTACGAAATCAGCGCATAGAGGGCGTTTGGGTACAGGTATAGGACGTTAGGGTGGCGGGTTATCGCGTCAAACTCTGCCTGAGTCACGTACTCGTTGTGAAGGACTATGATCTTTGAGTAGTTTGTCAGAATCGAGGGGTTTTTGGCGACCTGCTCGTCGGTCAGCACATCGCTGATTCCAAGCGACTCTATCTTCTTTAGGGCGTTGTTGCTTCCTGCGTATTCCATCGTGCCCGTGCGCTCTCTTGGGTTCAGCGGCACCGTCAGGCAGCGTGCCTTGCAGTTTCCCCGGTAATAATCGTAGAACCCGTGGGGCTGGTAGGCTGCAAAAGTGAATGTCGGCCTGATAACCGCGATGAGCCGGTGAGGGTGATGAGACGAAAACGGCACCAGCACGAGGAAAATTACCAAGGCGCAGCAGCCGGCGCCAAGACCAAACAGGAATCTTTTCTCCATGGATCAGCGCATCATCTACGTTAACTACGCTTGGAGCCAATTAATGCCTGCCTTAACTTCGTTAACTGAAAAAAACCAAGACAACCTGCATGTACTTGCCCGGTTGGTGATAAGTTAGCTTGGATTTTTACGGTACACAAAGAGGCGACGTACAGTCTATGACGAGCGAACTTTGCTTTTGCTGGTAGGCAGCCACCAGTACGTCGCTCCTCTCATGCTTATAGGCGATACGGTGCTTTACTGTTCATGTTCGATCTCAGGTACAGTAGCGCAGTTGCTGTTGTAGTCGCTGCGATTCTTGTTACGACGCTGTCCGCGGCGCCAGTCCAGAGCGCGTTCTCGCAAACAACAACGTTCAACCCCCAGCCGGGCTACTCCCAGGCAAGAGAAGACCCCTCGTATGCGGTCAGGATTCCGTTCACGGACCTAGGCGTTGCGCCATTCCAGCCTACAACGATTTCAATACCAACCGGCATGACCGTCGTATGGTTCAACGACGACCAGTCAGAGCATTCTGTTACTGTGGAAAGCTCCGCCCCGCAAGGGGCCGCGTTTGACTCGGGATTGATAGCCCCCGGAGGCTTTTTCACGCACACGTTCAGTGTGCCGGGAACCTACGATTACCACGACAGCGCAAACCCGTCGTCAAAGGGTAGGATAAAAGTGGGAAGTGGTTTCGAGCAGGGAAGCAACATGGATATGCTGATTGGCGGAAACGCGCTGCCGTTTAGCCCGAGCAAGCTGGCAAGGGTGACGCTGTCGTTCGTGCCGCACGAGAGCGCCGCCGTAATCCCGCCAGATCTGAGTCTCACGTACAACGTGACCATTTCGAATTCAACATCGACCCTTTACAGCGACCAGTTTGACGATTCAGACGGCATACTGGACTTGGAGCTTGTGCCCGCCATATCAACAACGAACAGCACCGACCAGTTTGTCAGCTGGGGGCCTGACCTAACGGACAACGAAGGGGTCGCAAGCGACGGCGCGTATCACATCCAAGGCCCCGTGCTAATAAACGATGATACATACAACATCCGAGTTTCAATAGTCGCAGTAAACGATGCCGACCTGCCTGCCCCTGTCTCTGATACGTTCGCGCTGCCTCCGGTTGGAGCGCAATAAAATAATAAAATGCAGAGGATATTCTGCGGCGGCCTGCAGCTTCCGCGTTGCAGGCTCCACCTTTTTGTTTTTACACTTGCGGCCGTACACGCATATTTTGCTATTTCTTTAGGTAGTACAGCGTCCTCTTGCCCACCTGCTTTTTTGCAACATTGTGCTGGCTTTCTACCATCTTTCTTATCACGGGCAGATAATTGGGAACATAAGAGACGCCGTCCAGGAGCGCCGAGAGGGTTTTTGGCGTGTCAGACAGCTTTTTGTTCGCGTTGTCCATTATCTCTTTCTTTTTCATGTCGCTCATGTGGTATACTACTGCTGCTGCGCGTCCCGAAGAGGAAGGCGCCTGCTTCTTGCTTGCTTTTCGCTTGACCTTTACCGTCTTTATCCCGTTTGCCCTAAACTCCCGGCCCTTTTCTCTTATGGCAGCGTCAAGCTGCCTCTTGATGTCATCAATCTCGTCCGGGCCCAGGATTATTTTTTGTCCGTTTTTTTCTATCTCTATAGAGACGGACCTTGTTACCTTGACCATATGCTTCTTCTTATGACAACATTCACAAAAATTGCTATAAAAACAGGCGGATTGAATATCTATAGGAAATCGGAGATATTTGCCATATTCCTATAGGCATGCGGCGCGAGGCAGGCCCGTACGTGTCATTTGCAAGCTTGCATATGCAAAACCATTACGCGCCGAGGACGGTACGGAATATCAACTTGCCGTAGGGTGTTTCTCCCAGCTGCGCTCTGAGGTCGTCGAGCTTGGCGGCAAATTCCTTTCTCTGACCTCCTTCCAGCTCCTGCCGCAGTATCAGCTCTTCTTTCACGGGCGTCTTGTCTTTCAGCTTGCCAACCGCGGGGCCAAATGACCTGGCCAGAGCTTCAAAGAGGTCGAAAAGGAGAGGATATTCGACGAAAACCATGGCGCCAGAGCCTGCCGCGCCGGCGCTGTGCCCCGGCACGGCAGCAGCTATCGCATCTTTTTCTTCCACCGCAAGCAGCTTCAGCCTGCCTTTTGAAGCCAAGATGCCAGGTTCCTGCAAGAGCCGCATCTTTTCAAGGACTGCCCTGCCAAACGCCACCAGCTTGTACAGGTCGGTCGCCTGTTCGATCTCCCTTGTCTGAAGCAGATCCGTTTCTGCTGCTGCCGCAGTAGCCTGCTCCTTGTTGTTTGTATAGTATATCCTTGGGCGGATTGTCGGAGAAGCAAGATTGACAGTACGCGTATAAGAATCACTTGCCAAGCTTGCCATATCAAAGGCGACGGTAAAAAACTCGCCCTTGCCGCCTCCCTCTCCCGCAGACCCGGAAGCGATGTCGGATGCCAGACCCACCTCGAAGGTTTTCTCGCCGCGCAAGGCCACGGAGGATATGTACAGGTCGTCTGCCTTTGCAAACTGCGGCTCCTCCTTGGCCGTCTGCTCTTCCTTTTTAGAAAACCGAAAAGTGCTCTTGACCTTTTCCGACATTGGAAGCTTCATGCCGACGGGAAGCATCAGGTCCCTTGTTCCAAAATCAAAAACCTTCTTGCGATAGTTCCAGAACTCTATGCCTGTGGATGCAAACTCGAACACGTACGAAAACTGTGTTGGTAGAGTGGATGCAGCAGTGGCGGCTGCTGTCACCTTTTCGTTGCCTTTCTTTTTTTCCTCTCCTTCTTCTTTTTTGTTGCTTGCGATATTTGCAATAGACGCCGATGCGGTGCGGACAACCTTGTAGCTATTGTTGTTTGTTGCCGGGTCGATGTGCGCCGCCAGCTCGACTGAGAGACTATCGAGGACTGGCCGGGGAAAATTGCGGTTCTCGGTGGACAGCCAGTTCTGCACGGCAGTTATTGCCGCGGTGCGGTTTGCGTTTATCACCGACCGTATGTTCTCCTTGTATTTCTCTTGCTGCTGTGAAGAGCTTGTCTCGACGTCGGTCAGCATCCTGGCGATTGAGGTCTTGGCGTCGGTCAGAAACGTGTTGCCGCCTGCAGACTGCAAGCCTGCAACGGACGAAAAGATGCCAGAATTTTTTTCATAGAACCTGTCTATAATGTCCGTGGCTGCGGCCCGGGCGTTCCTTATGGCCGAGACGATTTCCTTCCGCAACAGCTCGGAACCGTCAAGCAGGGACATGCATTTCACGTCTACCTCGTGACGCTGTATTACCTGCGAAGTCAGAGAGACAAAGCTCTTTAACATCCCGATAAGGTTCCTGTCATCCTCCAGCGGAGTATAGTCTGCGTATAGGAAATGTCCTTGTGCAGGACGGCCTGCAATATTATTATCATCATTAATGCCGGCAGTTCCATGCTGGCTGCTACTACTACCGATATCCCCTGCCATGAAGAATTATTTTGTACAGAGTATTTACGAGTTAGTCTTAGCTATGGCCGTTTTTATGCACCAAATTGCATAATTTGCGTTTGACGTGTGATTTTTGCAGGTCAGCGTGCATTCAAGGCGGAAAAAGTCACTTTACTATCCCACTGGTGGCGTTCTGGATGGCACCCTTGGCAAAATCCTTGCCCTCGTCCGTCGCGTTTTTGATGACGGGGTTGTTGCCTAGCTTTTCTGCCCCGGATATGAGGCCAGAAAAGAACGCCTCGACGCCTATTCCGATTATCACTACTATAACCACGGCAATCAAGATCCACGTCAGCAGGCCCATAGCATATAGACGAATGTTCTTCTATAAAAGAGAATATTCGTAGCGTCGATATATCAGATTAGATGAGATTATTAGCCTGCTTGTACCTATATTCTATTGAGGTCTAGCGTCTGCGTGCATTCCTGTTAGACTTGACATTCAGGCGCAAGACCTCTCCCTTGTGTGTTTTTTGCTGTGACACATTCCCACAGGGAAATAATATAGCTATAAATCGAGTGCCTGTTTTCCTCCGGCCCTGTCCTTTATTATCACATACTGGCCCGACAGAAGGTTTGCGATTGCCAGCACTATCTCCTTGTCCGCATCACCATCGCTTGCCAGAAAAAAGAACTTGGGCATTATCCTGGACACGGTTCCAGAATATCTTTCAGCAGATGCGATCACCTGTATGTGCTCCCCTTCCCTGATCGGCAGCAGGTATTTCAGCGGCCTTTCCTTGACTATCCTGACGGATCCCTGCACTATAGCGCTGTTTGGTATATAGTATTCCGTGCCCTCGTCCGTGATTATCTTTGTGTACATCAGGCGCACGTCGTCGATTACACCGTGGATGTTGTCCCCCACCATAAAGACGCGGTCGCTCACCTTTGCCGGAAAGGCAGTCAGCACAAGCCCGCCTGCCAAGATGTTGCCCATTATGGCAGACAGAGCGATGCCCGTTATGACCGCTGTCAGCCCGCCGCTTACCAGTATCACCTGCGGGTTTATGCCCCACTGGTGCATCAGGACTACTGCCGCAATAAGCGAGATGATGATGATCACAAAGAACGAAAAAATGTTGGAAAAGTGCGGGTTGAGCCTTGCAACGTTCTGGTGCACAATCCGCCTGACGGCATAGATGAGGACGAACGACACGGCCGCGGTGATTGCACTTCCCGTCAGCTGCATGTGGACGTGCTGTATCCCAAGGTCGGGCGCAAGAAGCTGCTCAAAAAGGTAGAGGCCAAGCCACGTCGCGCCGGTTATCAAGAGCGTCGTCAGGACTAGCCGGGTCAGCTGCCGTACGACGCTTGGATTGCCGGAGTGCCCGACGGCATCTTGGCTTGCGGCAGCTGCTGCCATATGTGCTTTCAAGGAGCGCTGCGAGTAATAAACAGCCAGCGTGCGAGGTTCTGTAAGATTATTCGGCCGCTATGCTGCTAGTTAGTCCTTCTTTTGATTCGCCAGGCCCGGGCTCGGCCTTTGAGCCTGAATTAGACTGCCATCTTTCTTTCTGTTGTCAATTATTGCCCAGAAGGATATTGCGACTATGCCGGCCTGGAGCACCTTTGAGATCACGCTCAGGCTTCCAAAACCCCCGGGGCCGTCTCTTCCTACCAGAAAGGCGGCGTCGGACCTGCTTATGCCGAAAATTACGATTATCGCAATCGTCCCGACAAGCATCGTCGCCCAGGCAAGGTTGGAGTTGTTTTTCACGACCCAGTATCCGACTGGAATGTGCAGGACGGCCACTATCAAGAAGAACGGCCCTTCGATGTTTGGATTATCGATGATGTGCGATTTTGCTTCCCATGCGTATATCGCGGTAGTAGCTATAACCAGCCCGAAGAATAATCCTGTCAAGAATTTTCTGTCCATTTCTCGATGACATCCGAGAGATTTTGAGGATTTTAGTGTAGTCTTGTTTCTCTATCGGGAGAACAGCGAGCAGCCGCTAAAAAACAGCAAAACTTCACAATGCTGATATTTGTGCGATGCATCTTGCAAAGGCACAGATGGATGCGACAAGGTGCCTGCGGTGCGACGCCGACCTTCCAGACACTTTCTTTTACACGATTGCGCGGAACAGCTACATGTTTGGCTTTTTCTGCTCCCGCGATTGCGCGCAGGAAAGCGAGCACAACAAGTATCTGAAAGCGACGGTGCTGCGCATCTCGCATCCTCCTGCCACGCACAAGGACATGGTGCTCACGCCAGACGTAAAGACGCTCAAGCAGTATGCAGAAGAGCTAGAAAGGCGCAGGATAAGGGAAAAGTATTTTTGATAACAAAAATTGACGGAGTTTCTAAAACATATCCTTTCCAGCCTAGGCAGAAAAAAATTCTCATGTCAGGCGCGACGCGACAAGCCCCGTACCGGCAGACACCACCCCGCCAACCAGCACGACCCAGCCAACTATCACCCAGTTCACGTCTGGCAGCTGGATTTGCGGCCACTGGATGTTCGGGAACTGTATGCCGGCAGTGCCTAGCACGTAAACGCCCATTGCCATGAGCACAATCCCGCCAACTATCAGCGACATTATCTTGAACATGCTTTCGCTATGAACTGGCAGGCCAGCTTTAAAGAAATCCTAGCTCGAAATGCTTGATCAAAAACCGAGCTTGCGCTAATGACATTCTCCTCTAGCTCAAAGATCTATAACTTTTTGCTTCCAAGTGAATTTGCTGGTGCGCGCGTGTTTGCGGCAGTAGCCTTATTTGTCCAAATGTGCAAGGTAACACGTAGACGTATGGCTCAATTCCAAAGGGATACCGGCCTCACAGCCAGGATGATCCTGAGCTTTGCGATCCTGACAGTGCTCTACCTGGTGTTTCTGGGCGTGCTTGCCTACCTCGGCGTCGGCTACATACCCATCGCCATAATCGGGGGGCTGATGGTCCTTGCGCAGTGGTACTTTTCCGACAAGATAGTCATGTGGAGCTCTGGCGCCAAGGTCGTTTCAAAGGAGCAGCAGCCAAGGGTGTACGCAATAGTGGAGAAACTGTCCGCAGAAAACGGCCTGCCGATGCCCAAGGTCGCAATCATGAACACGCAGGTGCCAAACGCCTTCGCTACTGGCAAGAGCCCCAAGAGCGCCGTGGTCGCGGTGACCACCGGCATCATGAGCGCGCTCGACGACGAAGAGCTTGAAGGCGTTCTTGCCCACGAGCTTACGCACGTAAGGAACAGGGACGTGCTTGTCATCACGCTTGCAAGCCTCTTCTCCATAGTCGCGTTCACCCTCATGCGGTTTGGGCTTTTCAGCGCCATGTTCGGAGGATATGGCGGCTACGGTTACGGATACGGCGGTGGTGGAGGAGGCAGAGGAGGCAACAACGGCGCAGGCGCAATGTTGATAGTAATCGCAGTTGCCGCAGTAACGTGGTTTGTGAGCTTTTTGGTCATACGGGCGATATCGCGGTACAGAGAGTTTGCCGCGGACAAAGGTTCGGCCCAGATGACGGGCAAGCCTGAAAAGCTTGCAAACGCGCTGTTAAAGATAAGCGGCAAGATGAAGGCAGTCCCTCAGAGGGAGCTAGAGCAGGCTGCGAACCTCAACACGTTTTTCATCATGCCTGCCCTGTCAAGGAGCTCGCTCTCGAACCTCTTTTCAACGCACCCGCCCGTCGAAGAGCGCGTAAGGAGGCTCATGGAGATGCAATCTCTGCTAAAGTAACTTTTGGCGTGTCATGTGAGCAATATGTTCTATTAGCGCAGTGATTGTAACGTAAATACCCAACTTTTCAATTAAATTTAATAACAAGTGTCAGCTATAGAGCTTATGCCCAATAACTATAATAACTTCTGTATCGTAACTATAGTGCCATGTTAAAGGAAGTTTCAACAGTGTTTTCCCATAGAAGGAGTTTAATGAAACCGCGGAGTATGCACGCAATAATTGCAGAAATACTTCAAGTTTGCGTGCAAAAGACAAAGAGGACGCACGTGATATACAAGGCCAACCTGTCCCACTCTATGCTGCAAGGCTACGTGGAGCTGGCTTGGCAGAGCGGGCTCTTGGAAGAGCTGCCGGACAGGTCCCTGTTGATAACCGAAAAGGGAAGGGAGTACCTGGCGCACTTTACAAGTGCGGAAAAGATGCTAAAGCTTAACGGCAGCAGCGGTGTTTCTGAAGAGGAGGAGCGCTCAGCAGCCGCTGCGGCAGCATCGCAGGTGGTCAACAGCTACACCTAGAAGAAAACAAAAAAACACGCATGAGTAGAAATGCCAAAAAGAGCGCAAAAGTTCGCAACTCTTTAATTATTTTCGACATTATTCCTCTTAATGTCTGATGCTGAGGATTATGCCAAAACGACAAAGCCAGTACCGAACATCGTCGCGCTCGAAGTCCTGAAGAAAAATGGCGTCAACGTAGACAAGTTGAAGGACCTTATCCGCAAAGGAGTCGGCGCCGAGTTCACGACGTACTATTACTACACCATCTTGAGGATGCACTGCACGGGCCTTGAAGGCGAAGGCATCAAGGAGATAGTTGAGGACGCAAGGATAGAGGACAGGAACCACTTTGAGGCGATGGTCCCAAGGCTGTACGAGCTTGGAGGCTCGCTTCCAAGGGACATACGCAAGTTTGCAGACCAAGCAGGCTGCCCGGACGCATTTCTTCCCGACAACTGGGAGGACATCAACTCCATTCTAAAAGTATTGTTGGAAGCCGAGCAGTGCGCCATAAGGTCGTGGGGCGAGGTCTGCGACATGACGGCAGGCAAGGACCCAAGGACGTACGACATTGCTCAGAGGATAATGCAGGAAGAAGTCGAGCACGAGGCGTGGTTCATAGAGCTTCTCTCAAAGAGGCCGTCAGGGCATTTCAGGAGAAAGTTCGCAGGACAGTCTCCGCACACGGGGTCGCAGGGAAGCCTGATACACCTCTAGGTTAATACGGCCGCTCCGTTTTCTCTTTTTTTGTCACGATGCTTCACAGGGTGTGCTCAAGCGGCGAGATACCTGACGACTGCTGGAAAGTTTTTGCCGTCGACAGCGTTGAAGTGCTGGTCGGAAAAAGGCGCGGCAGGCTGTTTGCCTGCAACAACTCTTGCCCGCACAGGGGCGCGTCGCTTGCAAAGGGCGACTTTAACGGCGACAACATCGTCTGCCACATGCACGGCTACGAGTACAACGTGTTCACCGGCAGGCTGGAGAACATGAAGTCGTGGAAGAAGGAGGCCACGTGGGTCGAGCAGTCGCCCGAGTGGAGAAAGTCCGGCGACCTCGTGCTGTATCCGGTGGCCGAAAAAGACGGCTCTGTGTACGTGGACCTGTAGTTACCAGTACGCGCTCTCGCCCGTGTCCGGCTGCTTTTCAACCGACAGATATTCCCTGACGCCTTCCAGTCCCTTGAATATCCCCTCGGGGGCAAAGACCGACGGGGCGCGGGTGGTCGGAAGCTCGCCGCAGCAGCTCTCCTCGAATTTTCTGATGTGGTACTCGATGTATTGCTGTCCGGATTCCTGAAACAGCCTGATTGCTTCAATCGACTCGTTTGCGTCGTCTATCAAAAGCACCGGCTTGCGCACGCATTAGATTACACATGCAAGAAAATAAAATGGTTGTTACAGTTTTTTTGCCGGCGCGGCCGGCAATGCGCGCTTGTGCGCGCTCTTGGCGACCATCTCCTGCACCCTTTTCACCCTGTCAGCTGGCGCGCCGAGTGCTGCCGCCGCTTCCTTTGCGGTTTTTTTCCTGTCCAGCAGCATGTAGAGAATGGGATCAATTTCTTCGTAGCTCATCCCTATCTCGTCTTCCGCGGTGTGGTCGGCCCAGAGCCTAGGGCTGCTCTTTTTTTGCAGTATTGCAGCAGGAACGCCCAGGTACTTGCCTAGCTCCCTAACCTGCGTCTTGTACAGGCCGGCTATAGGGGTCATATCCGCCCCTCCGTCGCCGAACTTTGTGAAATAGCCGATGCTCATCTCGCTTTTGTCGCTCGTGCCTGCGACCAGCCTTCCGTCCATGTACGCGTGGTAGTAGAGTATTGACATGCGCACCCTTGCAGTCAGGTTGCCCCGCGCGACCTTGTTGTCATTCGGGAGCACCTGCATGTATCTTTCGACTATCGGCTCTATGTTGATTGTCTGGTGCTTGATGCCAAGCTCTTTGGCGTGCGCAGCCGCATCCTCCACGTCCTCGTTTGGGGTCGAGGCGCCGGGAAGGATGAGGCCGAGCACCCTGCTCCCGCCAAGCGCCCTCGTACACAGCGCAGCCACCACGGCAGAGTCGAGGCCGCCAGAGAGACCCACCACTATTCCCCCTTTTGCCCTCGCGGACCTGATACAGCTGGCGATAAACTTCTCGATGCTTTTTGCGGTCTTGGCGCGGTCAAGGCCGCTGCCGGTCAGCCTGGCAAGCACGCGCGAGTCAGAATTCAATGACAAGGCCAGTTACGAGTGTTCTCGTATTAATGTATGTTCTCTCTCAGGTTTCTTTGAACACGCCGGGGACGTTTTCCAAAAGCCACCTGGCGCTTTCAAACTGGAGCCGGCCTTTTTGCAGGTGGCCGCGGTTCAGTTCAATAGTGCCCTGCAGGTCCCTGCCAAGCGAGTTGCAGGCGCCAAGCACTTGTGCAAAGGGTATCTCGCCGGCTCCGACCGGGAGACCCTCGCCTTTGACTTCAAACCCTCTTGCGTCGCTGATGTGCAGGAGCGCAAGCGAGCCTGCAAGTGCCTCTATGCACCTTTCCCACGAGGGGGCGCGTCCGTACCTTTCCCTGTCAAGGTCGCCGGCAACGTTGCCGCTGCCGCCGCGACTCAGGTAGTTCGAATACAGCTGGTAGTGGGCAAGGTCGAGGGCCGTCCTGACGCCATGCTTTTCCATCGTCCGGCCCAGTTCCAGCGGGTGGAACGGCCCGACGCTTGACGAGTCTCCGCTGCGCCTCGGGTACGTGTTTTCGACAGCCAGTACACAGCCGTCCGTCTCCTGCTCGGCGAATAATCCCAGAAACTCTTGCTCCGCGGCATGATAGAGCGCTAGCTTTTCTTTGTGCGTCCTTGGCATCTCTTTCAAAGGCACATAGCTTGCTAGGTGGAACACTATTACCACCTTCTTGTCTGGTTGGAGGCCGGCCTCTTTTCGGACTGCCTGCGCCTCTTGGATTGTGAGCGCGACGGATTCTCTGACCTTCTTGCGCCATCTGTCCTCCCAGACGTTCTGGCTCCCGCCGAGTATCGGCGAGTGGTACGCAAGGTATTGCATATCGTTTTGCGCGCAAAAGCGCGAGACCATTTCCGCCCTCTCGGCAAGCGTCGTCTTGGCCATAACTTCCCGGGTCTGGTGTACCTCGTGCCCCCTTATTCTGTATCCGTGGCTTTTGTGCAGCTCGTCGATTATAGCTGAAATGTTTGCGAACGCCTCTTCCTGCTGGGTCGACTTTAGCTGCATTATTATCATGTGCGTGTGTATGTGGCCGCCGGGCATTGTGGATTCAATTTTGTATTTAATCAATGCGTCCAGAACAGCCTGCAAGAAATATAGTGTGCGACCCGTCCGGCTGCTGCAGGATTAAGAAAGAAAAACTACTACTATATATCCTAGCCTACCCGGGAGACGGGTCAGGCCGGGCAGAAACGCGTATGTTTTCTTGGATCTCCGGCCGCTGTTGTTGTTTTTTGCGCTGGTACAGGATTAAAGCGGCAAGGGCTGCTGCAAGTATGCCTATAGCGTGCAGGGGGAATTCCGGGACCACCTGCGTCCCGGCGATCACTATCTGGCGTGCCTCTTCACCGTACTCTACAAGGACGAGCTTTTCTTTTGTCTGGGCATCCTCTATCACGAGCGGGTCGGGCGTGGGCGCGCCGTCCACGTACACCTGGTATGGCCCGCGCAGAGTCTTGTCTACGGGCACCAGCAGCCGGCCGCCCTGCTCTGCTGCCTGCACGTTGTTGACTCTTATCACGAAGCGCTTGCCAGCCTCGTCGAACGCGGCGTTGATGTTGTTTGATGAGGCTCCTATGACCATGTTGACCCTGCTGCTATTGTTGCTGGCGGAAGCCTGGATGTCTATGGATTCTTTGTAGAATTTCGTGATGCCAAGGACGATTTCAAGTCCTGACCGGAGGTTGGCCGGCTCGTCCACCCTGACCGTATGCAGCGAGCTCGTAAAGTTGGGCAGGTACTTTTCGTACGCGTCTTTGGACGGGGCAAAATAGCCGACTGCAACCGACTTGGTCAGCGTGAAAAAGATATAGCTGTCGGTTATCCCTCCTCCACTGCCGCCGGCGGTAGTAGTAGTGGGGCATTCCACAATAGTATGAAACACGTTGATGCCGTTTACCGGCACAAGCTCGGCAAGCGTTCTCTGGCATTGTCCTTCTTCTCCCGCTCCTTCTCCTTTTTCGTCACCGGCTATGTTCGTCGGTTCCTGTGGCGGCAGGACGGCGGAAATCCCCGACATTATCAGGTTCTTCACTTCGAGCCTGTTTACCGCGACGACACTCATCGATGTGTTGGCCTGCGCCGGCGGGCTGACCACGGGGTATCTTCCGTCTTTTTCAAGCGTGCCGTTCCAGCCGCTTGGGAACTCTATCGTAAAGCCGGCGCTGCTGTAACTCCCGCTGATATTCGTCGCCGTCTGGGTTGGGGTCTGGCTTTGCGCATGTGCAGATGCAACGTTCCCGGAGAAAAGTGCGAAAAGGAACAGCGCACCTGCCAATTCCCTTATCACTTTGATGGCAACAGTTATAGTTTAAATTTTAAAGTCTTTCTGTAATCTTGTTCTAGGCATAAGAGCAGCGGTTTTGTTCTGCACGCGCAATCACACGTCAAAACGCAGGGTTTGCCCTGAGAAATTTGGACAACCCCTGACGTGTCGTTTTTGTTTGTGTATTGTATCGTCTACTATTTTCCTATTCATACACGGGCTTGCCGTCGGACGTGTACCTCTTGACGCGCTTTGGCTGCTCGCTTGCAGTACCATCCGAGCCCTGCGCGGCCTGTTGCGGCATCTGGTCATCCTTTTTCTTGCGTAGCTTGTCCAGAAATCCCATTACAATGTGTAGATGTACGATATGGCATATAAGGAATGGCATTAGCAGCAGCATCGTCATTAAGCTAGGCCGGTGAGCTTCTCGCTTGCCTCCCACAGCCTTTCTGCAGCATCGCTGTCGTACGCAGGGTCGGACGCCCTGGCCTGCTTTCTCTTTACGAAATACTCGCCGCTGACGCCTTCTACCTCGCGTGACGAGGCAAGGTAGACTGCGGTGTCTGCACCCTTTTCTGGGCTTGTGAAAAACACGCTTGCAGCCCCCCAGACAAGGCCGTATCCGGAGCCCCGCACGAGGTTCGTCCTGACCGCCCCGGGATGGAAGCAGTTTGCAGTCACGCCCGTTCCCTGCAAACGCCTTGCCAGCTCCCGGGTGAACAGGATGTTTGCCAGCTTGGACTGGCCGTAGGCGCGTATGCTCCCATAGCTTTTGCTCATCTGCAGGTCGGCAAAGTCCATCTTGGCTCCCCTGTGGGCGATAGAGCTTGTGGTGACTATTCTTGAAGGGGCTCCCGCCTTGAGCCTGTCAAGCAGCAGGTTTGTGAGCAGAAACGGCGCCAAGTGGTTCACCGCAAATGTGCGCTCGATGACGTCGGCCGTCAGTTCCCTCTTTTGCACAAATACGCCGGCGTTGTTCACGAGCACGTGCAGCCTGTCGTAATTGTCGATAAACTCTTTTGCCAGCTGGCGCACCGACTCTTGCGAGGAGAGGTCCGCCACGAAATAGGAAAGCTGGCTTGCTGGAACGCCGCGCGCAGCGATCTCTTGCACCGCGGCCTCGCATTTTTCCCTGCTTCTGCCTGCAAGCACAACTGTGGCGCCCATCCCGGCAAGGCCGGCCGCTATCTCTTTTCCGATGCCGGACGTGCTTCCCGTGACAAGGCAGACCCTGCCTTCCATTATCGTCATAATATATTTTGTACATTTGCAGTTTGCAGGATAATAGTCTTGTTAAAAAGAGAGAAGAGAGAAAAGAGAGGAGGGGAAGTTTACCCCGAAGCGCAGCTGCTAAAGCCGCACTCGATGCAGATGTTGCACCCTTCGGTGATGACGAGCCGGGCCTTGCACGATGGGCAGGTGGTGTCCTCGTTTGAAGACATGACCTGCATCGCGGCCGGCTGGGTCGCCTTCTTGGGCACCTCGGCAGGCGCCGGCGCCGCTGCTGCCATCGCTGTTGCCGCTTGCGGGATCGCGCCGTCGTCGACTCCCTGCTCCTTCAGGATCTTTTGCATCTGCTCCAGCACGTAGGGCTCGCCGATGTTGTTCTTGACATAGTCGGCGATGTACCTGCTCGGCCTGACTGCAAACTGCTTTTCGCCGGTGTTCTTGCCGGTGATGTGCAATACCTGCTCCTGGCGCGAGCCGTCGCGGAACACAGTGACGCCCTTTAACCCAAGCTCGTGTGACAGCAGGTACGAGCACTTCACATCCTCTGCAGTCACGTCGCCGGGCATGTTTATCGTCTTGGCAATCGCGTTGGAGATCCATTTCTGCCACACCGCCTGCGCCATGATGTGGTCCATCCAGTGGATGTCGATTGCGGTGACAAACGTCCTCTGCATCCACTCTGGGATCTCGGAGATGCCGCGCACAGAACCATAGTTGTTCGCTATCTTGGTCAGTATCTCGTCAGAGTACAGGCCGTTTTCCTTTAGCACGTTCTCGAACACCTTGTCGGTGTAAAAGAACCGGCCAACCGTCACGCGCTTTTCGTAGACGAGCGCAAACACCGGCTCGACGCCGTTTGCGGTATCGGCTATCATGGAGAGCGTGCCTGTGGGCGCAATGGTCGACGTCCACGAGTTGCGGATGCCGCTCTTCTTTATCTTTTCAATGAGCGTAGTCCATTCGTAGGTGTGCGTCTCCTTTGGCAGCTCGTAATAGCCTGCGACCGGGATTTTGCCCTTGACATAGTCGGTGTCCTTGAACATCGGGAACGGGCCCCTCGATTTTGCAATCGCCACGGACTCGTCCATGCTCAAATATGACACAGCCTCGGCGAGCTTGTTCATGAACTCATAGCCGTCCTTCGAGTTGTATGGGATGTGGAGAAGGAACAGCAGGTCTGCAATGCCCATGATGCCAAGGCCGATTCTCCTAGTCGCGCGGGTGTTCACCTCGATTTCTTCGACTGGATACTTGTTCATGTCGATGATGTTGTCGAGGAACCTCGTGGAGAGCCTTACCGCCTGCTCGTAGCGCTGCCAGTCAAACTCGTACATGCCGTCTGCCTTGCGCTTTACAAAGTTTGCAAGGTTGATTGAGCCTAGGTTGCACGATTCGTATGGATATAATGACTGCTCGCCGCACGGGTTCGTGGCGCGAAGCGGCCCGCCCTTGGCGTCTATGCACGGGTTGTACTTGTTGATGTTGTCAAAGAATATGATTCCCGGCTCGGCGCTCTTCCACGCGGAAAGCGCGATTAGGTCTATCAGCTGCTGCGCGTCAATCTGCCTCATCGGCTCGTGGGTGCGTGGGTTTCTCAACGTGTACTTGTGGTTCCCGTCCTTGCTGACAAGTGCCTTCCAGAAATCTTCCCAGATGCCGACAGAGACGTTGAAATTCTCAAAGACGCCCGGCTTTGTCTTGGCCGTCACGAATTTCTCGACGTCGGGGTGCCACGCCTCCAGGATGCCCATGTTGGCGCCCCTGCGCTTGCCGCCCTGCTTTACCACGTCGGTGATTGTGTCGATTATCCTCATGAAAGACGTCGGACCGGAAGCGACGCCGGACGTCGAAGCGACGATGTCGCCCTCCGGCCTCAGGTCAGAGTAGTTGATGCCCACTCCGCCTCCCGACTTGAATATCATTGCCGCGTCAGTCGACGACTTCATTATCCTGTTCATGTCGTCAGGCATGTCGAGCACAAAGCACGCAGACAGCTGCCCAAGCCTTGCGCCGGCGTTCATGAGCGTCGGCGTGTTTGGCAAAAAGTCGCGCGATATCATGAGGTTATAGTATTCCCTTATGCGGTCGCCGTACGCCGCCATCTTGCCCTCTGCCACCAGCCTCAGCAGTTCTTTAAAGCTGACCTTCATCTGGCCCTGCTTTGCGCCGTGTATGTACGAGCGCACCATCGCCTCAAAATGGTAGCGGTTGAGCCAGTATTCGCCTATCTTTAGCTTCATGTCAAAGTCGGCAAGCTTGTGGCAGTATTTCTCGGCCTCCTCCGCGTCCTGCACGTGGCCGCCTGCAAGGTTGAACACCTGCGAGTCGTGCATCACGTCTGCGATGCCGACCAGTATTGCGACCCTCTCGAACATCTGCTTGGGGCTCTCGGTTATCTCGTTGTTCTCGTCGCGCAAAAGGTAGCGCGCCGCAAGCACGCGCAGCGAGTTGATGTCAAACGCCTTGTCGACCTCGTCGAGGTCCTTCTTGTTCAGGACCTTCATCTTTTCGTCCCTCACCTTCCTGCGCTCGTGCCTGTAGAGTATGTACGACTTTGCCGTTTCAGACAGCCCTTCCTCTATCAGTATGGACTCGACCATGTCCTGCACGTCTTCCACGGTGGCGACTGCCTTTTCAGAGCCATAGCCCTGCTGCGCCATCTTTTGGAATACCCTTACGCCGAGCCTTTCCGCCAGTGGGTAGTCCGGCTTTCCGGTTGCCACTAGCGCCTTGTAAATCGCATTTGAAATCTTGGACTGTTCAAAGCTGACTATGCGTCCGTCCCGCTTTCTGATTTTCGAGATCAGGTTTCCCTGTGAATTATTAAATTCAGTAACTCCCGCCATCCCGTTTCTTACCACGCAACCACTCGTACTTATACTCTTTTGTGCTATTTTTACTATCTCGTGTATCAGCGAAAATGCACAATTGTCTATTAATTCGGGCCGCGGCGACGAAATCGAACAGAATCGTATGATATTTCCAAGAAAATTCAGGAAACCTTCCGGCAATTTTCCGCGCCTGCCGGCTGCCGCAGTCGCAAAGCCACTGCCCCTGCTTCTATCATAAAATTATGGAAAAAAGATACGGCGGGCAGCGCAGCTGCGCTGCCTTCCAAGGTGCGGCGGAAGGAGGCGTGTGCAGCTATGCCGTAGTCAGCAGCCGGTGCGGCGACTTGCAGGACTCGCACTTTTCTGCAGATATCTTGCATTTCCTGCCACACGTCGCGCACACGGCAAGCCGGACCCTCGGGCGGAAGAACGCAAGCTCCATCGCGGCAGCCTCGATTGCGCCCCTGGCATCTCCGGCGCCAAGGTCAGTGACGTCCACAGTGGCCGCAAGCCCGCCGTTCAGTATCCTGTCGATTGCAGAGCACTCGGCGACCAGCTTTTTGTCAAGCTCCTTGTTGCCACCACTACCATTTAGCGTCATTCCTTGGGAATAGCTGGTGGTGTTCTGCGACTGGAGGAGCGAGACCTTGCCGTACTTTTCCGAGTCAAGGGCGGCAAAGCGGGCTGCAGAGTCGTCCACTACCATTGCGACGCCGCAGGAATCCTCGCCCAGCTGCTTGCCCTGCGCCGCAGCCACTTCGACTGCCGTCTTTAGCACCTTCTGCATCACCTCTTCGCCGCTGTTGGCCTCGTCGTGGCCAAGTATGCTGAACACCGACTCGCGGGCGCCAGTCAGGTTTATGACTATGCTTGAAGTGGCGCGCTGCATCGACTGGGTGGCCGCAGAGAATGCGGGTAGGAGCCCGCGCCTTGCGTTTTCCATGACAGCCTTTTTCCTCATCGCCATGGCCGCAAGCGACGGCTTTATCGCAAGCGCCAGTTTCGCCCGGAAATAGGTCTCGTCCCTGTTTGACTCGTAGGCGAGCCGGGGCAGGTTTATCGAAAGCGCCTGGAGAGACATTGCAGGTGAAGAAGATGAGCCCTTGCCGCCGGCTGTCGTCTTGCGTATCCCTCCTGACGACCTGGCAGTGCTCCCGATGGTTACGATGCCTCCGCTTCTCACCGCCGCCGTGACGTGGTCCAAGCTGTCCTTCAGTTTGGTACCATGGGTTATCGCAAGGCCGGCGCGGGGAACGGGCGTCGCGTCAACGTACCGGCGGTAGCCGTCGAGCAGGGCGTTCAGCTGTTTGGTGTCCGTGTCGCCGGGCACAACCAGCGTCGCAAGCGGCTGCTGTTGCTGTTGCTGCTGGCCTGCGACGGCTGCTGCAGTAGCAGATGCCGCTGCAAGCGCCCTTGCGAATTTTGCTGCAAGGTCGTCGGCGTCCTTTGTCTTGGCAAGCGCCGGCGCGACCCCGTCAATGACTATCTCTGCAGAAGCCTCCCTCGACAAGAGCGCGATGAGGACGGGAAGGGCCGCAAGCATGTCGTCGGCCGTCTTTATGGACGCAAGCCTCGCCACGGCAGGATACCTGCCGGCAAGGTCCAGCCCACCGTCCACGTCAGAGAGGTCTACAAACAGCGTGTCAGGCAAGAGCCCCCACGAGCCCGGCTGGGCTATGTGTATCTCGCCGGCAAGGTGCATGTCGGCAATGTCCTTTGGCAGCGTGTTAAAAATGAGGTATTCAGAGAACACGGAACTTGCGGTTCTGGCCATCACTCCTGCCGCGCCGCTCCTAGTCGCTTCCTCGCTTGCCAGCATCTCAGAGATGTCTGACGGCGGCAGGCCGAGGCGCGCAAGCTTGTTCCTGTATTCCTCGTGGCCGTGCTCTATCAATACAGAGTTGACCGTCTCGCGGATGAGCGACGACGTGAGGTAGGCCGTCTGGAACTTGTAGATCTTGTTCTCGACCTCCTCGGTAATCTTGTGCGCCTGTTCAAGGGGCAGGTTGGCCTCCCTCACCAGCGACTGTATTATCTTGTGCGAGTTGAACTCCTCTATCGTCTGCCTGCCCGTCCTCACGTACATCTTGCCGCTCTCTATTATCGAGCGCTCTTCTATTTGCCGGGCAAGAGACAGCACAAGCTTGCCTAAATTGGTAATAGTGTAGCGGCGCTCGGCCTTGTTCAGCGCGACCAGCAGCTGCCTCAAAAGCTTTCTAAGATGGTACGCAAACTTGCCCGACTCTTTCTTTGACTTGAAACCTGCCAGAGCCTTGAGCTCAGAGTATGTCAGTGGGCCCTTGGTGTTCAGGATGCGGAGGATGTCTATCCTGTTCGGGCTTGCCATGACGGAAAATATCATCCTGACGCGCTTGGAGGCTGATTCCAGCACGCCGCCCTTGCGGGGCTCTTTTTGCTGTTGAGAATAGTCAAAACTCGGTTCCGTTTCCATTGCGCCTCATAACCAACATAAATGATTAAAACTCCTTTGTAAAATATTTTTTACTAACAGTACTACTGGCCCTACGTGGGCCTTTTAGACCAAAAGGTCAACCTTTTCAGCCTTCTTTTTTGTTACGCCAGCACTTCTTCCTGCTGCCTTTCTTGTTCTGTTTTCCCTTCCGCTTCTCCTTCGCGGTGCACCACCGGCATGTTGGCCGGTATCTCGGGGAGCTTGGCCTTTGCCTCGGTCTCTAGCGCGCCCTCTATCTCGTTGAGGATGCTCAGGGCGTCAGCGTCCATGGGCGTCGAGATTTTCGTGTCAGAGGCGCGCACGTTTGCACTTGCCAGCACGTCAGAAGTCACGGACGAGACCTCCGAGAGCGCGTCGTTTGCCGCCGGGATAGCTTTGGAGAGTTCTGCCTGGATGCCCTTTATCATGTCGACCGTCGGGTCGATTGTGTCCAGTATCATGGCAAACTCGTTCATGGTCGAGAACCGTATCACGAGCGCCTCAAGCGCCATGCCGGTGTGCTGCGTCGTCCTGCGCAGCTTTTTCACGTTAGAGAGCTCGTTTGCCAGGATCCTTGCCCGCGGGTTGTTGCCCGTCTTGATGCTTGCCGTTATCTGCTGCAGATACAGCGACTCCATCGAGGCGAACCTCTTGTCAAGCGTCTTTAGCCTGCCCAGCTGGTTGTAGACAACCGCAGTGGCATTGTTTAGCTGGTTCACTAACTGCTGGCGCTCTACCATCGGCCTACTCTGCGCTTTTTGCGGCGGGTTTTCAGGTTAAGGCACAGGGTTGAAGGATGTGCACAAAAAGCTGCCAAAACAGCTAAGCTACAACAAAAAGGGTGGTTTACCGCTTTGTCGCGGCCACTGAAAAGTCGGCAGGGTTGAGCGCCGCCCCGCAGACGGGACAGCGGTTGTTGGTGGCGCGCAGCGCGTCCTTTACCGATTTTAGCATTCGCATCGTGTAGATTACAGAGCCGCACTTGCCGCACACTACGTCAGCAGACATCATTCCGTTGTTCTTAAAGAAAAGAGAAATAAGAAAAGTTCCCTTGACGTTTTTTTACCATTGATATGAATAAACTAGACTTTTCGGCTGGATATGCTCAAATGGTGGCTTTTTGAAAAATGCCGGGTGATGTCTGCTGGTAGTGGTGCCGCTGCGGCGGCTGGCCTTGCTGTTGGAATAGAATTCCTGCTGGTTTTTGCGATTTTTCACGTACCAATAGTACCGATGTTTGAAACGCCGCTGCCCAATCAGGATGATTATACGCCGCTTTTGCAGATGAGGGTCGACGGACTGAAGCAAGCCTACAGGATTGGCGAAAACCTCGACTTTTCTGTTGTCCAGATAGCAGGAGGCTGTGCCTATCCTGAGAGCATCTCGATTGTAAACCTGAGAAGCGGCACGACAGTGTTGGAGTTTAACGGCACGTATGCAGGTGCGCTGCTGTTCTGCCCTATCGTGACAAACCCGTCAGAATTTACTATGACTTGGCATTCCAAGGACTTTGCAGAATCGCTGTCCCTAAACCAGACAGGTACCTATGCGGTGGTAGCCAGGAACATGCACCTCGTAATACAAAAGGAATTTACCGTGACCGATAGCTAGGCTTTCTCCAGCAGCAGGCCGTGGTGCTGGTCAAAGCCTGCCACCCTCACCTTTGCGCCAACGGGCAGGTCCTTCGGCTCCTTGACGCCTGGCAGGAATCCTGACGCGCGGATGCTTGCGTTGTCTATCTTGAACACCACCCACGCGTACGAGCCGGCGTCCTCAAAGCCCGCCGGCGCTACTGCCTGGATTGTGTAAGTCACTACGGTGCCGGCGCCTTCCAGCTCGACGTCCTCGAACTTGCCTGCCGAGCACTTTTCGCAGAACATGACCGTCTCTAGCATCGTGTGGCCGCACTTGGCGCATCTGTGTGCCAGTATCTTTTTCCTGTTCGCTACCTCGATGAACTTTTCGCGGACTCCGTGTGCGTCCATATGCCTCTCTACTTCCTGTCCACTTTTCTGAATAGGTGCACGGCCGCGCTTGCACCTGTGGCGCCAAAGTTGTGCGTCAGCGCAATCTCTGCGTCCTTCACGGTGCGCTCGCCTGCCCTGCCGGTGAACTGGTCAAACACCTCGACTACCTGCCCGACGCCGGTCGCGCCAATTGGGTGGCCCTTTGATTTCAGCCCGCCCGACGGGTTTACCGGGATCTCGCCTGTGAGCCTGGTTGCGCCGTCCCTCACTGCGTGGGCCGCCTTGCCCTTTGGGAAAAAGCCAAGGTCCTCGATGTCGATTATTTCAGCGATTGTAAAGCAGTCGTGCACCTCTGCAAAGTCAATGTCCTTCGGGGTGATGCCGGCCATCTTGTATGCCGCTTTTGCCGCGGCGACAGTGCTCGGGATTGTGGTAATGTCTTCTCTGCCCTGTACGGCAGCGGGAGAGGCGCCACGGCCAGAGCCAATTATCTCGACGTACGGCCTGCCTGATTTTTTCGCAAAGTCCTCGGAGCAGAGGATGGTTGCTGATGCGCCGTCAGAGAACGGGCAGCAGTCCAAAAGTTTCAATGGCGATGCGACCACCGGCGATTTCAACACATCGTCGACTGTGATCTTTTTCCTCACGTGCGCCTTTGGGTTCAGAACGCCGTTTTCGTGGTTCTTGACTGCCACGTGCGCAAGGTCCTCCTCCGTGGCCTTGTGGGTCGTCATGTAGGCCCTTGCCATAGAAGCAAAGAGCCCGGGGAACGAGGCGCCGTTTCCACCCTCGTAGAAAAAGTCAGAGCAATACGAAAACAGAGTGGTGCTCTGCGTCGTGCCCGTGTGCGTCACCTTTTCGACGCCGAGCGCAAGGACGCAGTCGTAAAAGCCCGCCGCGACGTTGGCGTAGGCTTCCCTGAACATGACCGAGCCGGAACCGCACGCCGACTCTATCGTGAGGCCGGGGACGTGCGATATGCCAAGGTTGCTCATGATGACAGGAGCCATGTGCACCTGCTTGTCGGCGACTCCGAAAACGTTGGAAATGTAGCCGGCCTGGATCTCCTTGGGGGTTATCCCTGCAGACTCGATGGCGTCTTTGGCTGCAGACATGGCAATTTCGATGATGCTTTCGTTCAATTTCCCGTATTTCGTGCTGCCGGCTCCGAGAACGCAAACCTTGTTTGTCATGGGTATGTAAGAGAAACTACCCGTTTTGCACTATAAATATCTTGATTACTTTTTTTGGGCAGGAATCAACGCCGGCGTGTATAATCTTTATACACACGCTGTGGCAGATCGTGTCTCGTTGTACACGCTGGTGGTCTGCGAAAAGCCTGACGCTGCCCGGCGCATCGCGTCGGCTCTCGGCGGCGCAAGGGAGACCAGAGCTGCCGGCGGCATTTCAGTCTTTGAGGTCGTGTACGCGGGCAGGGACTACAGGGTGTGCTCTGCGTCCGGCCACCTGTACGGGGTTT
>NZ_CAMLDP010000019.1 GCF_946478925.1 uncultured Nitrososphaera sp. | reverse complement strand
TTGCGTAGGCGGCCTTTGATTTTGTCGTCGGCTTTATCTTGCCTGCCTTTGCCTTTTCCATCTTGACCAGTTCCGGCGCGATTGCAAGCACCAGCGACGTCTCGACTTCGCCGGCGTGGCCAAGCTCGTTGTTTTTCATCTGGTGCCAGTAGTGGAGCACGTGAACGGAAACGCCTTTAGGAATTCTGCCCACGAGGTCCTGGGCTATGTACTGCAGCGCGCCGATGTTGCCATGGTGGCCGTTGATTATTATTATCTCCTTGATGCCGTGTCCGGCAAGGGCCGCGCATGTGTCGCATACGAGCGCCGAAAGTGTGGAGTTGCGCAGCGACACGTGGAACATCGGGTCGTGCTCGAACGAGACGCCGTAGGCTATGGCAGGAAGCACGAGTGCGCCCACCTTTTGCGCGACCAGCTTTGAGACATGCTCTGCTATCAGGGCGTCGGTCGACACCGGCAGGTGGGGACCGTGCTGCTCCAGCGAGCCGACAGGGATTATCGCCCTCGTAGTCTTTTTGAGCGCCCCCCAGAATTCAGGGTCGCTCATGCCAAAGACGGACACGTTTATTCAGCTAAAAGCGCGGCGCCGGCGTTAAGAACTTGTCGTCGTCTTGTCTCGGGGAGACTTGTGCACGAGCACCTTGCCCCAGTACACCTCAAGGCGGTTCTCAAGGTAAAGCTTTACCGCCTCAAAGAGCGTCTCTGCCTCAAGCTCCTGGCCCTTTTTCTTTATCGTCTCCAGTGTGTCACTGTCGGACACCTTGAACGACTCTTGGCAGACTATGGGCCCTTGGTCGAGGTCTTCTGTGACAAAGTGCGCCGTGCACCCCACTATCTTGGCTCCCCTCTCGTACGCCTGGACATAAGCGTAGGCGCCGGGGAACGCCGGCAGTAGCGACGGGTGTATGTTGATTATACGGTTTGGGTAGCGCCAGACAAAGTTTGGCGTGAGGATGCGCATATAGCGCGCAAGCACTATCAGGTCTACGTTGTACTTTTCGATGAGGTCAAGTATGTTCCTCTCTGCCTCGGCCTGGTCTGTATGAGATACAGAATGGAACGGGATGCCTGTCTCGTCGGCGACGGGTTTGAGCGAAGGCTCGCTTCCAATCACCACTGCGAGGTTGGCCTTTATCTCGCCCTTTTTGCGGCCGACAAGTATCCTGTTTATGCAATGCGACTCCTTACTCACCAAAATTGCGACGTTTCTCAGCCTGTCCGGCTCTTGGTAATGGACCTTGATTTCCATCTGGAGCCTCTTGGCAAGGTCCTTGAGGCCGGCGTCAAGCTCTTTTCTTTTGGTCTGCGCAAACGACGCCTCTAGCTGCATCCCAAAGAGGCCGCGCACCACATTCTGGTTTATCTTTTCGATGTTGCCGCCATTCTTGAAGATAAAGTTGGTAATGTCGGCCACCACTCCCTTGCGATCCTTGCCCACGACCGTTACTTCGATTATGGTCTTTGCAGCGGCAACCATCCAAGACTGATAGCGCCGGGGCATGATAAATAAATCTTACATCATGATGTACAAGCTCGTACAGGCGAACAAACAGGCGCTTTTTACCACGTATGAGGTAATCCTACATCGTGGTGCGTTTATGACGAGCGAGATGGATTACATCCACGAGTCGCTTTTGTATGCAGGGTACAAGCCGCGGGCAATGGTCAGCGACCTAATGCATGACGCCATAACCAGAGCGTTTGAGCTTCTTGGAGAGTCGTGCTCCAGCCTCTTTCTCAACCACTTGTCGACGATTCGCAGGCTCCCAAGGCACATAGTGCTGACCAGGTACGACCTGATATCCAAGGCGATAAGCCAGACGTTCGGATACGGGTCGGAGGTGTTTATGCACGAGATAAGGGCAAACCTTCTGAGGAACCTACCGCACCTAGACAATTCACTTTCCACGGCGGAGATAATCTACCTGGCCCACAAGGCAGAGGCTCTAAGGTTCGTGCGCAACCTCAGAAGTGGGTACGCGGTTCTTATCCACAGTAGCTATGGCAGCAGAGACGAGGTGCTCGGCTCGTTTTTCCAGCCTACAAACACCGGCTGGCCCGCAGATACAGAGGCAAGCAGGTTTGGAGCGATAAAGTATGACAATTATGGCAACATAACCGCAGGCGGCAGGACCTACTGCAACCTGGTGTTTTGCAGGCATCCATCGTCATTATCATTATCAAAAGACCGAGCGCCAAGTCGCGCACGTACAAGAGCAAGCGGGGATGGACGGAGCAGAGCTTTTCTTTGCACCTATAGCACCGACCAAGCCAGCAAGGACTTTACAAACACGGCGCTCGTCCACGACCACGTCATAACCGACCAGCCCTTCATCGTCTATTCAAGGCCATGACGTACACTCTTTTCTCAACAGGACCGCCATGCATCAACCTTAAATAACGGTGGGGCGAATGGAGCCTGTTGTACGTCGAGGCTTGCATAAAGGCAAGTACTTTTGAGGTCCCCTAGCCAATGCGTTTTCTACCCGCTAAAACCCCAGAACTTTGAGCAGACATGAGGCCACCACAGAAACCCCAAAAGCAGCCGCAATCAAAGAGCTCAAGAAAGGATTATGACTACAACAAGCCGATAGGCAAGTGCGTCGTCTGCTACACCCTTTCCGGCTGGCATTGCTACGAGTGCGGAAACGATTTCTGCCAGACTCACTACTACGAGCACAAGGACCGCAACCAATGCAAGGCGGTCTGAAAGCACATCTTGTTTTGCGGAAACTATTGTGTGTTGCAGTACACACGCTTTTTGAAGAGTTACGGCAAGCAAGATTAAAGCCTCGCCGTACGCGGTGTTTTCACATCGTGCCAAGACGGGGCTTTGTACCGGCCAGCACCCAGTCAACGTCTTTTAGTCCGAGCGGCCGGAGGAGCCGCGCCCTTCTTCTTCGTCGTCTTCGCCTTCGCCCTTTTCAAAGTCCAGCTTGGATTCGATCTTTTTCTGAAGCTCCTTGTAGATCTTGTACTTGTTTGTCCACTTTGAAAGTACGAACCACTGCCTGATTCCGAGCACCAGCCATACGAGCACGACTACTGTTATCAGTATGCGTACCGCGTCAAATGCAGGGCTGAAGGCAGGCGGGCCCGGCGGGCCACCTTGGTGCTGCTGCCACCACCATGCCCCCCCTCCGCCGCCACTTCCTCCAAACGGAGGCCCAAACGTGGCAAATATGATGACGATTGACACTGGCACTATCACCATGATGGTGACTATCATCATGATGAACATCTTTTTGGTCTTGTTTATCTGGTAGATTATCTCGTCCATTATCCGAAATGGGCTGTCGCGAGATTCATCCTTTCCCGGTGGCGCCGTCACGAACTACATGCCCCCTTTGCGTTATAAAAAACGCTGGTAACAAAGTTACCTGTCTTCATCCTTATCATCGTCATCATCATTGGGATTTGCTCTCCCGGGGAAACAGAGCCTCGTACGGCTCCAGTATTTCATTCAATATTGCCCTGCCTTTTTCAGACAGCCTGTATTTTATTATCGTCTTGTTACCCCACAGCTCCTCGAATCTAGTCAGTAGGTCTTTTTCCACCATGTCGTCGATTATCACCTTGTGCTTGACGTTGTTGAGCCCGCAGTAGCTCATCAGCTTGCTCTGGTTGAGCTCGCCGTATTCTGACAGCTTTAGCATTATGTCTTTGCGTATGTATATCCTGTCGCGGTATTCGTGGACCAATTTAACCAGGCTTTCCGGGCTTGGCGGCAGTCAGTACAGGATCAATGGGGTTAGCAAACCTGTCGTCAATACCAAGCGGCATTATCATTAATAGCACCATAGTTAAAGCTCACTAAAAGGGCTTTTTGGCAGAGTAGATTAAGGGTGTGGTAACTAAGTTACGTGTCTTTGGTTGACAACCGTTAAAATAATTTCTGCCGATGTTTGGGCATGACAAAAACTCTAAAACGCGTATTGGCAGTGGGGCTGGCCGCTGCGACACTTGCAGTAGTCTTGCCCTTTTTTGCAGGCGGATTTCTGGTGTTGCAGCCAGGCCTTGCGCCGCTGATAGTGCAGGCAGGGCTCTTACCGGGAGCCGGGCCGACATGGTTTGGGCCGGTGCTTGGCATGAGCGCCGTCGTGATGTCCGCAGGGGCGTTCGTCGTGTCGTGGAAGCAGAGGTCGTTTCTTGTGGCAGGGCTGCTGGCTGTTAGCGGCGCCATGTTCATGATGCCTGCCCTGATAGCTACTGGATATTTGGCAGTCATCGTGGTCCCAGGTCCCATATTCGGAGTCATAATCGGCCTAGGCATATTCGGCCTCGGCGTTGCAAAGGGCGTGATGAGCGCAAGGGCCGTGTTGCCGGCAACGACCGTAACAAGGTGATGATTAGGAAAAATGTCGAGAATCAACGCCAGTCGCAACGTGCCTGCCCCGGTGGACAGGGTGTGGGAGATAATTGCAGACGTTGACAGCGAGCCAAAGTACTACCCAGGGCTTAACTCCGTCAGGAACATTAGCAGGGATGGCAACATCATTGAAAGAGAGGTGACGGTCGGCTTTAGGGACTCGCGTGGAAGGCAGACAGTGATGCTGAACCCCAAAAAGTCTGTGGAGATAGTCATGAGGGAAGGCGTAATGACAGGCAGAAGGAAGATCACGCTGACCCCCCTTGATGGAGGCTCGGCAACAAAGATAGACATTTCCTGGGACATAGAAGTGCCCGGCGTGCCGGTGTTGTTCAGAGGCAACGTGAAGAACAGCATCGCAAAAGGAACCGAGGAGGCGCTAGACAGGATTGCCAGGGCAGCGCAGTAGCACCAGCCTGGCGGCACTTTCGCGCAGGTACGCCGCAATAGGCATGGGGATACACCTGGCAGGATTTGCACTTGGATTTGCCGGCGAAGGGCTGATTCTGCTTGGCGCCATCGGCCTGAATTCAGGCGCGGCGACACTTGAGCCCATAGGTGACGGGCTGTACGGCCTTGGCCTTGTCATAGTTATCGCAGTCGCAGCGCGTGCCGGCGTATCTCTGAAATCGCTGATTGCCGCGGGAAGCGTTATCGGAGTTGGCATATTTTACAAGTCAGCCGTGCATGAAATTCACATTGCTTCCGGCATAGGCTTTGGGTTTCCTCACACGGCCCACATCGGCCTTGGAGCCATCCTGATAACGCTTGCAGCAGCCGCGCTCGTAGTGCTTGCGATCCGCAGAACCAGAACACAGGGAGTGCAAGTTGAATGATGAACGAATCTAATCAATCACTTTCAAGCCGCATTATAACAGGAGGCCGAGCCAAGTAGCATGAGCGAATGGCAAACAGACCGCACAAGGAAAATCATAGGCTGGAGCATAGTGGGAGTGATAGCCGCGATCGGAGTGTCCATTGTTGTGTCGCTGTTGCTGGCTCCCCAGCTTTCAAGCGGATACCACTACTACTATCCGTTCTTTCCGTTTCGTTTCGGCTGGCTTGGCGGCATCTTTGTGATATTCCTAATCTTCATCGTGGCGAGGTGGCTGCTCTGGCCCTGGAGGGGAAGAGGATGGGGTTACTATCGTTACCCGCCGCAACAATACAGGCAGGATGCAGAGTCGATTGTCAGGGAGAGGTACGCAAAAGGCGAGATCACAAAAGAGCAGTTTGAGCAGATGCTGCGCGACCTGCGACAGCAGGAGGGCTAAGATCTTGCCATGCATAGACGCCAAGGCATCGTCGCTCTGGTGCAAGGCCAGTTCGCTGCAAGGAAAAGAGGTGCGGCCGGCATGAATGTCACCCTAGATAGGATGAACAGCAGTGGCAGAAGAGGGTTTGTAGGCGCCGCAAGGATAGCAAAGACGCTGGGCAGAAGGTGGGCGCTTTTGATCCTTGAAAACCTAAGCGCAGGAGAACCGGCGAGCTTTGGCGACCTGAAACGCGTCCTTGCGGGAATCAGCGGCACAGTGTTGTCAGAGCGCCTAAAGGAGCTGGAGCGCGTGGGCCTGGTGGTCAAAAAGACCGGCGGAGGAAGAAGATCGGCAGGAGTCAAGTACAGGCTTTCAGACTGTGCAAAGGAGCTTGAGGCCATCATGGAGGAAATCGGCAGTTGGCAGGCCAGATGGAAACCTCTAGTGTAACGACTACTGCAAAAGCTTCTAGAGGAAAACGTCATTTTCTGTGAAACTCATTTTAGATTTGGAGGAATAACTATAGCGGCGAGCAATGAGGATATTGCACCTTTCTCACGATGGTCTTCCGGACTGGCGGGTCGAAAAATCGGCTCTGACTGCGTCAAAGCAGGGCCACGAGGTGTATTTTGCGGGGAAAAAGATTGCAAGCGGATACGTGCCAAAAGCATTCAGCAAGACGTACGAGATAGACTGGACGGCAAAGGCGCTTTATGGAATCCCGTACTACTGGCATTCGGTAAAGGGACAGCTCGGCAAAATCCTCGCGCAGGTCAGGCCGGACGTTGTGCACGCCCACAACCTCTTTTCGGCAAGGCTCGTCAAGGATTTCGGTGAGCACTTTGTATATGACGACCACGAGTCGTGGTCAAAGCACTCGCTTCTCCTGAGAGAGATGGAAGAAGCGCAGGAGCGGCAGCATCGCGCGAGCAGCCTGGCGCATTCCATCAGGTCCATTGCGGCACGGACCAAAAAGAGCGCGATAAACCGCCACGCGACCAGCCTGTGGACAAAGTGGGAGAAGGAGGTACTGGATTCATCAGAAGTGACAATCACCGTCTCTGACAGGATTGCAAAGGAGCTCAGGCTGGCCTCCGGGAACGGCGCCAAGGTACTAGTCGTCCCGAACTACCCAACGAGGCAGGAGACAAGCGACATTGACGAGCCCCGATACATGGACAGGCTGTCCTCCGTCTACTCGGGAAGCGACGGCGGCGGCCAGGGCAGCAGCTCCACGCTGCCAAACCGCAACATGGACGGCCTGTACGACCTGTTTGATTCCAACAACGGCAACACGGGGAGACTGAGGGTGCTCGGCTGGCAGCAAGCCGCCATTCCGTCCTCAAGGGTAGATTTTGCAGGGTTCCTTCCGAGAAGAGAAATGTTCAAAGAGATGTCGAACAACTCGGCAGGGTTGCTTCCGTGGAGAAAGCACTGGTCACACTACTTTGCCAACCCGAACAAGGTCTACGAATACGCCCACGCTGGCCTTTACGTGATGTGCACTTCCTCCTTTGAAACCGTGACAGAGACGCTGCAGGAAAACTGCTCTACTTTTGACAGCTATAAAGACTTGGCGTCGCAGTTGGAATACTATAGCGAAAATATGGATGAGCTTTACAAGAAAAGAACAAGGACGTTTGAGTTTGCGCGCAGAAATCTGGTGTGGGAGAATTTCGAGCCTGAAATACTGAGGGCCTACCAATCGAGCTAGATGGAGATATGTCTGAAAACAAGGTCGTGAAAAAAACAAAATGCTGAACATACTGCATGTCTGGGATCAGGCCGGCGTGGCGTGCGTTCTGGCAAAATACCAGAGGATGCAGGGGTGCCAGTCACAGGTCGTAATAACAAGTAACGCAGACAAGTTCGGGATTTATGATTTTTACAGGGGAAAGGGCATCGTAGACGTCGTCGATAGCCCCCAGGATTTTGTACAGGAATGCATGACAAGGGCGGAAAAGGCGGACGTGGTTCACGTCCATAGCAGGGCAGAGCTGGTGCCCGCCCTGCGCAAGAAATTTGGGAACAAGATAACAATCGTGCTCCATTACCACGGCACGGACATCAGAGGGCTGAAGAAGAAATACAGCCTTCCGCACAGATCAGTCGCGTCGGACCTTGCTGTTGCGGCCATCTATGCGGCAAGGAGAATAAGAAACCGGAGAATAAACCCGCAGGCCCAGAAGATGGCCGACATGGTTATCGTTGCTACTCCCGACCTTGTAGAACTGGCGCCGCAAGGATCGATTTACGTCTCAAATCCTGTGGACGTAGACCATTTCCGGCCGGCATCAAAGTCCACTGGAGAAAATTCAGGTCAGAACAATGACGGCAAAGCCTTGACCTTCAACACCGAGACGGCAGACCTACCGCGGGTCGTACGGCATTTTGAAAAAAGCAATTTGCCCTACAAGCTGGAGGTGTACGACAGGACCAAAAACCCCATCAAGTATGGCGACATGCCGGCCTTTCTTGGAAGGTACGAGGCATACGCCGACATAAGGTACGTAAACGGCAGGGTGCTTGAAAACCTGAGCAAGACGGCGCTTGAAGCCCTCGCCTGCGGCCTGAAAGTAATAGACTACCAGAGAAACGTGCACATCCGGCTTCCGCAAGAGCACGACCCGGCCGCAGTCGCGTCGAGGTTTATCGGCATGTACCAGAACCTGCTTGAGGACAGCAGGGGCGCAACGAGGAGGCTTGCGCTATGAAAAACTCGGAGACGAGGGGGTACTGGGAGGAAAGGCTTGCCAAGAATTTCGACCTGTCCGGCGTGGGCTTTTCCACCCTCGGCAAGAATTACAATGGGTGGATGTACAGGGTCCGCAGGCACGTCCTGCTCAAGACTCTCGGGAAACTAGACTACCGCTTTAGCGACGCCACGACAGTCCTTGACATCGGTGTCGGGACGGGCTTTTACATCGACTTTTGGAAGGAACTGTGCAGGGGCAGGGTGGACGGGTTGGACATCACGGACGTCGCGGTAAAGAATATGAAAGCAAAGTACCCCGACTCGCAGTTTTATGTCGCCGACATTGGCGAGAACAACCTGCTTGAAACGCTGGGCAAGAACAGGTACAGCGTCGTGTCCGCCTTTGACGTCCTTTTCCACATCACAAGCGATGAAAAGTACAGGCGGGCGGTACAGAACATCCATGCGCTCTTGGAGCCGGCTGGGATTTTTGTCCTGTCGGAGAACTTTGTGCACTCTAACGGGGCAAGGGCCAATTTTCAGGTGACAAGGTCAAAAAGGTACATCGAGAGGCTGCTTGCAGAGACAGGGTTTCAGGTAATAGAGCGTGCGCCCATGTTCGTCCTGATGAACGCTCCCGTCAATTCAGATTCAAGGTTCAGAAGATTCTGCTGGAGGTCTCTTACGAGGCTCGTGAGCAGAGGCGAATCCGCAGGGTCTGCCGTGGGAGGCGCCATCTATCCGCTGGAGCGTCTGCTCCTGTCGATGACCCGCGAAGGGCCGTCGACTGAGCTCATCATCTGCAAAAAGACCCGAGATAGAACAACTTAACGGCCTTGCCGCTGCAACAGTGACACGATTTTGTCCCGGATTGTCGCAGAGGTCTTGCCCCTGCCAAAAACTGGCCTGTGCGTTTTTCTTGCGGGCGCCCATTTGCGCACTGCCTCGATTATCGCCTGCGCATCGCTGCTGTCGACAAGCCTGTTCCAGCCCATGCCGACCGTTTCCACCCATTCGGTGTTCTGCCGGACGGTGACGCATGGAACCTTTAGCAGAAAGGCTTCCTTCTGGACGCCGCCCGAATCAGTGACTATTTTGCCTGCGTTGTGCGCCAGCTTGACAAAGTCGACGTACCCAAGGGGCTTTATCAATTTCAGGTTCTTGCAGCGCGAGACGGCCGGCATGTGGCCGCTCTTTTCCAGAGCCTTTAGCGTCCGGGGGTGCGCGGGAAACACTATTATCGTATCCGAAAGCGCCTCTATCGCCCGAATTATGGTCGCAAGGCTGTCCGGCGATGCAGTAGTGTTTTCTACTCTGTGGATAGTCAAAAGCACGTACGACTTGGATTCCAGCTCCAGCCGGTCAAGGACGTCAGACCGGGCGCCGGCCCTGACTGCTTCGTCGACGATTTCAACTGACAGGTCGCCACTGTAAATTATCCGGCCCTGGACCGATTCTTTGCGCAGGTTGTCGACTGCGGTGCGCGTTGGGGCAAACAAATAGTCGCTTACGTGGTCCGTCAATACCCTGTTTGTCTCCTCTGGCATCCGCCTGTCAAAGCTCCTCAGACCAGATTCTACGTGTGCAAGCTTTATCCCAGAGCCAGCGGCTGCAAGCGCCCCTGCAAGCGTCGAGTTGGTGTCCCCGTACACTAACACGAGGTCAAAACTTGAACGCAAGAGCGCTTGCTCTATCCTCTTTATCATCTCGCCCGTCTGGTATCCGGGGGTGCCGGACCCGACCTCCAAGTTAACGTCCGGCTCGGGGATCTTGAACTCTTTGAAAAATATCTCGGACATTTCAAAGTCATAGTGCTGGCCGGTGTGGATTATCGTGTGCTCTATTTCTGGGCTCTTGGCAAGTGCCTTGTGGACAGGCGCCAGCTTTATGAAATTGGGCCGGGCCCCCACGACAGATGCTATTTTCAATCTCTTTCAAGGACAAGGTAGCCAAAAGCAGTATTATTGTTTGCCACCTAGTCATGCAGCATGATACAGAAAGAGAGAATGTAAGCCTATTATCCCGACTGCACATAAAGATTGCAGCATATGGATTCTCCTCAAGGAATCGACGAAATCTTGCCGGCAGAAAAAATCGCTTTCATTGCGTACAATATCGGCGTGTACGAATCAGTCCAAAAGTTCGGCGGACTCATAACGTCTGGCAAGATAACGGGCGCCACCGATGCGGCAAAAGTGGTAGAGCTTTTGGCTGAAACCACGGCTTTTTACGATTCAGAGATGATATCGCAGCTCGTAAATTCGATGATAAGGTCTCATGGCATGGCAGGCGAAACCTCGGCTATCGGAAGCGTCACCGCAGCCAACGTAGAGTATGTCATGAAGCAGCTAAAGGCGGCGGGAGTGTCGCTTGGAAGATAATGGCGTGCCTGAAACGCATTTCGTAGATGACTCCGGCTATAGGCGATGCGTATTGACATCCGCTCCACAGAGAGGGTAGTATCAGTTGTTCAGATTTTTCTGAAAAACTCGGAATTTCAGGATGAGAAAGAGCCGTTATCGTAAAAATATCACAGGGCAAGAATTCGCTACATCGTTGCGAATTTTTTAATAGTCCACTGCCTTCTTCGGGGAACCTGACATCACTTGAACCTGATTTCATATATTTGTAAAAAGACCCTTTCGTAAAGACCATGTTACTGTATTAGCCTCCTCCCAATTTTCCCAAAACAAAAGCAATCGCAAATCCCGCCATTGTTGCAAGGCCAATTACGCTCCCGCCTTTCTCGAATGCTTCTGGAATCATGGATTCTGCCAGCATTACAAGGATAGCTCCAGAGGCAAAAGAGAGGGCAGCTGACACAATTTCAGGCGGGGCCTTGGAAAGAACAGAGAATCCAATCGCAGAAGCCACCGTGCCTATGACAACAACCGCGCTCCAAATCAGCAGTATCTGTTTTTTACTCCTGCCATGGCTCCGCATTCCCTGAGTCGAAGCCAAGCCTTCTGGAAAGTTGGAAATAAAGATGGCCGCAATCAATACAACGTTTACAACTCCTCCAGTAACAATAGAGATCCCGAGTGCCATATTCTCAGGTATATTGTCCATGAGGGAGCCTACCATGAGGGCCAATCCAGACGCGTTTGCACCACCTCCTGCATTTTCACCATGTGACCTCTTTCTGTTCTTCAAACCTTCATTCTTCTTGTTTATTATGCGGTTTGCGACACTGTATGAAATTCCTCCGAGGGCAAAACCAGCGATTACCGGAACCATGTTCTTTGCAAGACTGAAAGCTTCATCTATTAGTGAAAAGGTCAAAGCAGCAACCAGTACACCAGCGCCAAAGGCCATTATTGAGGCAATCACTTTTCTTGGCAGGCTAACGAAGGAAGCAAGTATCGCGCCCAGTACCAAAGGGAGACTTGCTACAAAGCCCCACAGCAGAGATTCAAGAATATTATTTCCTGCCAATGTGCCAATGCCTATACAACTTTATCTCGCAGCTAATCTAAAAGAGATGATAGCGAAATGAGGCAACGGAATGATTGTCAATTCTGTCCTGTTTCTCTTCCTTTCTTTCACATAAGAAACGTATGGCAGTAGAAGCGATTGAGGATATGACTATGACCATCTAGATAGATATGCACATGACGTGTTTGCATCTTTGGAAAATCATTTGAATCATTCAAGGTATTTAATATACATACACATGGCCTCAGATGTAACTGGCGGTCCAGGCGCAAAGAACGTCACTGTCGGATTCAAAGAGATCCCAATACGCGAAGAATCCCTTGTTGCCGAACAGATTCTAGAAAGAGCAGGACTTGACCCATTGGAGTATGAGCTTCGCTTTCTAAACACGGGAGAGAGGGTATCCTCCGGAAGAATACTAAAGATAGAGGATGGCATGAAGCTGGATGCCGTAATAAAGTCTCGTTAAGCGCGTATTCTGATTATATTACATAAAACCATGCAACGTCTTGCTTCAAACGATAGATTTTGAATCTATGAAAGGAAATTCCTTTAATGTGTTCGAGTGATGGAGATTATCAGAGAGGAAGAAGGGGAGAGCGATATCGAACTCGACATTGCCTAAACAATCATTGAGATACTTGGACTAACGCTCCTGTCCAAAAGTAGGCTGAAAGCTTGGATAAAGGGTCATACCTCCGTCTACAAAGAAGGTTGCGCCGGTGACATAACTCGCCTTGTCTGATGCCAGAAATTCTGCTACGTTAGCGACTTCTTCAGGCGTTCCTATTCTCCCAACTGGAATCCTTTCGAGTGTCCTTTCAAATTCTTCGACATTATTCTTGAGGTCGCTGTTCATGTCCGTTTCAATGGCTCCGGGCGCAACTAGGTTTGCCCTTATGTTGTGTTTGGCAAGCTCCAAGGCCATGGTCTTTGTCATCATCTCAATGCCTGCCTTGGAAGTAGCATATGGGATGTACAGCGGCTTTGGAATAATCTGATGGACGGACGATATATTTATGATACATCCTCCCTGCGGATCCTGTTTTAGCATGTGCTTGATCGCTTCTCTGCTACAGATGAAGGGACCGGTTAGGTCTACGCTTATAGTTCGATACCATTGCTCAATGGATGTTTCTTCAAATGGAATTTCCTTCTGAATTCCGGCGTTATTAACTAGGACGTCAATTCTGCCGTAATGTTTTGCAGCATCGTTAACAAGTCGCTGGCAATCACTCTCAATCGAAACATCTGCCTCTATTGTAAGGGCATCGCAATGATTGCCAAGTTGCCTGATTTTCTTCGCGACAGGCTCTGCCTCTTCATAGTTTCTAGAGTTTATCACGATTCCGACGTATTCTCCACTTGTCGCAAAGGCCATTGCTATCGCCTTGCCGATCCCCTTGCTAGAGCCTGTCACTATTGCAATTTTCTTTCCCTGTCGCACAGTAGTCATGTGTATTGTTATCGTTATGATATGATCTGGAAAATATTAACGAGTTTTTTAACCAGAATGGCGGACCGTTCGATAGCAGATAGGGGTATGCTGTTTCCAGAAGCTAGTGGAATGGACCAATTTAAGAATGGAGGCCACATTATCTCGCTAGCGCATAATACGACAAAAAATTCAATTTCTTTAACAAAATATCAGCCGATCTGCTTTCAGACTTCTGACGTACTAGCGAGTATATCTGTGAGGGCTATTCGTACTTCTGCAATACCTGTTCTAAATGGAAAGGCACCATCGCCTTTGTCATTTAATGGATTAATCCATTCATAAAAAGCATGTGTATGAGGATGGCCGTCTGAAGCCAAGGTTGAAAGCAGCGTATTGCAATCCTCTACCATTTCAAATCTGCTTCTTGCGAGCATTTCTATCCCCGTGATCCAAGGCCAGAAGGTATGGTTGTGGTATTGGAACGGCTTCAATACCCAGGGTCCTGTCGTGTCCAAAAGGGCCTCCGTGATTAGCGGCCATTTTTCTTTCCATACCCTTTTTTTGACTTCATTCAGGGCGGACAGCGATCGTCTGTGTAATTTGTTCTGGGAAATCTGTAACTTTTCTGCACTGTGGTTCTTGGTTCTTCCTTTTGTTGTTTCAGATGCCCGAAGAGGGTCGTTGCCGGTGTTTTCTGTTATGGCCACCAAGTACAACAATACGTCTTGAGTCAATAATCTGTATACCTTGCCAATATGGTATCCGGCGTGAATATCGACGTAACTGCCTTCCTCCTCTGACCATAGTATATCTTCTGCAGCTTGGATAGCTTGATTCGCGAGACTTGCAGTGTCCTTGGCAGTCATCATCATCATGCCAGCGTCATTGCCGCGGGTGGGAGAATTCATTTTGGATAACAGCATGGTGAAATTATTTAGCGCCATTATCCATGCCGCTTGACTGTAGACGATCTTTCCAGAGCGCATTGCGGTATCCATCCAATCTTCATTTGGCCCCTGTTCAAGCAAACCGTCGCCGTCTGAATCCCTGCTGGAAAGATAGCGAACGGCCCTAGACATCCTCTCACTTAGGTGGTCGGCAAGTGCAATTGGGTCTTGCAAAATACTCCTGCTCTCCATGGGATCCAAAGAAGCTGTACGATGAGATGCCACCTTCATGCGAATTGGCTGGTCGATATCTTTAACGCGATTATGCGCCTGCTTTTGTTTATTATGCTCGTCCAATACATGTGAAAGTACCCACGCAGTCGTGGAAATCATCAATGCGGTAGAATCAATATCAGGATTCTTTCCATATATCTCCGAATAGCCTGCCTGGTAAATTGTTGTTGGAAGTGCGCCATCAAAGGATTTCCTCAGATCCTCCTGCAAGGTAGCAGTCTTGAACTTTTCTTCTGGCGAACCCCGGCCATATACGATCTTCTCTTTCTCTTGCGGTTCTCTGCTCTTATCATTACTGTCATCATTATCATCGCCCACTTGATGAGACCATATCAGGTAGAGGTGCCGAAGGACTTCATGGACGTGACCAGAGAGGAACCAGTCCCGGAGGATATAAGACGCGTCTCTGCACCAGATCGCATAGTAATAGCCGCCAGGATTGATTCCCTGCATTGCATTTTCTTCTGTTTTTTGCAAGAACTTGTTCGCCTTGATGCGAAAATTCTTCCAATCCGAGCTATAGAGAATGTCGTCTTCTTTTTGTTGAACCAATCTACAAATTTCTCTCCCACTATCTTGCTAACTCCCCTTGCTCGAAGGGGCGTCCTCAGGAGATTCTTTGTTTGGAATCTCGCCTTTTTGCATGTGCTCCACCGTTAGATGTCTTTGCACTTCGGCAATACTATCGAACCTTTTTCCGCAAATTGGGCAGCTTGTTTCTGCAGCGTTTCTGTTTGCGGATTTGCCACCATCTTCAACGCCGCTCATAAGGATGTACAACAGAAATATCCCAGACACATCTGATAACAGTTTTGCCAGGGAAACGACGAATCAGGCGCTATATGTATAGAGGTCCGACAGTAGATACGGAACAGGAAATATGTCCATGGAATGACGGACCGTGTTAGGCCAACAGAATTAGAGCCATCAAATCTAAATCCCGCATGAACCGTAAAGTGCAGAACGGCATCAAAAGTGGTTTTTGTCGTCTCTTCCAAAATAGTCACTCCTATCAATTCGCTAGTCTAAGCTCAAACAATGTACTTCTATATTCTGCAAATGATTTCTTTATCGTTCGACTAGGTTTTATTTTACATCTTTTAGAGTACTGTCAAATAATCGTCGGATCTAGTTTCACATCATATTCTTCTATCCGACGAATTCTTGACAGAATCCTAGTAAAATAGTGCGGGGGGTGGGATTTGAACCCACGGACCCCTAAGGGACGGGATGACCCATTGTGAGATCTTAAGTCCCGCGTCTCCAAGGTTGTTGTTCTCCCTATTTGGCCGGGCTCTACAACCCCCGCGCACAGCGCAAAGATGCGCCGTCAGTAATTAAATCTTGGCTGTTCCTTCGATACCTTAATCAAACCCTCGTGTTTTGTTGAACGTTGAGCCTTGGTAGCTCAGCCTGGTAGAGCGTTACCTTGGTAAGGTAGAGGTCGTGGGTCCAAATCCCACCCAAGGCTCTTTTCCTTCATATCACTAATGGAATGGTCCAGTACCGCAGGGGGAGAAAGAGTTTGACTAACCAAAAAGACTTGGCAGTAGCTGGCTCTTGTCTACCTCACATAACAATTGTACGAAATCCTTAAAATTCATTCTTGTAAAATGCGGCAGAATAAAAAATGGAGAGCAATTATAAAAACACGAACGCCCAGAACCGCTTCCTTTACTTTGGTGCTGCAGCGACGACAATCTTGGCGGGAATAATCCATCTATACTTGGCTGCTAACTCTATCTCTCACCACCGTTTCGGAAACAATGTCATACTATTCTTGGTCGGCGGCCTTGCCCAAGTCTTTTGGGTACTCCCGATTCTAAAGAAATGGGGGAAAGTGTGGTACTCAATAGGCATCGCCGGGACTATCGCCTTTGTAGCAATCTGGGTCATAACCCGTATGCCCGGAAATCCAATTACCCATAGAGGGAGCGAAGTAGATCCAATTGACATCGTTACAGAAGCATTCCAGCTTGCCTTTATCGGCCTCAGCTTTGCCATCTTGGCAATAGAAAACAGAAGGGTCAAGAAACAACTAGGCAACGATTGACGGGATTTTCAGTTATCGTCAAAATAGGGAGGAATCATACGGGTTCCCTTATTCGGTTGCAGAAAGCTGTAACCAAATATTCTGTCCAAAAGGCAATTTTTCATGCTGGAGTATCTTGCAGATTTATTCCAAGAATTCTGGCAGGGGCGCAGTAGCCGCCGTGATTGTCGCTGCAATTACCAGACGGAATTAGACTCTCCAGAATCTTGCCAAAACTTGATGGCCCCGCCGGGTGTGATAAACCATGAAGCGCGAGGGAGAATGCCCGGCGGAGCCTGCCATGACTCGACTGTAGTTTAACGTTGTCAGCCCATCATAAAACCATCAGGTACACAGAGCAAACAGATGCAAGAGTTTCATTCCTCAGACCTTGACGGGTCGAAAGTTACCCCTTCGTCTTGGCCTTTTCGCATTCTTTTTTTGATGTCTTTTCCAAGTGCTTCTCCTTTATTTTCAGCAACCTCTTCAATGCCTTTTTCACCGACCAGACCTAATTCGGGATCCTGGTCGCCCTGGCGCGGGTACTCGTTTACTTCCCTCTTGCCAGGATTCGGCTTCCGGGCTCGTTTTTTGTTGTTCTGGCGCCCTTTGTCAGACATATAGATTACAAGAGCGCATGGATTGAATAAAATAGTTAAGATGTATAAGTCAATAATCGGAGAATTCTGTTCCATCCCAGTCATTTCAGGACTCTGTGAGTAAGAGAATTGGTAAGGATGAACTCAAGTTGGTGTGCATAGGCGGGTATGCGCGAAGAGAGGACGACATTCTATTTGGTCAACAGTCTGTTATCTCACGTACCAGATATCGAGTAGCCAAGGGCGCGGATTATCTCTTGTAAATATTACAATATTGGCTATACAATTTTGTTTAAATACGATAAATGCGTATGATATTTTGATGAGTAGAAAAATGCGCTTTTCCCAAGGCGGCAGGTGTGAGTGCATCTGCCACAGCAGGCCAAACACTGACTACTGCGGCTATTGTTCGCAGTCTCACAGAAGGTTCGTGCGTTAAGCTCGGTGATATTTTGGGTCACCGAGTGCAAAAAAAGAAAGGCACCGCTTTAACGGGAAAATCCTTGTCGGATTAGTCATTCGAAATAGTTGCTCATTGTATTAGTGTTAATCCGCCCATTTCCTTTGCATGTATTACACGTCATGGTATTCATACCGATCAAGATGTAACCCCTACCGCTGCAATTTTGACATTTTTCTTTTTCCATAGGGTTGCTATGAAAATGGGTAGTTATTTTATCATGTCGGCGGAGACTGAGATATTGTTATCATCACATCAGAATGGTGATGTAAGGAGATCAGAGGTGGCTGGCTCAAATTGCTAGCCTTTACCAGCAAGCCAGTCCCAGTCTGACCCCGTTACCACATTTGGCGCGCAAGTGGATTTGCGTAACATCACGTATATTGAATTAATAAAATAAAAAAGTTAAGGGTACATCGCGCCAAGACTATTGCATGGTAGTCTGTACTTGTAAATAACATAAGGTCCGTACATGCTTGTGGAGGAGGCAGAATTACTGACGTGCCATGAATGCATATGTCTAGAATGTCTCCACGAGTTTGCGGCTAGCTGTGTTCAACATGATTGCACTTGCTGCTCACATGCAGAAAAGTCGTAGTTAGCCTCTTCTGTCGATTTGGTCGAATTGGCAGAGGTTGCCTTTTCGTTACAATGGGATAGTAAGGCTGGAGTGTCTAAATGAAATAGCAAGGGCAAAAGACACGTTATTTTCTTGCCAGCCAATAATAATCCAAAATAATAACTGCTAAAAGCATCTGTCGAATCTCATTATTATTAGTTCTACGAAAAGATATTGTGTCAGATAACAAGAACGCATTAGACTTTGTAGATTGGAATGAGCTAAAGGGCAAAGAAGCCCGTGGCGTTGACAAGAAGGTGGATCTCGGAGAAATCCAAGGTATTGGAAGAACCTACGTCGTTACAAAGAAAGGCATAGCAAGCAAAGAAAAGTTCTACATCCCAAAAGCCCTGGCAGAGAGGTATGATGGGAAAAGAGTATGGTTCAACGTCACGGAAGGAGCGAAGCAGGAGTTTGGCCGTGAGAATCCACCTACTGACGAAGAGATGGCAAAATACAGAACACCAGATTCCCGCCCAGACGTTAATGAAAAAATAGTCGTCGTTTTGGAAAATCCTGTCTCTGAAGAGGTGATAGTGATAAGGGAAGCCAAAGAGTTCCCAGTACTTGACTGGGAGAGGATTATTCACAAGAATGTCCGTTCGATGGATGGCGAGCCGGTAGGCAATGTTGTAGCCCTTTATCCTGACAGCTTCCACGTTGAAACACAAGGCTCCCAGATGGCATACGACATACCGAAGAATGAAGTGGATGGCTTTGACGGAGCGGAAGTTCGGTTGAAGGCTCCAATAACCGATCTGGAACGCTATATCATCAAGAATAAGTAAATACGAGGAGGATCAGACGTACACACGCTTTTTTCCTCACACGCGGAGATATGCCCATTGAGTTATACAACTTCAGCAGAGCGTGTCTCTAGGCAGCCAATCCACAAGTAATAAAAGAAATGCGAGTGCCATGTTCACAGGTCAGGGGGAGCGGTTTGTTCGTATCCCTTGTCTGTAACACAGAGCTACCAGACTGGTGCTCTCCCTGCCTCCGAAGTTCTTTTGAAGTATTATGTTGGTGATTTGGTCTTTGTTTAGATATTTTGCAAGATCATTTTGGAGGGCTTGCTTGGCAGGGCAGAGATCAAATCTATCCAAGTCTTTTCACGTCATGTGTATGTTGACAATGTCATGATATACGAGTCTAGCGAGGCATATAACGCAGATTTTTTAGTCAGAATGCTCGTTTTATATTGCGCTTTTTGGTCATAGGGCGTTAATAGGCTTTGTCGTTGTAATGCGATATGCTGGTCAACGGGCTGATTGGCAAGTTGCTGCAAGCGCGTGCAGTCGAAAGGCGCGACGGCGAGCTTACCTTTACAAACGCCTTTGGCGGATACCTCCTTTGCAGCATATCGTACAACTCTACCAAAGCACTCACGGTTCAGGGATGGCGTGAGATCTTGGCTGATTTCGAGTCCTCCCTAGCAGACCTGTCGACAGACGAGATAGAGGCAACGGTGATGTTGCTTGACTATTACCTGAACCACGCGGTCGCTATCGATTGGCGCTAATTATCATATGCGCGTGCAACCGGCCAATGGACCTGCGCGATCCCTCACGCTTTTGCCTCCAATCGAGATTAAAGTTCAAAAATGCCGCCGCGTTTTCTTTTATCAGATATTTTTTGGCCATATTGCCTATTAGCGTCACATATATCAGTAGAGTGCAATGCAAATTAACGGGTTAGTAAGCAAGCTTTCAAGGGTCCATGCCGTGCAGATGGGCAGAGAGGATATTGTTTTTAACGCGGGATTCACCGAGGTTCTGTTCAGAGCAGTAGGCGAGAACGGCCCAAAAACGACCGAGAACTGGCGGGCAATTCTGTCAGGCTATGATCCGTCGCTTTCTGGTCTGTCAAGCGAGGAAATATCCGCTCTTCTTGCGCTTTTCATTTATTCCGCCGCGCACCGCAAGGCCGCCGGCGCAAATACCGGCCGCCTAACATGACTGGCGTTGTCTGCGCTCCGGTACGATGATGCATAACCCCATTTAAAACCCGGGCTCTCGATGATTTATCTAGATTTTGCACTGAATATGGTTAATAACCTCTTCTCAGTCGCCATTATTGGCAATGTTGTGGGTAGAAAATGGGCTCATTCAAAAACTGATGCAGGCCCACGCCATCGAAAGGTGCCAGAACGACATTGCGTTTACAAGTCAGTTCCAGAGATTCGTGACGCGACAGCGCGGCAGGATAACCAAGGAGCAGACGCTTGAAGAATGGCGACTCGTCTTGGGTGCCTATGACTGTAAGTTGATGACATTAACGCCCGACGAGGCAGGGGCCACCATGGTCCTTCTAGAGTTTTTTGCAGACAACGCAAGGACGGCTGTCCCGGACGGCCGATAGACCGGCCGCAAAAAGTTTTTGTTCGTTGTGACGGCAGAGAGTTTATCTGACGCCTTGCGCGCAACGCACACATACACGCGATGGCTATTTCGCTCGCCTCGATAACTGTGCACCTTTCTTCTTCAAAATGTAGAAGGTTTCTTGCCGGCGACGGCATAACATCGCCCGACTTTGTGCTCCTACCACTTGCAGGCGTGCTTGAAGGTGTGTCCATCGACGCAAGGGCCGCAAGAAAAAGCCTGCCGGCGCTCGGCGAGACGTTCAGCATCGCCAAGAACCTTGACGAGTACCAGAGCAGGATATGCGCGCTCGTTCCGTCGCTTGCCGACAGGAACCCGGCCAAGGTGCGGCTGCAGAAATACAGGATAGGCATCATCGCGGCTTTTGCAGGGCTTGCCCCGCTCTTTAGGACGGGCGACGTGGTAGAAGAATGGAACAGGCACACAAGGCTGCTGCTTGAAGAAGCCTCAAACGCGTACGTCGCGGCGACATCGTCGTCATCATCAGGGCAAAAGCAGTACGCGGCAAGTACCGCAGAGGCGTTTTCCTTCTTTGGCGTGCCGGAGGAGCAGGTTGACGCCGCTTTGGACAGGATGTACGGCAGCTCAACCCCCCTCGACTAGCTATTTGTACGCAGGCAAGAAAGGCTTTAAAGAGCATGAGGCTCTCAAGAAAGTAGAGAGAGTGCCTGCCAGAGAAATCCAGTTTGTATATGCAGCCAAAGAGATGCCCAAGTTTGCGACTAACCCCCATCTGGTATGCGGCTTTCCCGGCTCGGGCTATGTCGGCAAGCTGGCAGTAGACCACCTCATACAGGAGCTTCATGCCACACATCTTGCAGACATTTATTCAAGCTCGTTTCCGCCCCAGGTGATGATACGCACCGACGGCACGGCTGACCTTATGAAAAACAGCATATTCTCGTGGCAGGACAAAGAGACCAGCTTGCTTCTCCTCACCGGCGACTCGCAGCCGTCAAACCCCGACTCGGAATACGCGCTTGCAGAGCACATACTTGACTTTGGCGCGCAGCTGGGCGCACAGCAGGTGTTCACGCTTGCGGCGTACATCACGGGCGTCTTTGTGGACAAGCCCCGCGTCTTTGGAACTGCCACCGACGCATCCCTTGTCGGCGATTTTGCGTCGCATGGCGTATCCCTCATGGATAACGGCAGCATCACTGGGATGAACGGCCTTGTAATAGGGATAGCGAAACTGCGCGGAATAAAAGGCACGTGCCTTCTCGGCGAGACGTCCGGCTATGTAGTTGACGCCAAGGCGTCAAAAGCGGTGCTAGAGACTCTACTTTCCATGATAAACGTCAGCGTGGACATGGCAAATCTTGAAAAACGCGCAAAGGACACAGAGATGCTCATACAGACGATAGAGCAGCAGATGGCGGCAGGAAGAGGAGGAGGGCCGCCAGGCCAGGAAGGCCAGCAGCAACAGCAGCCTCAAAAGCCGCGCAACACGGGATACATCAGTTAGTTGACTAGGCTTTTGTCAGCTTGCCGAACTTGCCGACGCTGATGCTGTTTTCGCCCTTGAACGTGTTGATGTAGCCGTTCTCTACCGAGATCCTGTCGCCGGTCTGAATCTTGTTGATGTCGTCGCCCCACAGGGACAGCTTTATACTGCCGCTGTCGTCAGAGATTATGGCATCGGCCACGGTGTTTGTGCCGCCTGCCTTCAGGTTCACGGTCCTTGGCTGGCCGACAGAGTCCACCTTGGCGGTGACGCTGACGTTGCGCATACCGGGCTTCAGTTCACTTATCTTCATGCCAGAAGGATGAGAATATTCTCGTAATAAAGGTAACGACAGCGAAAACTAGTACCTAACGGAGGCATTGCAGACCGTGTAGGCATACACCACTAGGCGGTTCAGCGAAGCGCGGCTTTGCCTCCATGTCAGAAGAGGAAAGAAAGCACATAGCAAGCAAAGGCGGACAACACTAAAGAGCAAAAAACAACAGCATCACTCATCCAGTGCGAGAGACATCAAAGCTACACTTATCCTCACATTCCTTTTCCCTTCCTTTTTATTGTGTGTGTGTTTTTCAATACGACATCGGTTACCCCTGAGCGACAGAGATAATTCTAACAGATTTTACATTCCATTTTCAAGCGTCATTAGTCCACCTCATATGGGCAACGGCGAAAGGAACAGGACGCCGTTGCCCGTCCTGTGTGGACAGTACCGATGCTGTGAGGATGCCTTTGGGGTATAAGGCAAAACATTTTCTATTTTAGAATCTAAAACAGTTGTGGTTGCAATGCACTACAATGTATCCAAAAAATGCATATATTAGTCTGTAAATGCATTCTTGTATATGAATGCCGTCTTCATGTGACATGATAAGATACATAATGATGCAGAAATACGACCCTCCGCCTCATTGCCGATGTTGTACTGCAAGGGCAAGCATTGAGGTAATCAGAGAAAGAAAAGACCATTACATCCTTTTCAGGTTTTGTGAGCAGTGTTTTTTACAGCATTATCACGCAAGTAAGGAGCAGTTATTAGATAACGAAATTGTCGCTAAATAATCCTCGGTAAATCAAAACACCATCTGTTAGAAAAGCGCACATACACATCAAAACCGCCCCACCTCAGTATTGGCCTCATGACTCGTGATTGGCTAGACCGCGCCGATTGTTTCAAGAAGCATCCTTATCGCTCAAGCTAGTCTTTTGCCACTTTAAAGCCGCAATCAAAACCAAATGTGCATCGACGTTTATCGTAATCCTGTGGTTATGAGAATGTTTCCGTCATTTTATAAAATAAAGGTCAGGTTTCAAGTTTCGTCACAACCTGTGAAAATCCGCAGTCCGTGCACACTACCTTTGTGCCTGCGACAGTCCTGTCGCGAACCTCGTGTACAGTCTTTGTGTGGCACTTTATGCAAAGCCTGTTTACGGTCTCGGGTTTTGCCATTCTCCCGGTAACGGTTGTATGTACTGCCACATTAACTTTAAGGCGCAAGCATGAAATAAGGACGGCGGGGCAGGGCAATTACCATTTGTGTGGAGGGGTAGCGAAGCCCGGTCAAACGCGCAGGACTCAAGATCAGATGCGCATACGGCACATCATTTACTCCCGCCACATCCACAAGAGCGCAGGATGAGTGATCCCGTCCCTTAGGGGTCCGTGGGTTCAAATCCCACCCCCTCCACCACATATTATCCTTAAACCAAAGGTTCAAATCCTTTTTTTGAGCGCCCAAAAACGTGGCGCGCAAGTCGGCAGTCCTCATCCCCGTCATAATCGCGGCCGTGGCGATAGGTGGGCTCGGGCTTGCATTCATGCCGCAGGACATCAAGAACAGGAGCCCCGATTTTCCAAGGGGCACGGTGCGCATCAACGACGACGTGATAACGGTAGAGGTGGCGCACTCTGTTGCAGAAAAGCAGCGCTGGCTCACGTTCAGGCAGGACAAGTTGCCAGTTGACAATGCCATGCTGATGAAGTACGACAAGCCGGACCTCTACGACATTTGGATGCTCAACGTGAACTACAACCTCGACCTGATATGGTTCGACCAGGACGGCAACGCGGTGTACATGAAAAAGGATGTTCCTCCGTGCGGTAGCGTGCTTGATCAGCAGGGCTGCACGTACAAGAATACCGAGCCGGCGATGTACATCCTGGCTGGAACGGCAGGGTTTGCAGACGCTCACAAGATAGACATCGACACCAAGATGAACATCATTTCGGCGTAAAATCGAGTTTTGCAACGACATAGGCACTTGTCGAACTTGACAACGACCTCGATGGTCAATAAATCAAGAAACACCATACAATCCGCGTGCAGTATTAATTAACGTACGAGTGTCATTTCAGAATGTGGAGTATGCACTTGCAGACAGCCATGCCAAGCCATTGTCCAGAAAAGAGGTAGGACAGCTTCTTGCAAGGCCGAACCTGCTCAGAATAGCGTTCCTCGATGAAAAGGGCAAGCCGGTTGTCCATCCTGTCTGGTACTACTACAGCAAAGGAAGGTTCTATTTTGCCACGGGCAGGCAGGGCAGAAAGACAGATGCCCTCCGCAAGAACCCCGGCGTCTATTTTCTTGTCGACGAAAACCCGACAGATAGTCCGCCACTTGGCGTCCGGGGTAGGGGCACTGCAGAGGTAGTTGACGACCCGAAATACGCGACAGGGGTCACAAGGCGTTGTGTAAAGAAATACCTTGGCACTACAAAAAGCAATAGCGCCAAGGCGATAATTGCGATGGGCCCCGACTCGTGTGTGGTAGAGGTGACGCCACAAGTCATGGCGACTTGGAAGTTCTAGCTTAGCCCACGGCTTTTTTCAATTCGTCGTAGGCGTGCCTTACCTCGTCTATCGCCGCTCCATCCTCAAGAGTGGTGATGTCGCCTATCTTGTCGCCGCTTGCAATCGCCTTTAGCAGCCGGCGCATTATCTTGCCCGAGCGGGTCTTTGGAAGCTTGCCAACGAAATACACCTCGTCGGGCGTCGCTATTGGCCCCACGGTCTTCCGTATGTGCTCGACTATCTCTTTGCGCAGCGCGTCAGATGTTGCAATTCCTTCCTTTGCGACGAGAAACGCGATTATCGACTCGCCTTTTGTAGAGTCCGGCCTGCTTGCCACCGCGGCCTCGGCTATGGCCTTGTGCGACACGAACGCGCTTTCAAGCTCCATCGTGCCGAGCCGGTGGCCGGCGACCTTTAGCACATCGTCTGCCCTGCCAAGGAGCCACAGGTAGCCGTCTTTGTCCACGAGTGCATAGTCGCCGGGATAATAGGCGCCTTCACACCTGCTCCAATAGGTTTTCTTGTACTTCTCGTCGTCGCCCCACAGTGAAAGGAGCATCCCCGGC
>NZ_CAMLDP010000018.1 GCF_946478925.1 uncultured Nitrososphaera sp. | reverse complement strand
GGTCCTCCCCAGTGTCCAGACATTTGGCCGAACGAACCCAGAGGATGGCCTTCAGAGGTGTAGAGCACCTGGCCGTTTCCCGCGTCAACTATGACCAGATGTCCTGTCTGGTTTGAAGTGTCTGCCACAAAGAACGTGTGCACGAGATATCCCTGCACCATGCCCATGTGCCCGCCAAGCACGGTCCCGTTGGCCACCTGCTCCTGCGCAGTCTTGGCCGCTGCTACAAAGGGCACCTTGACGTTTTCATTGATAAAGCCCGTTGTTTCATTTGCGACGCTCACCGATCCTTTTATTTCAGGCACATTCTTCATCATCATGCCTCCGCCTGCCCCTCGCATCCACATCATTGTCTGTTGTTGCTGCTGTTGTGCAGCTGCCTGTGCCATCATAGACGATGCCACGAAAATTGCAGACACTGCGACGACAGCTAGAATGCTAACTACGATCACTTTCTTGCTGAGAAAGTTTGTTGACATGCGTAAACTAGGCAGAGAATTATTTTAACCCTTGTTTACCCATGACACGTAATATAGTTACCCGAGGTCTGCGGTCTTGCATTTTGTGATAGCACACAGCGCATGATTCTATGCAACGGCTTCTTTATTGTGTAGATAACGCCTGACGTCTCTTCTCGATAGCAAATAGAATGCTGCCAGGCTGGTAGCAACCGAGCGGATAGGCCGTACGAACTGTCAAAGGTGCCTATGAAGCCCTGCCAGCTGACAGAATGCAAATCCAAAAAATATACGTTTGAACAAAAAAATTAAGAATATCTCACGCCTATCGATCTTGAATATTGTATTATAACAATTTCTTTAGTAATTGTTAAATATTTTGCACATGATATTACGTCATGGCGTCCGCCCTTTCAAAGTATTTTGCAAACGCGTTCAGGGCAAGACCTGAGAAGCGGCCTCCCAGGTACAAATGGTCGTGCTACATGTGCCAGCTTGATTTCGACGATTTACAGGAAAGGGAGGAGCATGTAAGGACTGTGCATTATGGAGAAGTCGAATAAGCCAGAACCATAAAGCTCCTCTGCCTACCCAAATCCGTTATAACGTATAAAAGTAGGCGGGCAAGAGGATTGCATTGCGCGGACGTGGCAGAGTGGTCTCTCTACGCGAGACACAGTAATGCGTCGGCCTTGAGTCGGTTATGGCCGGACAGAAAGCCGATTCGCCTTCGGGCGATCAGGAGTTCAAATCTCCTCGTCCGCGCCTACACTTCTTCTTCGGCTTTCCTTGCTGACTCGCGGTGCTCCCTGCCCTTTACCTTCTGCGTGTGCTCGGCCTTTATCTGCCTGTCAAGCTTTTCTATCAGCTCTTTTGCCGCGCTTATCGGGTCATAGCCCACCGCCTTTGCGTTTATCACGCCCCTTGCGGTCATCAGCCGGCACCTGACAGAGTATTTCCGGGTCTTGTGCTTGTCCGCGTACACTATTACAGACTGGATGTCGCCCAGCTTGCCCTGGATTTTTTTCACGAATTTTGCAATTTGCTCTTCTATCTCGCGCCTGTCCCGGTCGTCTTCAAGGTGCGCCATGTGTATTGCCGGCCCGTCCTTTTTGGGAGGCAGTATCAGCTCCAGCGCGTCCTTTGGCGTCACTATTCCCATCGGCCTGCCGTCGCCCACCACCACTATCTCCTCGTTGCGCTTAAAGTGCTCCGACAGCTCGTTCATCTTTGTCCCCCGCTCGACGGACACCGCCCTTCGCATGATGTCTTTTACCTTCACGTCGCCCTGCACCTTGGACTTGTCCCCCGAGATGCCGGCGGACCGGCTCGTGCGCTCCTTGGGGTTTGTCGCCGTTATGGACGCGGCATCGAGTATGTTTATGACCCCGCAGAGGACGCCCTTTTTGCTTATCACGGGCAATCGGGAGATATTGTAGCGGCGCATCTTTGACATGGCGTCCGCAAGTTGGGTCCCCTCTTCAATTACAATGGCGCCGGACATCACCTCGTCGACGATGGCGTGGCCAAAGTCGGCAGTCTGGGCGATGTCCGTCTCGCTGACGATTCCGGCGAGCCTGCCGTTGCTTTCAACGACGGGAAGCGCCCTGTTGCCGCTTCCAAGAACCAGCCTTGCGGCCTTTTCGACGTCGTCGTCAAGGCTAAGAGCCTGCGTGTTGACCGCGTGGCCCTTTATTTTCGAGGCCGGCTGGGCGCTTGAGGAAAGGAGGTGCTTGGCAAAAACCATGCCAGCATACCTGCCTCCGTCGTCTATTAGCGGCAGCTGGTTCACCGACCTGTCTATCATGACGGAAAACGCCTTGGCTACGGTATCTTCCGAGGCGACGCTTGCGACGTCTGCAACCATGATGTCGGATACTTTCATAGGGTAAAGACGAGGGATTACATTTTAAGCCTTCTCCACCCAACCCCTTTGCGATGGAGCGGGACCGTAAGCTGACGCTTGTGGCGGCGGTGGCAATCATCATCGCGTCCGTGGCGACGATATTTTTCACGCCCTCTTCGACTACGATACCAATCCCCGAGCCGTCATCGGGCAAAAACAGCACTGGCATTAGCTCCGGCATAAAGGTGGTGGCAGAGAATCTAGACGTTCCTTGGGCTATCGACGTGGCGCAGGACGGCCGGCTGTTCTTCACCGAAAGGACAGGAGCGATACGGGTCGTGGCTGCAAACGGCACGCTCCTTTCGGACCCTGCGGCGTACATCAACGTGGCGCAGCAGGGCGAGGCAGGGCTTCTTGGCCTTGCGCTCCACCCCAATTTTGCTCAGAACCACCTGCTCTACATCTACCAGACGTACACCAATGGCACGGCGGTCTTTAACAAGGTCATGATGCTGACAGAGAAGGACAACAAGATCGTTGACTCCAAGGTCGTACTTGACAAGATACCGGCCTCTGACAGGAACGACGGCGGCAGGATAAGGTTCGGGCCGGACGGCAAATTATACATTGCAACAGGCGACGTCAAGCAGCCACAGCTTGCGCAGAACGCCGGCTCGCTTGCAGGCAAGATACTGCGCATAAACCCGGACGGCTCGATACCGGAGGACAATCCGTTCTCCGGCTCGCCCGTCTACTCGTACGGCCACAGAAACGTGCAAGGGCTTGCCTGGGACGCGAAAGGCAACATGTACGCGGCGGAGCACGGCGAGTCTGGCAACGATGAAATCAACCTGATAAAGCCGGGCGAAAACTATGGCTGGCCGGTCGAGGAATGCGACGCCAAGAGGTTTGAAAAGCCGGTCGCGTGTTTCAACCCTGCCATTGCGCCGTCAGGCATGGCGATTGCACACTCGGACAAGCTGGGCTACAAGGGCGACCTGCTCGTCGCGTCGCTCAAGGCGATGCAGCTGCGCAAGGTCGACCTTTCAAACAACACAACCATGAACATCCTGACGAGCTACGGCAGGATACGCGACGTGGTGGAGGCTCCCGACGGCACGCTGTACGTGCTGACTTCAAACCGCGACGGAAGGGCGATACCCAACCCCGGCGACGACAAGATACTGCACATACAGGAACCTTGAGGGCGGGATTCACACACACCTTTGACGGCGTTAGCAGATTCTTTTCTAGAATTTTTTGCCTTGGTTCTTAAAATAACAGGCTAGGCATAATATTATCCACATATACGGCATCATCATCAACAAAAACCCCACGCGGCAAGACAGAGAGGGCGCTTGCAACCTTTACCCTAGTGAGCGCTGGTTTTACGCTGTTGGGCGGCTTTACCAACGCCTACGGCTGGCTTGGGACTTTGATGAAAACTCAGGATGCAAGGGAGCAGGATCTGCAGCCGCAAATAGAGTACGCCAAGAGTGCGTTATGGACGTGCTCCGACATGGCAAATACGGAAAAAGCAGTGGCCTACAGGAACCTCGAAAAGGCGTCCAAGATGCTGCAGCTTCTCCATGACTATGACGGTGCCAGAAGGATATTTGAGAACTATACCTCGGTGATTGTCAATTGCAGGGTCAGCTCCTATTACGATTCGCCCAGCGCAGGAAACGAGACTTTGAATCCTCCGCTTTTTACAGGCAACCCGGATATTTTCGGTCCGCCCTCTGATGGAGGAAGCCGATCGGAAGGAGCCTCCTCTTCTTCTCTTATGTTCTTGATACCCCTTGCCGCAACTGCAGTTTTTGGAGTCCTCTGGTATACGACCCGCAAAAAATGAGGCATGAAAAAATAGGCTTTTGCCATGACGTGAATGCCAGCAGGGTATACGTGTTGGTAGTGCAACGGTGCCTGCCGATAAAACAAGTGTAAAGGAAATGGGTGGTGGTGTATGGAGTATCTATTGCGTACGTTATGCCGTGTACCCTTTCTTTTAGCTGGCGCCGGCTGGCTCTACCTTGAGCTTGCCAACCATCGACGGGTGGAGCATACAGAAGTACGAATAGTCGCCCGGCGCAGTCGGCTTGAATTCCTGCGTCTTGTTTGGCAGTATGACGTCAGGACCTCCATCTGCCTTGACCCCGAACTTGCCGTCAGGCGTGCCCGAACCTGATGTTACGGTATGCCCGCTAGAGTCCTTGTTTGTCCACGTCACCGTGTCGCCTACGTGGACATCGGAGGGACTTGGAGAAAATGCGTGGTCGCCCTTGTCTTCCGCTCCCGACACAATGTCGATATTTACGTTGGCAGCAAAGGCTGCCTGACTCGTCGTTGTAAAAGCCAGCACGGCTGCTGCCAGGATGGCGGCAGTGCCTGCGGCTGCAAAGGTTGTCTTCCTGTTCATTAGCGCTGTGCAACTTTTTGAGGAATTAAAAAGGTTTCGTAAAAAATATAGAATAATAACATAAAAAATTTCACGAATAACATATAACGAAGAACTTTCTTTCATGCATTATTTTAGGCAGATGTCGATTCTTGTTGCAGCATAGGGCGGTGACAAGATTTTAAGTGTGGCCAAGCTGCAGGCTAACTGCCTTGGGCGAGCAGAAAAAGAAATTCTACGAGATGGGCCGCGAGGAGCGGCTTGCGTTCCTTAGCGAGTCGGCAGGGCTGACGGGCGAGGAAACGGCGTCATTTGGCCAGCCCCTTGCGTTTGACGGGGCAAACAGGATGGTCGAAAACGCGGTCGGCATAATGTCGATCCCACTCGGCATAGCGACCGGCTTTGTGATAAACGGCGTCGAGCGCCTCGTGCCAATGGCGATAGAAGAGCCGTCCGTGATAGCGGCTGCTAGCAAGGCGGCCAAGATTGCCAAGGCGAAGGGCGGCTTTTTCGCGGAGGCAGGCGAGTCGCTCATGATAGGGCAGGTGCAGGTGGTTGCGCTGCGCAAAAAAGAGATAGACGTGGCAAAGCGAAAAGTGCTTGCGCGCAAAAAAGAGCTGCTGGCGATTGCAAATTCAAAGAGCAGGGCAGTCTCGGCAGTCGGCCTGCAGGCGCGCGTGGTAAAAGACTCTAGCAGGAACAGGATGGGCAGCATGCTCGTTGTTGAATTAATAGTAGATGCCAAAGACGCGATGGGCGCAAACGCGGTGAACACGATGTGCGAGGCGATAGCGCCAAGGGTCGCCGAGATAACTGGAGGCGACGTTGTTCTAAAGATCCTGTCAAACTATGCGACAAAAAGGATGGTCCGGTGCAGGGCGGTGTTTGGCAGGGACGAGCTTGGAGGCAAAGAAACGGTCGAGCGGATGCTGTACGCGTACGCCCTTGCGCATTCCGATGTCTACCGCGCAGTCACGCACAACAAGGGCGTCATGAACGGGGTCGATGCGGTGGCGCTTGCGACGGGGCAGGACTTTCGAGCTATAGAGGCCGGCGCCCATGCATGGGCGGCGCGTGACGGCACGTACCGCTCCCTCACGAGGTGGTGGCGCACAAAGGGCGGAGACCTTGCAGGAGAGATAGAGCTCCCGCTGGCAGTTGGGGTCGTAGGCGGAGTCGCAAACGTGCATCCCACCGCAAAACTTGCACTAAAGGTGCTCGGGGTAAACAATGCAAAAGAGCTTGCGATGGCAATAGCCGCCGCCGGCCTTGCCCAGAACCTTGCTGCGATGCGCGCCCTTGCGTCTGAGGGCATACAGAAGGGCCACATGCGCCTGCACGCAAGAAACGTCGCGGTGATGGCCGGCGCCAGCGGCGCCGAAGTCGACGCGGTTGCAAAGAAAATAGCGGACGAAGGGCAGGTCAGCGTGGAAAAGGCGAAAGAAGCGCTTGCGAGCCTGCGCAAAGGCTAGCTGCCATAAATTTTTCAAGATAATTGGCAAGTTTTGAAAGACCTGGTGGCATCCACTACAAGATATATATGCGATAGCGCGATTTGTGAACCTGCACATATGCCCACTGTCAAATTTGCGGTCCCAAAAGGAAGCATTGAGGAAGTCACTTTCAAGCTTCTGGAGCAGGCCTACCAGAGCGTGAGCGGCAGGGGCCGGACGTACAGGGTGAGGCTCTCCGACCCGGAGATAGAGGCCAAGATCTTGAGGCCGCAAGAGATCCCAACCTATGTCCAGGAAGGGTTCTACGACGTGGGCATAACCGGCAGGGACTGGATAAAGGAGGCCAAGGCGGACGTCGAAGTGCTCCTCGACCTGGAGATAGGCAAGGTCAAGCAGGTTATTGCGGTCCCAAGCAGCTTTCCGTACGGGAGCCTCGACGAGATGGTGGCCGACTTTGCCAAGAAGAACAAGACGTTGCGCTTTTCGTCCGAGTACCTGACTACTACTTCGGCGTACATCAAGTCGACCAAGGCGTACAAAAAGGCGTACGGCGACTCTGACCCCATGATAGTGACGCCGTGGCTGCGCGTGGGCGACAACAAAAAGGTCGAGATATTCCTTTCCTTTGGCGCAACTGAGGCCAAGCCGCCAGAAGATGTCGACGCGATTTTCGACATCACGGAAACAGGAACGACATTGGTGCAAAATAACCTAAAGATAATCGACACCGTCGCCACGTCGACGGCAGTGCTTGTCGCAAACAAGAAAGCGCTAAAGGACGAGAAAAAGCGCGAAAAAATTGCCGACATGGTGGTGTTGCTAAAGGGCGTCGTCGACGGCCGCAAGAAATTGCACATCTTTGTCAACGTCAAGAAGGAGAACCTCGACAGGCTGTTGAAGTCATTGCCGGCGCTAAAGAGGCCGACAATAAGCCCGCTTTCCGAGGACGGCTGGTTCGGCGTCAACACGGTCATCGACAAGGAGGAGTTCATCAGGATAGTGCCAAAGATGAGGAGGCTGGCGCAGGGCCTGGTGGTCCTTGAGCCGAGGCAGATACTGCCGCTTGAAGAGGTAAACCTGGACGGATATTCGTAGCATGATAAAGGTCGTAAACGTCGCCGAGCCGGCGGCAGAGGCGGCAAAACTGCGCAAGTCTGCAGGCGCGGTCTCTGACGCGCTGATGGCGCAGGCGCGAGCGATAATGGACGACGTCCTGACGCACGGCGACCCCGCGGTTATCGATTACACTGTAAAATTTGACGGCGTGAAAATTGATTCTCTAAAAGTAACAAGACAGGAGATCAAGGACGCGTACGGCAAGGTGACAAAAGAACAGATTAAAGCATTAAAGCTAATGAAGGCGCGCCTTGAAAAAAGCGAGCTTGCAGTCCTTCGGAGGCTCAAAAACATCAAGGTAAGGTCGGAGGGCGTCTCCATAGACAGGGCAATACAGCCTGTGGCAAGCGTCGGCTGCTACATACCGGGTGGAAAGGCGAGGTATCCAAGCACGGTAGTGATGTGCGCAGTTCCGGCCAAAGTCGCAGGCGTGAAACGCATAGTGGCAGTATCGCCCCCGACAGGCGACGGCTCTATCGACCCGCTGACGCTCGTGGCCGCAGACGTTTGCGGCGTCGACGAAATCTACAAGGCCGGAGGCGCGCAAGGGATTGCCGCGCTTGCGTACGGCACTCAATCAATAAAGCAGGTGAGCAAAATAGTCGGCCCGGGAGGCATGTTCGTGACTGCGGCCAAGATAGCCGCGTCAAGCGTTGTGTCGACGGACATGGTCGCCGGCCCGACGGAGCTTTTGATATACGCCGACGCGACTGCGGACCCCAGGCTGGTAGCGATGGACCTGATCTCGCAAGCGGAGCACAGCCCCGACACGGTGTGCGGCCTCGTCACTACTTCAGAGAAACTGGCAATGCAGGTGCAGGAGCAGGCCGGCGCGATTTCATCAAATATTGCCCGGTCGGAGATCGTGAAAAAAAGCCTGTCGGAGAACGGCTTTGCCGCAATCTGCAAGGATGAAAAGGCGTGCGCCGACTTTGCAAACGAGTTTGCGCCGGAGCACTTGGAAATAATAAGCAAAAAGGCAGACGCGTTTGCGAAAAGGATAGAGTCTGCCGGGCTTGTCCTTATCGGTCCTGACGCGCCGTCGTCTGCAAGCGACTATTGCCTCGGCTCAAACCACGTGCTTCCCACGCTCGGGTTCGGCAAATCGAGGGCGTCGCTTTCCGTGCTTGACTTTGTGAAACTGGTAAACAGGGTAAAGGTGACAAAAGCCGGCCTTGCGAGAATCGACGGCTCGGTGAAAGAGATAGCGACTGCGGAAGGATTGCCAAACCACTACGAGGCGGTGAGGGCTAGGGGAAGAAGGAAATGACGGCGGTTGAAAAAGAGCTAAAGAGGATAGCAAAACTCGGCCGCTACATCCGTCCGGAAAAAATCGCCGGCGCAATAAAACTAGACTCTAACGAGAATTTCGCGCTTGACGGCGAGTTTGTATCGCAGGTAACGCAGGAGGCCGCAAGGCGCACGGACCTTCGTGAATATCCGATAGACGAGCTCGACGGGCTCTATACGCAGCTTGCAAGATACACGGGAATCAACAAAAGATACATCGGAGCAGGCAGCGGCTCTGACCAGATAATAGAGCTCTTGCTGACGACGCTTGCCGGCAGAAAGAGGAGCAGGGCAGCCGTTTTCGTCCCGACGTTTTCGTATTTCATCAACAGGTGCGAGCTGCATGGGATGACCGTTGACAAAGTCCCGCTTGACAAAAATTTCGAGCTTGACGTCGACAGGTTTGCAAAGAGCGCAAGAAAGGCAGACCTAGTGTACCTCTGCTCGCCAAACAACCCGACGGGTGGGCAGGTGCCCAGAAAGGACGCCGTGAAGCTCTTGGACAGGCTCGATGGTTTGGTGCTAGTAGACGAGGCGTACGCCGACTTTGCCGGCTACTCCCTTGCAAAAGAGGCGACAAAACGCGACAACGTCATAGTGCTTCGCACGCTGTCAAAGGCGTTCGGGCTTGCCGGCGCCCGCGTCGGCTACATGATAGCAGGACAAAAGGCAGCAGGTGTGTTCCGCTCGACGATCCAGTCGCCGTACCCTGTTAGCACGCTTTCGCTCACCATAGCAACTGGCGTCTTGGAGAGGGCAGATTTCGTGAAAAAGACCATAGAGGGCATAAAGGGCGAGCGAAAACGCGTCTTTGAAAGGCTCGCCGGAATGGACGGCATCATCAGGGTGTTCAGGTCTGACGCCAACTTTTTGTTCGTCGAAACAGGCAAGAATTATTCAACGATTGCAAAGGCGCTTGAAAAGGAAGCAATAGTGGTCAAGATGCTCGGTAGCGTCGCCGGCCACAGGGGCTGCATGCGCGTCACGATCGGCACGCAGGAGATGAACGACAGGTTCCTTGCGTGCGTCAAAGGTGCAACTGTCTGATGCAATTTGACTGCGCGCTGTTTGACATCGACGGCGTGCTCGTTGACATACGCAGGTCGTACAACGAGGCGATAAAAGAGACAGTCGATTTCGTGCTTGCTGCCAAGTCAGGGACAAAGATGCGCAGACTCGTCACCGACCGGCTGATACTAAAGTTCAGGCAGTCCGGCGGCTTTAACAACGACACCGACACCAGCTATGCGATTGCGCTTGCCATGCTTGCGAGCCGACAGCAGAAAAACGCCGCCAGCGCGCGCAGGTTTCTTTTCGAGGTTGCAGAAAACGCGGACGAGACCGGGATAGAGTCCGTCGAAAGGTTCCTCTCAGGGTACGACATTTCAAAAACTAGAGAGATGCTTGCCTACCCCGCGCCCGTTAAAGATAGCTACATCGGCAGGGTATTTGACGAGCTGTTTTACGGGCCGGCGCTGTTCAAAAAGCAGAACGGCATTGCGCCAAAATACTGCAAGGACGCAAGGCCGCTCATCGACAACGACAAGCTAGTCGTGAGCACAAAGACGATGAAAACCCTGCACAAAAAGTTTGGTGGCAACCTTGCGATAGTGTCCGGGAGAAGCAGGCTTGCCGCGGAATATTCGCTCAAGCAGGTGATAAAGTATTTCGACATCGACGCCTGCGTGTTTCTGGAGGACGAAAAGCGGGAGCATGCCAAGCCAAACCCGTACGCGGCAAAAAAGGCCATGAAAACAATGGGCGCGAAAAACGCTGTATACTGTGGCGACTCGGCGGAGGACATGCTGATGGCCCGCAGGGCGCAGGAGGAAACGGGCCTGCCCATTGCGTTTGTCGGGATCTATGGCTTTTCTCCCGAGCAGGCCAAGACGCTGAAACTTTTCAAAGAGAGGGGCGCCGAGGCGGTGGCAAAAAGCGTCGACCTTTTGCCGAAGATATTATATAAAGTACAAGCGGGTTGATGCGTGTTGGCTCCTTCTCCTGCTGTTGCAAGGAAGGCTAGGGTCGAGCGCATCACCAAAGAGACCGCAGTCACCGTAGAGGTCAACATAGACGGCTCTGGCAACACCAAAGTAAAGACAGGGCTTCCGTTCATCGACCACCTCATAACCTCGATAGGCAAGCACTCGATGGTGGACATCACACTTGCCGGCAAGTCAAACGACGAGATTGTGCACCACCTTGCAGAGGACGTGGCAATCGCCCTTGCGCAGACGATAGACAAGGCGCTGGGCGACAGGGCGAGGATAACGAGGTTTGGGAGCGCCATGGTGCCCATGGACGAGGCGCTTGCGTACGTCGCAATCGACCTGGTGAAGCGCCAATACCACAAGATGGACATCAAGCTGGAACGCGCGAGCATAGAGGGCATCCCGAGGGAAGACCTTGAGCACTTTTGCAGGTCGCTTTTGCAGGGACTGAACGCGTGCACCCACATGGTAGTGGAGTATGGCGACAACGACCACCACAAGGTCGAGGCCGCGCTCAAGGCGTTTGCGCTAGCCCTCAGGGCGGCGGCAAGCGTCGACGACAGGAGGAAAGGGGTGCCAAGCACCAAGGGCACGATGTGAGACGATGATGACAAAGATAGCGATATTTGATTACGGCGCAGGTAACCTGTTCAGCCTGAAATCAGCGCTGGAGAGAAACGGCGCAAAAAAGGTGGACATTATCTACGACATGGAGAACTTGGAAAAGTACGACGGCCTTGTGCTCCCAGGGGTCGGCAACTTTGACCCTGCAATACAGTCAATTGAAAAGGATGCGAGGCATCTCGATTCTGCCATAGAAAAGGGGATGCCAGTGATGGGGATATGCCTCGGCATGGAGATGCTGTTCAACAAGAGCGAGGAGGGCAGGCTGGATGGGCTGAAAGTGCTGGACGGTGAAGTGGTGATGCTCCCAAAAGGCAAGGTAAAGGTGCCGCACATGGGCTGGAACAACCTAAAGATAAAGAGCAAGAGCAATAGCAGGTTCCTCAGGGGCATCGAGGACGACTCGTGGGTGTATTTCGTGCATTCGTACAAGACGGTGCCAAAGGACAAAAAGCTGGTCACGGCGTCGTCTGACTATGGCACCACGGTCCCGGCAGTGGTGGAAAGGGGCAACCTCGTAGGCGTCCAGTTCCACCCGGAAAAGTCCGGCGAGGTGGGCGCAAGGATGATCAAGAACTTTCTTTCGATGTGCAGGGAAGCCAGGGCGGATAACAAGAAATGAGAGTGATCCCTGCAATAGACGTCATGGGCGGAAGCGTGGTGAGGCTGGTCAAAGGCGACGCCCAGAACAAGGTCGTCTACAGCAACGACCCGGCAGAGACTGCGAAAAAATTGGAGGCAGCCGGCGCCGACATGCTCCACGTGGTGGACCTTGACGCGGCGTTTGGCACTGGAAACAACGCAGAGGCGATAGCAAAGGTGGTGTCGGCCGTGAAAACGCCGGTGCAGGTGGCAGGTGGCATCAGGACACCGGAAGCCGCAAAGGAGGCGCTTGAAAAGGCCGCAAGGGTTGTAATTGGCACTATGGCCTACAGCGACTCCGAGGCGGTGAGAAAGCTGGCCAAAAAGCACCCCGGCAGGGTCGTAATCTCGATAGACCAAGCCGGCGGTACGGTCATGGTGAAAGGCTGGAAAGAGTCTGCCGGCATCAAGGTAACAGACGCTATATCTCGGTTTGTCGCAATGGGAGTCGAGGACTTTTTGCTAACTAGCATAGAGAGGGACGGGACGCTTGCGGGCCCCGACGTACAGACGCTTGCAGGCGCAGTCGCGTTCAGCGAAAAGGCGAAAATAATCGCAAGCGGGGGCATCTCCAGCCTAGAGGACGTGCTGAGGGTAAAGAGCGTGGGGTGCGCCGCAGTGATACTTGGCAAGGCGATGTACGACGGCAAGGTCTCTGTAGAGAGGGCAAAGGCGATAGCATGACTCTTGCAAAGCGCATAATCCCGTGCCTTGACGTGGACAATGGCCGCGTGGTAAAAGGCGTGCATTTTGCAGACGTCAAGGACGCCGGCGACCCTGTTGAACTGGCGAAAAAGTACAGCGAGCAGGGCGCTGACGAGCTGGTGTTCCTCGACATCACGGCGTCGCAGCAGGGGCGCGACACGATGAAAAACGTGGTGCGCAAGGTGGCAAGCGTGATAGACATTCCGTTCACGGTGGGCGGGGGCATCAAAAAGCTGGAGGACGCCCGGGGCATCCTGCTTTCGGGGGCCGACAAGGTGTCGATAAACACCGCGGCGGTAAAGAGCCCGGAGCTGATAAAACAGCTGATGGAGATTTTCGGCAAGCAATGCGTGGTGGTAGCGATAGATGCCAAGCGACGTTATTGCGAAGGCACTGAATGCAAAGGCAAGCACGCATTCCGGGATAAAAAAAGTGGCAGGCGCTACTGGTTTGAGGTGATGATATACGGGGGCAAGGAGGGCACGGGCCTTGACGCGATAGCGTGGGCAAGCGAGGTCGAGTCCAGAGGCGCCGGCGAGATCCTCCTGACGAGCATCGACGCCGACGGCACGGAGAACGGCTATGACATCGAGCTGACAAAGGCGATATGCAAGGCGTCCACCATACCGGTCATTGCGTCCGGCGGCTGCGGAAGCCCGCGCCACATGCGCGACGTGTTTGAAAAAGCCGACGTGGACGCGGCGCTTGCCGCGTCGATATTCCATTATGAAAAGTCGACGGTCGACAAGGTCAAGAAATACCTAAAGAGAAGCGGCGTCAGGACGAGGATATGAATCTCGGATTCCTTCCTTCTTCTGGCAACGGGCCATCATTCGAGGCGCACCTTGCAAGCCTCCAAGAGCCGGCGAAGAGCATCATGGCCGATCTACGCAGGTTCACCCTGGCGCTTGGCCCAAGCGTGATAGAGGAGGTGAGGCCGCATAGAATAGTATATGCAAAGACGCTGACGTTCCGCACTTTTCTCGATGTCGAGCCGGCAGCAGACCACCTTGTAATCGAGATCAGGTCAGGCCGCCAGTCGCCTCCAGAGCGCGTCATAGTCAAGACGCGGCAAGAGGCCGAGCAGGCGAAAAACGCGATAGCAGAAGCGTACGAAAAGATCCGCTAGCCGGTTATCTCGAAACTGGCAAATTCGCCGATGTAGGTTTCGTGTTTTACGTCGATGCTGTCGACCTTTGCAGCTGGCGGACCGTGGCGGCACCAGTCGACTACCTTTATCACGGTCGCGTCGTCTCCCTCGATTACGGCCTCTACACGGCCGTCAGGTAGGTTTCGCACCCAGCCGGTGACGCCGTGCTCTCTTGCGGTAATCTGGGTGTTTTGCCGGAAATACACGCCCTGCACCTTGCCGGTCACAAAAACATGAGCCCGCGATTTTTTCAATATGAAAGAGACAAAAAGTATCTAAAATATGATGGTTGCTCTGCCGCGAGAGGCAGGAGCCTGTTTACGCTATGTCGCCGCCCTCTTCTACAAAGAGCTGCTCGTACGTCGTCCCCTTTCTCACCAGCCTGTACTTGCCGTCGCTGTCCTTCATCACGACCGGAGGCTTGGTCTGGCAGTGGAACGGCATGTTGAACACGACCGAGTAGGCGCCCACATTGTAGAACGAGACATAGTTGCCCACCTCTGCGCCCGACACGTCGGATGCCTTTGAGAGCGGAAAGACGTCGTACGTGTCGCACAGCCTGCCCGCAAGGTGCGTGTTCTTGGCAGCAGGCGCAGCAAGGCCGGTGGTCCTGTCCTGACTGTCCACTACAGGTATCACTTCCTGCGGGTATTCCTGCTTCAACAGAGCCGCGTCAAGGAGGATGTGGTAGCCTGCGTCGACTATCACTATCTTGTGCTCGTTGTACTCCTTGGTGTTCACTATCCTCGATACCAGTATCGACGACTCGGCCACTAGAAAGCGGCCCGACTCTATCATCAGCGTGAATATGCCGTGAGTCTCTGCGAGCTGGTTGAGCCGGGCAAGGTGGTTCTGGGCCATCTCTGCAGGCGTCGGCACGGGGTCGTTGTAGAACACGGGCGTCCCTCCGCCGATGTCAAACGTGTTTACCTGGAAGTTCGGGTACTCCTTCTTCATCTTGGTCATGAACGCGTCCATCTTGTCCAGCGCGTGTGTGTAGCAGGAAAAGTCAGTTATTTGCGAACCTAGGTGGAAGTGGAATCCCTCGAACTTTAGCAGGTCGCTCCCCATCAAGTATTTTACCATCTTGGTCGCGCTGTCGATTGTGCCGCCGTTGAACGGGACTCCAAACTTGCCGTTCTTGTATGATGCGCGCACCTTGGCGTCGGTCGCAACTTCTGGGTTGACCCTTATCATGGTCAGCGGGCGAACGCCCACCTGGCCTGCTGCAAGCGCGAGGTTCATCATGCCCTTGTGTGAGCTAACTACAACCCTGCGCACGCCGCTTCTCAGCACCTCGGCGTACTCTTCCGGCTCTTCAGTCACGCTGGTGTAGATGATGTTCTCTGGGTCAGCCTTGCACTGCTTGATAAAGTGGAGCTCGCCAAGCGACGTGAGGTCGAACGTGAGCCCATCCTTCATGAAGGCGCGAACTATGGCTGGCGAAAAGTTGGCCTTGATAGAGTACGCGACTTTTACCGGGCCCTTGAACTTTGAATATGCTCTTTGGAGCTCGCGGGCTTTTGCGTGCAGCGTGTCCTCGTCTACTAGGTAGAGTGGAGTGCCATACTGCGCCACAAGGTTCTTTACGTCTAGTGGAGTTGCAAAACGGTTCAGCAGTGCGGAGGTTTGCTTTGGTACAAGTTGGATTTGGGTATTCTCTGCCAATTCTTGTTAATTCTATCATTATCAATAAACCATTACTTTAAAAACATTACCCCGAAATTTCGCCGGAAAAATCCGCGCCGGCGCGCCGGAAAATATTTTCTGGCAAAATTTTTTCGTGGCAAGCGTGATCCGCGCGGCAGGAATTTTTCGCGTGGCAAAAAAATATTTTTTCTGTGAAAAACAAAAATGAAAAAAGGAAAAAGAAAGGAAAAAGCTTGGGTGCGCCGCACTGACTGACTGATTAGCGGTAGTACGGCACCGTTACCTTTTCGCCGCCCACCTTGCTGTCGCGCTGCGTCTTTATCTTCTTGATGGCCTCTTCAAAGTGGCGCATCATCACGTGCGCTTCTGCAGCGTGCTTGGCAGCCTCTTCCGGCGTCGGGTATTTCGCCAGGTACTCGTGTAGCACGAGTGACACCGCGGTGTTGACCACCGAGCCCGTGTCGGCTCCGCTAAAGCCGTCCGTCAGCTCTGCTACCTTGGCAAGGTCCACGTCGGTGCCAATGGGCTTTTTCTTGGCGTGGATTTCCAGTATCTTGAGCCTCGTCGGCTTGTCTGGCATCGGCACGAACACTATCTTGTCGAACCTTCCGGGGCGCAACAGCGCCGGGTCGATGATGTCGGCCCTGTTCGTCGCCGCAATGACAACAACGCCGGAAAGCGCCTGTATGCCGTCAAGCTCTGTCAGCAATTGTGATACTACGCGCTCTGTGACCATGCTGTCGCCTCCCATTCCCCTCGTCGGGGCGATAGAGTCGATCTCGTCAAAGAACACGACGCAGGGCGCGGCCTGCCTTGCGCGCCGGAATATCTCGCGGATGCCACGCTCGGATTCTCCGACCCACTTGCTCAGCAGTTCCGGACCGCGGACGCTGATAAAGTTAGCCTCGGATTCCGTCGCCACAGCCTTTGCAAGCATGGTCTTGCCAGTGCCCGAGGGACCGTGCATCAGTATGCCCTTTGGCATGGTGTGTCCAAGCTTTGTGTACAGGTCGGGATAGCGCAGTGGCCATTCCACTGCCTCCTGAAGCTCGCGCTTGACCTCGTCGAGTCCGCCGATTGCAGTCCACGGGATGTCGGGCGATTCCAGGTAGACTTCTCTCATGGCAGAAGGCATTACCTCCTTGACTGCGTTCTCAAAGTCTGACATGGTCACGATGAGCTTGTTGAGCACGTCTGGCGAAAGCTTTTCGTCTTCTAGATTCAGCTCTGGCAGCAGCCTGCGGAGGCACTTCATCGCAGCCTCCTTGCACAGATATTCCAAGTCTGCGCCGACAAAGCCGTGCGTGATGCCGGCAATCTTGTCCTGGTCCACGTCGGTTTCAAGCGGCATGTTGCGGGTGTGTATCTGGAGTATCTCTAATCTTCCGCGCTTGTCTGGGACTTTGATCTCGATTTCCCTGTCGAATCTGCCGGGCCTCCTGAGCGCAGGATCAATTGCGTTTGGCCTGTTGGTTGCTGCGATTACAATTACTTTGCCCCTTGCCTCAAGGCCATCCATCAGCGACAGCAATTGCGACACAACACGCCTTTCGACCTCGCCGGTCACCTCTTCCCTCTTTGGAGCTATAGAGTCGATTTCGTCGATGAATATGATTGACGGCGCCTTTTCCTTTGCTTCCTTGAATATCTCTCGCAGTCTAGCCTCAGACTCGCCGTAGAACTTGCTCATGATCTCCGGGCCCGAGATGGAGATAAAGTGCGCGTTGCTCTCGTTTGCCACCGCCTTGGCAAGCAATGTTTTACCAGTGCCGGGTGGACCATAGAGCAGTACGCCTTTTGGCGCCTCGATGCCCAGTTTCTCGAATATCTCGGGGTGCCTGAGCGGAAGCTCTATCATCTCGCGGACCTTCTGGATCTCTTCCTTCAGGCCGCCAATGTCCTCGTACGTGACCTGTGGGACGCCCCTCATGGTCTCGCCTTTCTCAGCAATATGGAATATCGTCTTTTGAGTTACAAGTACTGCATCTGCTGCCGGCGTCACGCCGATCACCTGGAACGTCAGCCTGCCGCCAAAGTACGGCACCATCACGTTGTCGCCCTTGATGAGGGGCACGCTTTCAAGCGCGTCTGCGAGGTAGCGCTCGTCTATCGGAGGAATTGCCTCCAATGGCGCGACTATGACCTTCTCTGCGGGAACTGCCTTGATCTTCTTTACAGTCACGGTGTCACCAATGGCAATGCCGGCGTTATTCCTCACAAGGCCGTCGACGCGGATTATGCCCTTGCCTTCATCAGACGGGTAAAGCGGTAAGCATTTGGCAACCGTCCTGCGCTTGCCCCTTATCTCAATAACGTCGCCAGTTGATGCACCCAGAGAGTCCATAGAGTCGTAGTCGATCCTGGCTACTCCCCTGCCAACGTCTCGGGTATATGCTTCAAGAACCTTCAAGGATAGAGTATTCTGGCTCACACTAACACCTTGACGATACTGCTCTTTATACCTTTATTATCTTTCGCCCACCACTCTCTGTAAGAAACGCACAACCTTTCAAGCAGGGATTGTAAAATTTTTGCATGTTTTGCACCCATAAACAGTTATAACTTGCCCCGCGCAAGCTGCATCGAATTGAGCAAGGAGAATAATAACAATAGCAATAATAAAGTCATACTGCCAGGCGAGCAGGTCGCCTCCATCGAGGAGTTTGAGGGCGGCAAGAACACCTACCTGACAGAAGACGGCACGATAAGGTCGGCTGCAATAGGCACCAAGGCGCTGGACCTGAAAAGGCGCATAGTAAAGATAGAGCCCAAAAACGCGCCTATGATGCCCAAGATAGGCGACATACTGGTCGGCTATGTGGAGATGATATTTGCCAGCATGATATCCGTAAAGGTGCTGTACATAAACGGGACAAGGTCCAAGTCGGGGTTTGCGGCCATTGCGTCCATGAGGGTCGGGAGCAGCCGGGACAGGCGTGAAAGGCCGATTTTTCGCACCGGCGACATCATCCGGGGCAGGGTGATGAGCCTGCTAAACTCTACCGTGCACATGACCATTGCGGAAAGGGAGTTTGGCGTTCTTTACACCACCTGTTTCATGTGCGGTGGCGACACTGTCAAGGTGAACGACACGGTCAAGTGCATTGAGTGCGGCGCGTGGGAGCCCCGCAAGCTGACAAACGACTACGGCAAGGAGACGTTCAGGCAGATATTCAGAGCAGGCGGCAAGTAGGTAGACTCGATGGCTGCCGGCGCAAGCGTCGCCTTCCAGGGGGAACGCGGGGCATTCAGCGAGATGGCCGCACTCCAGTATTTCCCCGATGGCGCCAGGCTTGTACCGTGCAAGTCGTTTGCAGACGTTTTTTCCGCGGCCGAAAAGAAAAAGGTCGCCTTTGCGGTAATCCCGGTCGAGAACTCGATAGAGGGAAGCGTGCCTGAAGTATACGATTTGCTGCTGCAGACGCGGCTAAAGGCGACGGGCGAGGTCTACCACAGGGTGCGCCACTGCCTCATCGCCAACAAAGGCGCCAGCATCAAGGAAATAAAGCGCGCGTACTCGCACCCGCAGGCGCTGGGCCAGTGCAGGCAGTACCTGCAAGGGAAAGGGATAGAGCCCGTGCCGGCGTACGACACTGCCGGCTCTGTAAAGATGGTAAAGGAGATGGGTGCAATGGACGCGGCGGCTATAGCAAGCCGGCGCGCGGCCGAGCTGTACGGCATGGAGATACTGGAGGAGGGCATCGAGGACAGGAAGAGCAACTATACCCGCTTTCTCGTCCTTGCGCCGGCTGACAAGGGCATCAAGAAAAACGGCCAGCAACAGTACAAGACGTCCATCATATTTTCGGTCAAGCACGTGCCGGGCGCGCTCTTTGGCATCCTCGGCGAGTTTGCGATAAGGAACCTGAATCTGACAAAGATAGAGTCGCGGCCGACAAAAGAGACGCCGTGGGAGTACAACTTTTACGTCGACTTTGAGGGGCACGCTTCTGACGCGGCGGTAAAGCAGGTGCTAAAAGCAATGAAGGGCAAGACGTCGTACCTGAAAATCGTCGGCTCGTACAGAAAGGCCGAATTCTAACCTAACTTAACCTAGCGGCCCCGGAACCGAAGGGCAAGGCCGATTACTACGATTCCAGTCACCGCCAACATGAGCGCGCCTGTGAGCTCCAGCGAGCTGCCCTTGGTCTGCGCCGTGCCGGTTATCTGCACGTCCTGGCTTCCAGTGTTCAGCGTTGTTATCGTGTACTGGCCTGCCTTGGTCGCTGTGAGCTCGTACGTAAAGTTGGAAACGCCCTTCTGCGAAGCGATCACGCTATCGTCGGGATCTTTGACCTCAATGTTGAAGGTCGACCCTTTTACCTGCATCGACGCAGTATTGCCGACGTTCATATCCGGCGTCAGCTTGTCTGCAAGGCCCGGCTTTACCGTGCCGTCGAGGGACACGGCGACTGCCGTGTTTGCATAGATGCTTGCGGCAAGGCCGATGACGATAAAGGCCGCGCCGGCGCCAAGCATCGCGATAAACGTCTTGGCGGCCATCCGTTACATCACGTCGACGTCGTGGGGCTGGCTCTCGATAAATCCGGCGCCGGTTATCCGGATAAACTCGGCGTTTCTTTGCATTTCTGGGATGGACTTGGCGCCGCAGTAGCTCAGGCCGGAGCGCAGGCCGCCGGCGAGCTGGCGCACAATCTCAACCACGCTCCCCTTGTACGGAACCATGGCCTCGACTCCCTCCGGCACATAGTCGTTGAGGTCATCAGAATCCACGACCTCCGGGCCCTCCTGGCGGTACTTGCGGCCGAGCGACGCCATGTAGGATGCCATGCCCCGGTACATCTTGTATTTCTTGCCGTTCTTGACGAGTGTCTTGCCGGGGCTCTCGTCGGTGCCCCCGAACATGCTTCCTATCATCGCGGACGACGCGCCGGCGGCCAGCGCCTTTGTAAGGTCGCCAGAAGTACGTATGCCGCCGTCAGATATGACCGGAATGTCGAATTCTCTTGCCGCCTTTACCGCGTCAATGACAGCGGTGAGCTGCGGCACGCCCGAGCCGGTAACGACCCTCGTGATGCAGATAGAGCCAGAGCCGACTCCGACCTTGACAGCGTCAACTCCTGCCTTGATGAGATCGCGAGCGCCGTCGCCCGTCGCTACGTTGCCTGCTATCAGGTCGCAGCTCGGAAAAGCCTTCTTTATCATGTGCACGGTATTGAGCGCGTTCTCGCTGTGGCCGTGCGCAATGTCTACGACAATCGTGTCTGCGCCTGCCTCCAGCAGCGCCTCCGTGCGCTCTAGATAATCGCCTTTTACCCCGACTGCCGCGCCCACCAGGAGCTTGCCCTTCTTGTCCTTTGCCGCGTGCGGGTATTCGTCCATCTTTAAAATGTCCTTGCTTGTTATCAGGCCGGCAATCCTGCCCTTTTCGTCCACCAGCGGCAGTTTCTCTATGCGGTGCTTGTGCAGCATCTCTTTTGCCTGCTCTATCGTGGTGCCGGCCTTGGCTGTTATGACATCCTTGGTCATCAGCTCCGACACCTTGCGCTTCATGTTTTTCTCAAACGTAATGTCGCGCCTCGTGATGATCCCGGCGAGTTTTCCCCCGTCTTCCACGAGGAGCCCGGAAACGCCGTACTCGGCCATGTGCTTGTACAGCTCTGCCACGGTAGTGCTTGCCTTTACGGTGTACGGCTGCTCTATCACCACTGATTCGGACCTCTTGACCTTCAATACTTCGTCCACCTGATCCTCAATGGTCATGAAGCGATGAATGATCCCGATGCCGCCCTCCCGTGCAACTGCTATTGCCATGTGGGACTCTGTCACCGTGTCCATGTTGGCCGAAATGAGCGGTATGTTGAGGCTGATGTTGCGCGACAGCTTGGTCTTCAGATCCGTCTGCGACCTTGAAACTATAGGCGAGCGTTTAGGAACGAGAAGAACGTCGTCAAACGTCAGACCTTCTCTAAAATCCAAGTAATCCCTTGATGTCTAGTTGCCTAGAAGCATTATAAGCGTTACCAGCTAGCGCCGGAGAAGCTCCAGCACCGTCAGCGCCTGCACGGTCTCTCTTACGTTATGAGTCCGCACGAGGCTTGCGCCGTTTGTTGCTGCAATCACCTCGCACGCGACAGATGGGACCAGCCTTTCTTCCGCTTTTGGCAGGTTGAGGAGGTGTCCGAGAAACGACTTTCTTGAAACCGAGATGCAGACAGGCGCAAGCGCGGCAAGCTTGTCCAAGTTTGACAGCACTTGCAGATCTCGGGCATACCACGGCATGTCGGTCATTTTCGTGAAAAACGGGTTCTTGCCCTCGGCGCGGAAAAAGCCGATGGACGGGTCGACTATCATCGCTTCTTTTCCGACTCCGGCCTTTTCTGCCAGCGCGATGCTTTCCTTCAATGCCCGGACTGTGCCTGCAACCCTGCCTGAGGCAGATTTTTTGCTGTAAGCGCCGATTATCACTGGCAGGCCCGCGCTGGCAACGGCCTGCGCCATTCTTTTGTCGTATTTCAGACCCGTGACGTCGTTTATCGCGTCTGCGCCAAGTTTTGCGGCAGCTTCGGCGACCTCTGCCCTCGGCGTGTCCACTGAAATGGGCAGGTCACAGGCGGATCTTGCCGCCTCCATTGCGGTTTTCAGCCGCTCGATTTCTTGTTCAACTGAGATTATCGTGTCAAGGTACGGCGCAGTCGACATTGCCCCGATGTCGATTATGTGCGCGCCGGCGTCCTGCATCTCTTTTGCGGCCCGGGCAATTTCGTCAAAGCCTGTCCGGACGGAGCCCTTGAAGAACGACTCGGGGCTTGTATTGATTATGCCCATCACCTTGACATGGCGACCCTTGCCGCCTACTTCCACCTCGCCGACCCTTGCCAACAAGTCCAGTGCACCGGTCGTGCCTTAAAAGCTGTGGCAAAAGTTTGAAAAACAAGCTTCACTATACATCGCCATGGATTTTGCAAAGATTTGCGACCAGGTGTTTGCACTTGAAGACGACATCAGGTACGCCGGCGTCATTGACGACATGGGCGCGCTCGTGGCCGGCGGCATGAAAAAGGGCATCGACTCGCTGACAGACCAGTCAAACGAGGAGCTTTACCTTGCGCAGACTGCGCTCCGCAAGTCCATGAGGCAGAGGTTCGACGGCGCGCTTGGAAGGGCACGCTTTGCCTACGTAGAAAGGGACAGGGTCTCCATCCTGACGTTCTACATGGCAGGCCACATACTTGTCGTAACACTGGAGCCCAACATCGACTCGCACACGGCCATGGACATTGCCAAGGACACTCTGGACCTGCTCAACGGTGGCGGCAGTTAAGCAGGATCTTGCCGGCGTGCAGGCCCTTTTCCATCCTGTCCTGCGCCTGCGCCGCTTCCTTTAGCGGAAAGACGGAATCGATTACTGGCTTTATTTTCTTTGCCTGTACGAACTTTAGCAGCTGCAACAGCTGCGTCTTTGTACCCATCAGCGCGCCAGTCATTGTCACCTGCTTGCTGTAAAACATCCGCACGGGGACGGTCGCGTCATTTCCCGATGTCATGCCGCATACCGCCATCCTGCCGCCCGGCTTTAGCGACGCAATGCTCGCCTGCCAGGTCGCCGCGCCCACGTGGTCGACGACAATGTCCACGCCGCCGAGTTTCGTTACCTCGCCGGCGATGTCCTTTGTTTCATTCCTGTCTATCACGTGGTGGGCACCAAGCTTGCTTCCGAATTTCGCTTTTTCAGGCCCTGCCGCAGTCGTGATTATTGTCGAGACGCCGAGCTCGCGGGCAAGCTGGATGGTTGCCATGCCGACTCCGCTTGTCGCGCCGTAAACGAGGAGCGATTTTCCTTTTTTCGCGCCGTTTGCGGACAGCATGTTCCACGCCGTGAGGTACGAGACTGCAAGTGTCGCCGCGGTCTGAGAATCCATTCCTTTTCCAAGCCGGATAACGTTTCCTGCCGGCACTGCCACCTGCTCGGCGTACCCGCCGTCGTAATCGCTCGTCCCGCCAATGATTGCAAACTGGCTGCAGAGGTTTTCGCGTCCTGCGTTGCAGTGCGCGCATTTCCCGCAGCTGGCGCCGGGGTATACCATGACGCGCTCGCCGGCTTTGAAACCGGCGACACTTTTCTTTACGGTGCCGACGATGTCGCAGCCGCAGATGTGCGGGAGCTTTATCTTTTTGCCAGTCGTGCCCGCCCTCGTCCAGATGTCGAGGTGGTTCACGCCGCAGTACTCTACTTCTATCACGACCTGCCCCCTCGCCGGCTCGGGTTCCGGGAAATCCTCGTATCTCAATACATCGACAGACCCGTGCTGGTAAAAGGGCACCGCCTTCATCATTTTGAGATCAGCTTGTGCATTGATGTAAGGTCTGCCGCAAACGGCGCCAGCTCTTCAGGCACTGCTATTTCAATCGGGTCCTTGAGCGACATTGGTTTTCCCGTCTCCTTTGACACGGTCTCTTTCTTTTTGTTCCACACCTGCGAGTTAAAGTCAGTTATCGCCTTTGTGTATTTTGCAAGTTCTGCGTCCTTGCCTTCTTTGGCGGCCGGCAGCTGCTGGTGGTGGATGCTGCTCTTCTTTTCTGAATACATCTTGCTCCACAGCTCCTCTGAGATGAACGGCGTCATCGGCGCAAGCAATAGCAGGATTGTGGAAAACACCCTGTGCAACGTGTAGAGCGCCGAGGCGTGGCCCTGCTGGTTAGAGTCGTACGCCCTGCCCTTCACCATCTCGATATAGTGGGCGGCAAAGACGTTCCACGTAAAGTCGCGGATCGCGTTTGCAGGCACGAAAAAGTTATAGTCGTCATAGCCGCGCCTGCATTCTTGTACGAGTTTTGCAAGCTCGGCAAGTATCCACCTGTCAGACGCCTCCAGCTTTTGCGGCTGCTCTTTCACAATGTCAAACGACGAGAGGAACCTGCCCACGTTCCACAGTTTCGACAGGAACTTTTGCGAGCCGGCAATGCGCTGCTCGGAGCAGCGGAAATCGTAGCCGAGGTTGGCCTCGCTTGCCGACCAGAACCGGAACGTGTCGGCGCCGTACTGCTGGATTACCGGGAACGGGTCGATGACGTTTCCTTTGCTCTTGCTCATCTTTTCTCCTTTTTCGTCGACGCCATAGCCCATTATCCACGCGTCGGTCCACGGCATCTTGCCCGTCAGCTGCACGCACCGGAGCATCGTGTAGTGGAGCCACGTCCTTATGATGTCCTTGGCCTGCGGCCTAAGCGCCATCGGGTACGCATAGTCAAACAGCTTTTTGTCCTTGCCGAACTTTGTCACATAGAGCGGGCTTATCGACGAGTCCATCCACGTGTCAAACGTGCGGTCCTCGCCCGTGAATTCCGCATGGCCGCACTTGGGGCACTTTTCAAAGGGTGGGCTTTCCTTCCAAGGCCGGTAGTATTTCCCCGGCTCTGGCAGGAGCGGTGACTTGCAAGAGTTGCAGTACCATATCGGTATCTCGGTGCCGTAAAAGCGCCTCCTGGACACCGGCCAGTCGATTGCGACAGAGTCTAGCCAGTTGAGCAGTATCTGCCTGTGCATCTCGGGGTGGAACTTTAACTGCATTGCAAGGTCGCGCAGCTGCGGCACATAGTCGAGCTGCTTTACATAATAGTCGTGCAGGGGAATGATTTCAATCGGCGTCTTGCTGCGTTCGCACAGGGGGGTCCGGTGCATGATGCTCTCCTCCTTTTCAACCAGGTTTGCGGCTTTCAGGTCCTCAATAACCTTTGTACGGGCCTGGTTGACGCGCAGGCCGGCGTACGCGCCGGCGGCCTCTGTCGTTATGCCGTTTTCGTTGAGCGCCACAATCTCCTTCAGGCCCAGTTCGCGGAACACCTGCACGTCGTTCTGGTCGCCATAGCTGCACACCATCACGGCGCCAGAGCCGAATTCCGGCCTTGCAGAGTGGTGCGTCTTGACTGGCACCTCCCTGTTGTATAGGGGCAAGACGACGCTCTTGTTCTGGTAGTCAAGGTAGCGCTCGTCCTCCGGGTTTACTATCACTGCCTGGCACGCAAAGAGAAGCTCTGGCCTGGTGGAGGCGATTATTATCTGGTCGTCGGAATTATTTGCGATCTTGAACTTCATGTGCACCAGCTTTGTAGGCAGGTCGTCGTGGATTATCTCGGCG
>NZ_CAMLDP010000017.1 GCF_946478925.1 uncultured Nitrososphaera sp. | reverse complement strand
CTCATGCGGCTCTTGTGGCAGGAAGATAAATGGAATTCCGAGACTTGCATGCTACACCAAAGTATCGGAATTAGAAGGAGGCGTCATAACTGTTGAGCCGCTTGCCAATTTTCCTCACATTCGTGACTTGGTGACAGACTTTGAACAGTTTTTTGCGCACCATAAGGATATGCAGCCATATATTCACAATGACGATTCGGACATGAATACAAAGCAGGTAAATGAAATGTCAGAATTTATGCAGAGTCCCGAAGATGTAGACAAGTTTCTACAGTTTTCGTACTGTATAAAATGTGGGTTATGTTATTCTGCTTGCCCGACTGTGGCAATGGATACAAAGTTTCCTGGTCCTCAGGCGCTTACGCAGGCATATCGCTATTTCATAGACAACCGGGACAATGCCGCTAAGGAACGCCTTGATCTTGTAGATGATAGGCACGGCGTGTTCAGGTGTCACTTCGCCGGCTCGTGCAGTTACGTCTGTCCCAAGGGAGTAGATCCTGCGCTTGGCATACAGCTCTTACGTGGACATTTGCTTGGCTTTTCAAGCAACGAGAAAAAGAAGGCAGAGCTGAAGGACAGAAGCAAGCAGACCTAGGCGGCCTTTGCAGGGTACTTGCTCTCGTTGACCTGCTTGTTTATGGCGTCTGCCATAAAGTGGTTGCTCACCTGCACCTTGACCTCGTTGATGCCCGTCACCTTGTAGATGTTGTCGCGGACATCTTGTGCTATCTTGAAGCCAAACACGGCAGGGCAGAACGGGCTTGTCAAATGCAAGTCGACTGCGACCTTGCCAGAGTTGATGTCAACCTTGTCGACAAGCTCTAGCTCCATTATCGACACTCCTATCTCGGGGTCGACTATCTTGGTCAATTCGTCGAAAATCTTCCTGCGGGTCTGCTGCAGGTCGTCGCCCTTTTGCGGGGTGGCGGAAGGATTAGCGTCATTCTTGGCGTCAGTGCTCATTTCTCTAGGAAGTACATTGAAAACTACCGTATTTAATCATTAACAAATTAACAAAAGTGTTAGAGGAAGAATACCTGCGCGTCGGCGTATTCCTGAGCAAGCGACCTTGCGAGCACTTCCTTTATAGCTGCCCTGTTCCAGTCGTCAACTGGCTCTATCAGGTCCTTTGTGACAAAGTCTTCCTTCTGCCCGGCGTAGTAGCCGAGGACAATCACAAAGTGCTTGCCTGCGTCGCTGTTTGAGCACATGTACAGCAGGCGCTTGCTTCCGATCTCGACAGAGTCGCATCCAGAGAGGTCGTTTGGGTATTCTATCAGGCGCACTGGTGGCGCTAGCGCTGATTCCATGCGAAAATCATTGCTAAAATGTATAGAAGCGCCCAAGCTAGCTTCTGTTTACAAGCCGATGGACGTCAGCTAGCTGGTTGTAAAATATTAAAATAAAGCGCGGAACGATGCACTTGCGTGTACCGCTCAAGGCCAAAGGGCAGGATGGACGACGACGTGCTTGCGTTCCTCTCGTCGATGGAGCACGACCAGTCCATACTCTACTATGATATCGTAGGAAGTGAGGCCCACTCGGTGATGCTCCACGAAACAGGCGTCATCAGTCAGCATGAGCTGAAGAAAATCCTGGCAGCCTTGGAGGCGGCGAAAAAGAACCCAGGCGTAATCGACACAGAGGGCGCCGAGGACATCCACGAGGCGCTTGAAGCTTTTGTGATAAAGCAGGCAGGGATGGACGCGGGAGGCAAGATGCATACCGCCCGGTCGCGAAACGACCAGGTGGTGCTCGATGTCCGGATGAAGGTGCGCGACGACATTAACGAGTTGTGTATGGCCCTTGCAGACCTAATTGACGCGCTCGTGAAAAAGGCAGAAAAGAACAAGGACGCAATTATGCCCCTCTACACCCATCTGCAGCAGGGCCAGCTGGGCACGTTTTCGCACGTCATGCTTGCTTATGCAGACGCGCTTTCCCGCGACTTTGAGCGCGTCTACAACACCTTTGGCAGGATAAACCAGTCGCCTCTTGGCGCCTGCGCCATCGCAGGAACCAGCATAAACATCGACCGCAAGCGCACGGCAGTGCTCCTCGGATTTGACGGGTTGGTGCGCAACTCGCTTGACGCCACAACTTCCCGCGATTCGTTTCTGGAATACGTCGCGGCCCTTGCGATACTTGCCTCCACGCTTGCGAGAATGGCAGAGGACCTCATAATATGGTCCACGCAAGAGTTTGGCTTTGTAGAGCTTGACGACCGCTACAGCTCTACTTCGAGCGCTATGCCGCAGAAAAAGAACCCGGATCCGCTAGAGTTGACGCGGGCCAAGGCGGCGATAATCACAGGCAGGCTTGCATCGGTGCTCGGCATGGTAAAGGGCCTGCCGTCAGGGTACAGCCGCGACCTGCAGGACGTCAAGCCGCAGCTGCTTGAAGCGTCTGCTACTGCAATAAATACAGTCAAGGTGATGGAAGGCGTCATAAGCACGCTGACGGTGAAAAAGAAAAAGATGCTTGATACTTCTGCAAAGAGCTATGCGATTTCGCTTGATATTGCCGAGCAATTGGTAGCAACAAAAGGTGTGCCGTTCCGCAGCGCGCACAAGGTCGTCGGCGCGCTCGTTTCGCATGCTGCCAAAAAAGACGTTCCGCTTGCAGCGCTCGGTACTAAAGAGATCGCCGTTGCAATAAATCAGGCCAAGCAAGAGGGAATCAAACCTGATGAGCTGGCCGAGATAGTGAAAGAGATGACGCCGGAAAAGTCAATCCAGCTGCGCAGGTCCGCCGGCTCGCCAAATCCAAAAGAGCAGGACGAGATGATAAGGATAGCAAGGTCAAGGGTGGCGGGATACCGCGAAGGAACCACAAAAAGGACGAAATACGTCAAGGGATGCGTTGACAGCCTTGCGAAAACCGTCGCAAAGTACATGCAAGCCTGGCCGGGCGCCCGTTAGCGCACTTTATCCCCTTTTCGAGTTTGGTTTTCGTGGTTTTCAAGCTCGCATTTAGCGGTTTTCCTAAAAAATAGGTGTGGAATTCGCTGTTTTAGTTGCGATAAGGTTTATATCAACTACGAATATAGTTACACGGTAGCAGAAATGTCGCTAAAATCAGACGATCCGAACTACTACGCGCACATGTACAACAGGATGGGAGGCCCGGACGCCGCAACTTCGGGCCGCAAGATAAGGATCCTGGACAGCACGCTCCGGGAAGGCGAGCAGCACCCGGGAGTCAATTTTACCATAAAGCAGAGGATCCAGATAGCATGGATGCTCGACTCTTTTGGCGTCGACCAGATAGAGATAAGCCCGGTAGTCTCGCCGGACCACGTTGAAGCTACAAAGACGATAATCAAGCAGGGCCTGCGCGCAGACATTGTCGCACACGTGCGTGCTATCAAATCGGACGTCGACATTGCGATAGGCTGCGGCGCGACGTGGGTCGCAACCTACATGGGAATTTCCGACATTCACCTTGCGGCAAAACTAAAGATTAGCAGGGAAGAGGCCAAGATACGCGCCCTTGAAGTGGCGGACTACATAAAGTCGCACGGGCTGAAATCGCGCTTTACAATGGAGGATGCAAGCAGGACCGAGCCAGAGTTTCTCATCGACATGTGCAAAGAGATGAACAAGCGCGGAATCGAAAGGATAAGCATCCCCGACACGGTGGGAATCATGCGCCCGCGGGGCATGTTCAGCTTGGTCAAGATGGTGTACGACAACATTGACAGGTCCAGGACATCGCTTGACGTGCACTGCCACAACGACGTGGGGCTTGCCCTGGCAAACGCGCTTGCTGGCTGCGAGGCAGGAGCGGACCAGATACATACCACGATAGACGGCTTTGGCGAGCGCACCGGAATCCCGGCGCTTGCCGAGACTGCCGTCGCGCTCTCGCTCATATACAAGGCCAACAACGACCTGCGCCTGCACATGACAAAGGACTTGTCAAGGACGATGTCAGAGTACATAGACCTTGGTATCCCCGAGTCAAAGCCGATTGTAGGCGACAGCGCGTACAAGCACAAGGCCGGCACGCACCTTGCAGCGATACTGCGCAACCCGGCGGCGTACGAGATACTGGAGCCAAAGGCGGTAGGCAACAGGCGCAAGATAGTCTTTGGCGAGCTTGCAGGCAAGAACGGCGCGGCGTACCTGCTGTCGCTTCTCGGCCTTGAAACAAGCAAGCACGAGGCAGAGCAGCTGGCAAAGGGTCTGAAGGAACTTCGCATGGGCGACATCCTCGAACTGTATCTGGACGACAGGCTGGAGAGAAAGATACTTAATGACGCGCCGATGAAAGTAGGGCAGAAGGAGTAGGAAGCAGAAGAGATGGTCAACTGTCCAGAATGCGACGCAGAGGTCAAGATTCCCGCCGACTCGATAGAGGGCGAAATAGTCACGTGCCCCGATTGCGGTGCCGGCTACGAGCTGGTAAAGGCAGCTTCAGGGGGCTTTGACATAAAACCAGCTCAGGTTGTCGGCGAGGACTGGGGTCAGTGAGCTCGGGTAGCGGAAATCCCCTTACCATACTGTACGACACTATCCGCTGGGAGGAAAAGTCCCTAATAGAAGCGGCCAAGAAAAAGGGCGTCGAGACTGAAAACATCGACGTCAAGAACCTCACAATCCGCCTCGACGACGGCAAGAAATACTCCGGCAGGGTGGTTCTCCAGCGGTCAGTGTCTTATTTCAAGAGCCTGCACGCGACAGCCGTGCTTGAGGGCCTTGGCGCAAGCGTGATAAACCCGCTCAGGGTCGCAAGCATCACGGGCAACAAGATGTTTGCCCACATGGAGTTCCAAAAGGCAGGCGTCAACACGCCAAAAGCAATTGCAGCATTTTCAGAAGAATCCGCAGCAGCGGCGCTTGAAGAGTTTGGCTACCCCGCGGTGATAAAGCCGACGGTCGGCAGCTGGGGCAGGATGATAGGGCTTTTGCGCGACAGGGACGCGGCGCGTGCGGTCATAGAAGACAGGGAGCACATGTTTCCGCTGTACCACATCTATTACTTTGAAGAGTTTGTGAAACGCCCTCCGCGTGACATCCGCGCGATCGTAGTCGGCGATCATGTAGTTGCGGCAATCTACCGCTACTCGGGCGACGGTGAGTGGAAGACCAACATGGCCCTTGGCGGGCGTGCAGAGGTCTGCCCGGTCACAAAGGAGCTGGAGGACATTTGCATGAAGGCGACACGCGCAGTTGGCGGCCAAATAGTCGGAGTCGACCTGATGGAAAGCGACAAGGACGGCCTCATGGTCCACGAGGTTAACAACACGACAGAGTTCAAGAACACGGTGCGCGTGACGGGCGTGGACATACCGGGCCAAATGGTTGATTACGCCCTTGCATTGAACAAAAGGTAGAGAGCAAGCAGAATTGGTGTCGCCAAGCTACGCTGTCGAGCTTTTGCAAAAGGCGCTAGAACTATACACGCCTTCAAGGTCCGAGGCCGCGCTTGCCAACATGATAAAGGACAAGTGCACGAACGAGCTCGGCTTTGAGCAGGTGAACATCGACAGCGTCGGAAACGTCATCGCGTCAAAGGGAGCCGGCGAGCCCCGCATACTCTTGTGCGGCCACATGGACACCGTCCCAGGACAGGTGCCGGTGCGCATCGAGGACGGCTACCTCTACGGCAGGGGGGCGTCTGACGCAAAAGCTCCCTTGATAGCTATGCTCCTTGCCGCATCGCAGTTTCCAAAGCAGAGCGGCACCGTGATTTTTGCTGGCGTTGTCGACGAGGAAGGAAACGCGACAGGAGTAAAAAACTTGGTAAAGAGCAAGATAGGGCTCGACTACGCCATGTTTGGCGAGCCTTCGGGCATCGATAACATCACGATTGCATACAAGGGCAGGCTTGCCATACGCTTAACGTGCGATGTCGGAGACAGCGCGCACGCAAGCGCGCCTTGGCTTGCGCGAAACTCGATTGAAGAGATGCACGATTTCTGGCGCGCAATCAAGGCAGAGATTGAAAGGGTTGGGACTGCCGACAGCAAGGCCAATTCCATCAGCTGCACGCTGACAGAGATAAGCGGAGGATCGAGCCACAACGTGACCCCGCAAAAATGCAAGATAACGATAGACATGCGCATACCCACGGTGACGACCTGCCAGAATGTGCTTGACACCGTGGACGATGTCATTACAAAAGTCGCAAAAGAAAAAGGGGTAAAAGCCACCTACAGGATAGAGGACAGGACGGACCCGTTCGAGGCGGACCATTCTTCGGCGCTTGTCCGGGCACTGTCGCTTGGCATTCTAGATGTCCGCAAAAAGAGGCCAGTGCTCCTGCGTAAGACAGGGACGGGCGACATGAACGTGCTTGGCAACACCTTCAAGATACCCGTTGTCACGTACGGACCCGGCGACCCGCACGCTTCGCACACGGCAGACGAGCGCGTCAATGTTGAAGAATATGTCAACAGCATAGAGGTGTTCAGCAGGGCGCTCTTTCACATGTCGCGCATACACCACATCCGCAAGCAGAACGGCGGTAGCAGTGGCGACAAAAAAAGCAAGTAACAAATCATATAGGCGCCGCCACGCTCTACCTCTCATAATATGCTCTGGTTGGTAGGCGCAGGCATCAGCGGCCACATGGGGCTCAGCCTTGAGGCGGTGCAGGTGTTGAAAAAGTGCGACATTGTTTTCATTGAAAGGTTCACAAGCGCCCTTGCGGACAGCGACCTTGACGGGATAAACACAACAATCGGCAAGAGCGCAAAACCCGTGCAGCGCTGGTTCGTAGAGGACGGCAGGGAGATACTTGAAGCCGCAAAGGAAAAGCAGGTGGCGCTTGTCACCTACGGCGACCCGCTTCTTGCCACTACCCACACCGAGCTTCGCGCGAGGGCGGCAAAGGCGTCGATAAAGACAGGCATCCTGCACGCCGCGTCCGGCATAACGTCAATCATGGGCGAATGCGGCCTGCACATGTACAAGTTCGGCAGGACGGTCACGATGATGTCAGAGCCAAAGTCGGCGATGAGCGTCTACAACACGGTGTTTGACAACCTGCTTTCTGGAAGCCACACACTCATCCTGACTGAATACAGCCAAGACGAAAAGACGGGCGCGCCGTTCTTTCTTGATCCTGCTACCGTGCTAAAGATGCTCCTTGACGCCGAACGCGACCTGCGCCACCGCGTATTTTCAGAAGAGACGTTCGTAGTCGTCGCATCAAGGCTTGGCTCTGACGACTCGCGCATAGTGTCAGGGAAAATAAAGTCGCTTGCCGGCGTCGGCTTTGGCACTGGCCCGCACTCTGTCATCGTGCCGGCGAGCCTGCATTTCACGGAGGAGGAGGCCCTTGAAGCGCTGACCGTGTGCCTTGACAGCCCGGCGGACAATTCGGCGCAGGTAAAGCGCATTTCTGCGCAGATGATAGAGCGCTATGCGCCAAAGGCAAGGGAGGCGGTCCGGCACATGCGAGACATCCTGCGGAAGGAGGGCGAAAGCAAGGGTATGCACGAAGTGCTGGACAACGCCGAATACTATATCGACGACGCCGAGCGTTTCTTGCGGCAGGGCAAGCACGAGCTTGCGGTCCTGAGCATCGGCTATGCTGAAGGGCTTGTGGACGCGTTGAGGTTCCAAAAGGGAATCAACCCATGGAACCCCTGAAGTGTAGTTATATATGTGGCAAAAATGCTGCAAAGAAACGTGTCAATAGAAGCCCTGAACCTTCTCCGCGAAGGCAAGGTACAAGAGTTCAACGCGTGGAGGATGAAGAACCTGACTACGAAACTGGACCTCACCGGCGAAGATTTTACGGGCAAGAACATCGCCGGCGCGTACCTCAACGGCGTGGTGGCGACAAACGCCAACTTTGCCAGGGCGAACCTTTCAGGCGCAAACTTTGTACAGTCCGAGATGAGCGGCGCAAACTTTGAAGGTGCAGACTGCAAGGAGACGATTTTCATGTACGCAGATATGAAGGGTGCCAAGCTTTCCGGCGCCGACGCCACGAAAGCCAATTTCATGTGGGCCAACCTGTCCGGCGCAGACATGGGCGCAGTCAGGATGTCGCAGACGGTGTTTGTAGAGGCAAACATGCAGAACGCCAACGTGGCCGGCTCTGACAGGATGGGTGCGTATCTGAAATACGCCAAGCTGGACGGAACCCCCTGGAACGAGAAGCACTAATTAGGACAAACGTTTATTAATTAAATCCAAGCCAGTTTTTGGCATATGGCGCAGAATCCTCCACTACCGCCAGGAGGTAAGGTGTCAAGGCGTGACTTTTTAAAGCTCATGGCCGCTGCAGGCACCGTCATGACGTTTACGCCGTTTGTGGATTGGGGCAAGTTCCTTCCAAACCCCCAAGGAAACGTGGGCGAAAAGCAGCCCGTAGAGCTTCCAGACGGCAGTCAGGCAACGGTTAAAGATTTTCCGATTAACCATTCTGAGGCTATCATATACCCCAAGAGCAAGGACGCAGTCCTCAACAAAGAGGCTTTCCGCACCTGGCAGTTCATCAGGCTGCCTCCAGAGCTTGGCGGCGACAAGACCGACGCTTCTGCTTTCCGCGCTTACAGCATGGTGTGCCTCCATCTCTGGTGCCTCTGGAAATACTTTCCAGACACAGGCCGCAAGAGGGGAGAGTGCCCCTGTCACGGTAGCATGTACGACCCATTCACGGGCAAGGCATTTGCAGGACCGGCTTCACTCCAGGGCCCGCCCTCAAACGTGCTCCCAAGGCTAGACCTAGAGGTCGACAAGGACGGCAAGATATGGATACTGCCTCCGACATGGAGTCCGAATAAAAACGGGATTGTTGGTTATGGGCGCTTCCTTAACGTATGAGAACAGTCTGACGAGATTCTTCCGGTGGATGTACGCCGGGGTAGAGCGAACCATATTCATGGGAATGAAGTTCACGTTCCCAGGAAGGTTCGTCAGCCCGCTGGGCTTCCTCGGAATGCTGACCTTCGTCGTATTCATCATCCTGGGCATCACCGGCGCGCTTCTCATGCTCTGGTACGAGCCAATCCTCGACAGGGCGTGGAACAGCGTCAAGAACATCAACGACACCATCCCCTACGGGTTCCACATACGCAACATACACTACCACGCTTCAAACGGCATGGTCATGCTCGCCCTGCTCCACATGTACTACCAGTACTTTAGCGGCAGGTACAAGATCAGAAACGAGATCCTGTGGGTTACAGGCATCATACTGGGCGTGCTCACCATCCTTGAGGCGTTCACCGGCTACGACATCATATTCTCAGAGCGCGCAGAATTGGCAATCTCTATTGCGGCTTCGCTCACAAACTCCATACCTATCATGGGACCGCAGATGCGTGAAGCGTTCTTTGGCGCAGGGTTCCACGACTTTATCCTGCGCTTTTACACATTCCACGTGTTCATGCTGCCTATCGCGCTGCTGGGCCTCATGGTAGTCCACTTCCCCAGGTTCCTGGTGTTCGACGTGCCGATGGTCATGGCAATCTCGGGCGCAATCATGCTCACAGGAGGAGTGTTCCCAGTAGGACTCGGGCTCCCATTTGATCCCCACGTTCCTCCGGGCATTACCGTGCCAGAGTGGTACCTCACTGGCCTGTACGCATTCCTCAGGACGATGTACGACAAGTTCGTCACAGGCGTCGCGTGGCCGGGCCTGTTCATAGGCGCACTACTACTCGTACCGTTTGTCGACAGGTACAAGAAATTCTCCTGGAAGGACAGGCCGATCGTCACCGCGGTAGGCATTACCAGCCTTGCGCAGATATTGGTTACCACGTACTGGGGATTCTACATTGACCCTGACACGCACAAAGCGCTGCTGGAGAGGCTCGTCATCGACCCGATATTCTTCTATCTGGTCATGATATTGCTGGTGCCGCTCTCGTTTGGCTTTACATACATGATGATAAAGCTGGCCAAGCACGCAGAGGCAAACGCCAAGGCGCAGCCCAAGAAGGCGGGCAAGTCCTCGATAGAGCTTTCGCAAAAATGGCTCTACGCCCTGTTCGTAGTGCTCATCGGGTTCCAGGTGTACCTAAACATCGCCGCGTACTATGCGATGCTTGACGGGATGAAGAACTACTCGCTGTTCATAGTAGGCATCATGATGCTGGTCTTTGCAGGCATGTTCCACCTGTACAGGTACGGCAAGGCACAGGCAAAGGCTCCACCGCCCAAGCCCACCCCGCCGGCACCCAAGCCAGCGGCAGCGCCTCCAAAGCCGTCTCCGGCGACACCGACGCAGGAAAAGCCGCTTGCAGCTCCACCGTCTGCTACGCAACCGGCGGCCAAGCCTGCAGAAAAGCCGGCACAGCTCCCCCCGCAAAAGGCCGCGACTTCATCGACTTCTGGGCCTGCCCCGGGAGCCAAGACGGCAGCAACAACAACAGGCACAACAACAGCAGCAGAAAACAACCCAGACATCAAGGGCCCGAAAAACCCATGACGGCTCAACAAACAAACTTTATATGTGAAAATAAAGCCACGGTGATCAGCAGATGACAAACCAGATGTCAAACCACGCCGGCGGCATCAGCATCATCGCGTTCGTCATCGCAGTAGGCATAAGCATGGCCTATTACCAATACATGTATGTCCCGGCGGTAAACGCCAAGCCAATCTTGCCGGCGGCAGTGCTGCATCCCGCAGAGAGCCTGACAGTCAAGATAACCCCAGGCTCTTCGGTCCAGTCAAACCCCCAGTTCTTTGACCCAAAGGACATACGCTCTGCACTTGGCACAAACAACCACATCATCTGGAAGAACACCGATGAAGTCCCCCACAGCATCACTAGCGACGAAGGGTACAAAGACAAGATAAACGGCAGCTTTAACTCCATTGACACAATCGGTCTAGTTCCTCCCGGAGCCACATACGAGTTTACGTTTACGGCCGTAGGCACATACCATTACCACTGTGAGCCGCACCCGTGGATGCAAGGCTCTGTCGACGTAACAGAGAGCTTCGCCTAGTCAGTCAGCGGATTAGGTGCTCTTTTTTACTACTTTTATGTAGGCAATGTCGGAAAAGATTTCCTTGTGCTCCTGGATGAGAGTCACGCGGAACTTGACGCTTGTATAATCTCCTGCAGGCACGTGGTTCGTCGACGAAACAAACTCTACTACAGTCCTGCCCTTCAGCTCGTCTTTGAATATCGACAGTCGGGCGTACGGGTGCTTGATCTTTTTGCCATTTAGCAGACTGTACGTAAAGACGTCGCTTGAATTCTCTATCTGAGAGTTTATTACCACGCTGTCCCACCTGCCGGCATAGTTTATCACGATAGTCCCATGCAGTTCCTGGCCGGCGGCCACCTCTTTTTCTGCGAGCGAGATTGCGACTTCGTTTGCCAAGACGGGTACCGGCACGCATAGACGAGGATTTAAACTAACTAATTCCAGCTGTTTATCTAAAATCGTTGAGCAATGTAATAGAAAAGCAATCCTGCGATGAATGTCGATGTCGTTTGCTTGCCCGACGTGCGAAAACGCGGTATACGAGTACCGCGACGGCCGCTGGACAGAGTGGATATGCTGGCGCTGCGGCCACTACCAGGCAGACACGCCGGCTTTTGTCTCGCAGCCGGACTTGTACCGCGACATCGTGCGCAAGAACGGCAGGTACTTTATGCAGAAATACGCGCGCTATGCATCATCAACAGTGGCGGCAAGGGCAGTGCGCAGCCCCGGCAGCCTCACATAGCATTACGATAACAGCACCATTAGCCGTCCCGGGCGGTCTGCGTATATACGAGTTTTGTGTTGAATAGCCCATGCCCGAGATTCACCCCCAAGAAAACGAGCAGGCTGTCCTGCTTGGAGAGCTTGGATCGCTCGGCCTGTCTTCAATCAGGCTCAACGAATTCAACGATAACGCCGAGCTCCGTAGCTTGGCAAACGGCATCAAAGAGGCATTTCTAAAGGAGTACTCTAAAGGGCCTGAATAGTGCACATACGCATGGCGCTTGTCAGTGCAGGCCGGCAGTAGCTATCCTCGTTATCTTGCTCTCTTTGGGGTACAGCGTCTGTCCCACTTCTTTGTATGTCTTTAGAAATCGCCTGCCACTCTCCGTCGTGCGGTACACTCCTTCTTTGGGGGCGTATTCCAGCATTCCCCTATCTACCAGGATTTCCAGGTATTCCTTCAGCTGCGGGAACGAGATAAAGGCGCTGTACATTATCCGTGTCTTTATCGCCCCGCCCTGAGCTATCTCAAGCATGGCCGAAGCGATATCCATTCTACTCCTGTTTTTCATAAAAGACCTACGAAATTATATTTTAAAAGAGTGTTGTACTGGCCGGCAGTACTTGCGCGACGGGTGAACAATTCTACTAAAGACAATAACAGCCGGCTTTGCCGCCGTTTTTGACCGTATAACTATATTAACTGACTGGAGGTAGAATTATAGACAAAATCTGTTGCAGGAACAAGCTATGCCGCAGCGGATGACAAAGGTCAACGGGCTTGCCACAAGATACCTCGACTACGGCTCCCCGGCCAGGGGCGCCAAAGACCTTGTCCTCCTGCACGGCCTAGGCGCCTCGGCGGAGCGCTGGCTCCTCGTGGCACCCACTCTGTCAAAGTATTACCGAGTGATAGTGCCGGACATTGTTGGCTTTGGGTATAGCGAAAAGCCCACGGTGGAATACACCATGGACTTTTTCGTTGATTTTTTTGAGGGATTTTTGCAAAACCTCGGAATTGAGAGGCCGCACCTAGTCGGCTCATCCTTTGGCGGCCACCTGGCAACCGAATACGCCATCCGCAACAGGCGCAAGATAGACAAGCTGGCGCTTGCCTCGCCGGCGGGCATTATGCGCACTTCGACTCCAATCCTTGACCAGTACATAATGGCCGCGCTTTACCCCACGTACGAAAACGCCCAAAAGGCTTTCCGCGACATGGCAACCGACCCTTCCATAGTAGACGAATGCACGGTGACGGATTTTGTCAAGAGGATGGGCCTGCCAAACGCGAAATACGCGTTCATGTCGACGCTCCTTGGCATGAGGCACTCGCAGCCGCTCCGGGGCAGGCTGTCGTCGGTAATCGCGCCGACCCTGATAGTGTGGGGCGACGGCGACAGGATGATACCGGTCCAGTACGCCAAAGAATTCAGAGAAGTGCCAAACAGCGAGCTTGTGGTGATAAAGGACTGCGGGCATACGCCCTACGTCGAAAAGCCGATGACCTTTAACAGGATACTGCTAAAGTTCCTTGCGGGAAAGGAAGAGCTAGAGTCATCTCTCAGCTAGTTAACCGTCGGATTTTTTCCTGCGGCGCTCTATTGGGATCACTATCACCTGCACCAGGTCGCCGTCTTCGATGTCAAGCGCCTGCCTTTCGGCCTCGGGTATAGAGATCCTGCCGCCGCTCTGGACCGTTGTCTTGAACATGGCGTTGTAAAAGCTCAGGCCGCGCAGCATGGCAAGGTAGTTCTGCATCGCGTCTGCCTGCATTGCGGAAAACTGCCGGGCAAAGTCCTTCTGGGCCTCGCCACCCTTTTCCATCGCCTTCTTGAAAGCCTCGACGGGATCGGTCGGGTTGTCGTTGCTACTGCTACTGCTCATTTGCAGGCATGTGGGGGTCGGGTCATTTATTTAACGTTTAGCGGCACAGAAAAAAAGTTCAATAAGCCATGCCCCAAGAAGCAGCACAGATTGAGACAGCCGCCGCTCCTTGCCCGTTTTGACCCCGAGACAAGCGTCAACAGCGGCCAGGTTTTTCTCTGGGAAAAGGCAGGGCAGGCATGGTACGGCATACACGCAGACAAGGTAGTCAAGTTTTCAAGCCAGGATGGCGCGCCCGTCTTTTCATCGTTCCCGGAAGAAAAAGACATCGAGCGCAGCATGTTCCGGCTCGACGACGACATGGATTTGATATTTGCAGAGATTGCCAAGGACCCGCTCATGCAGAGGCTAGTTGCGTCGTACCCCGGGCTCAGGCTCATGAGGCAGGACCCCGCGCAGTGCATCATCTCGTTCGTGTGCGCAAGCAACACCAACATACCTATGATAAGGCGGATGCTCGGCACACTTTCAAAAAAATTCGGCCAGAAAATAGTCGCCGACGGCAGGGAATTCCACACTTTTCCCTCGGCGAAGGCACTTGACAGGGCTTCTGAAAGCGAACTTCGCGCATGCGGCCTGGGCTACAGGGCAAAGGCGATAAAAGCGGCTGCAGGAGCAATGGCAAAAGGCTCGCTCGACCTTGATTACCTGAAAAAAACAGGCTATGACGAGGCCAAAGAGGAGCTTTTAAAGGTGTACGGCATTGGCCCCAAGATAGCAGACTGCATACTGCTGTTCTCGCTTGAAAAGCTGGACTCCTTTCCGATAGACGTCTGGATAGCGCGTGCCCTTGCAAGCCATTACAGCTGGCTTGCAGGCAAGAAGATGAGCGAAAAACTGACGGGACGGCAGTACGCAAAGGCGTCAGGCGCCGCGCGGGGCTACTTTGGCAGGTACGCCGGCTATGCGCAGCAGTTCCTCTACTACCACATGAGGCAGGACGCGGGCAAAAAGTGGTAATGGCTGTCCCTATTGCGTCAGGTCGATGATGGTCCTCTTTATGACCATCTTGGCCTGCGGCGAGACGTTGTATGTTTCAAGAACGGCCACAGGGTCGCGTATGAGGCTGTTCCGAAATTCGGGCTCGCTGGCTGCCTTGAGCAGAATCTCGCTGATTATCTCTGCTTCCTTTTCTTTTGGCTCCAAGCATCTCCCTCAGAGCGACGCAAGTATTTAATTCTAGTGCACAATTCGTGCATCAACAAAATGGTCGCTGTTTGAAAAGTATTGTTGACTTGCCGCCATAAAGCAATTCCAGGATTGTTCTTGGTAGAAAAGCGTTGGCGGTGGGCATAGAGCTCGTAGGGGACCTCGGGTACTTGCTTCTGATATGCGCAGGCATTGGCGCGCTGGCGTACATCTTCAAGCAGCCGATGATCCTGGGCTTTCTCGTCGCCGGCATACTCATCGGCCCCTTTGGGCCGTTCAAGCTCATTCACGACACTGCCATGCTCAACAGCTTTACCGACATTGCAATCGTGCTCCTGCTCTTTGGCGTCGGCCTCTCGTTTCCCCTCAGGCAGCTGCGCGCAATAGGCAAGCTCGGGACCGGCATCGCGGTTATAGAAGTGCTTGTCATGCTCGGGATAGGCTTTGCGGTGGGCGCCGGCCTTGGGTGGTCGTTCTACGACGCCATGTTCCTAGCAGCCGCCCTTTCCATCAGCTCGACTGCGATAATAGTCAAGGTGCTGGAGGACATGGGCAAGATGGAAGCGACTTCTTCCATACTCATGATAGGCGTCCTTGTCATAGAGGATCTGGTGGCAGTCGTCATGATAAGCGCCATGCACGCCGGCGTGGTAAGCGGCTCGTTTGACTTTGTGCAGATTCTTGAGACAATCGGCAAGATAGGGCTCTTTATCGGAGGGACGATTGCCGCAGGAGTCATCCTCATGCCCAGGATATTTGCGCTCATTGCAAAACTGGAGCGCTACGAGATAACAGTCATGTTTGCCCTTGGCACCGCCTTTGGGCTTGCGTTTCTTTCCAACGAGCTGGGATTTTCAGCCGCGACGGGCGCGTTTCTCGCAGGAGTCATCATCGCCGGCACGAGGTTCTCGGAGCAGGTGTCAAACCTCATCACACCCACCAGAGAGATATTCACCGCGATATTCTTTGTGACCATCGGCGCGCTCATGGATCTGTCAACCATCTCGCTTTACTGGGTGCCCGTCGCCGTGATTACCGCAGTCACCGTGCTTGGCAAGATGGGCGCGGTCTATGCCGGCGTCAGGGTGTTTGGCTTTGAAAAGACGTTTGCAATCGGTATCGGCCTGAGCATGGCGCAGCTGGGCGAGTTTTCATTCATCGTGTTAAAGACAGGACAGGACCTTGGAGTGGTGAGCCCGTTCCTGTTCCCCATAGTGGGCATGGTAGTCGCGCTGACCACATTTATCGGGCCCATGCTGGTAAAGCTGGGCACAAGGGCAGTCGCAGTCTACGAATAGCTACTATATACCAAGCTCTGGAAACGACGCCTGTTTTACCCCAAGTTCGCCCTGTAGGGTGCGTATCTTGGTCGCGTACTCTTTCATCTTGCTGCTGTCTCCCTGCACCTTGGCTATCTTGTACCCCCTCCACGCCTTTTTCAAGGCCCCCCACGTCTGGCCCTTTGTAAAGTTGCCGCGAGAACTCATATGTGTATATCCCAAGCAAGCGAGAGGCGCGCATGGATATAAGATTTGTTAAAGAATGTTAACCGACTTTGTTGGTTGAAAAAGGAAAAAGAGGTAGGAGGCAAAGAGAGCCTCCAAGTCGTCACTTACTCTGTCACGTACGCCCTCTCGCCGTGCTGCGCAAGGTCGAGTCCGACTTCCTCTTCCTTTGGAGTCACGCGGATGCCGCCAGGCCATACTGCGTCCATTATCTTGATAATGACAGCGGTGATGCCCATCGCCCACGCAAGGGCTGCAAACGCCCCGACCGCGTTCTGGTACAGCGCCGCTGGGTTGCCAAACGCAAGGCCATCGTGTCCCCATGGTGTGAATCTCTTTTCTGCAAAGATGCCCGTCAGGAGCGCGCCAGCAAGGCCGCCGACACCGTGTACGCCCCAGGTGTCGAGCGCATCGTCCCACTTGCGCTTGTTCTTGAACGCGACTGCCGCATAGCAGACTATGGACGCCAGTATGCCTACGATTATCGCAGACATGGGCGACACAAAGCCGGATGCCGGCGTGATTGCCACCAAGCCTGCCACTGCGCCAGAGGCTGCGCCGATTGTAGACGGCCTTCCTGTGTGGCCCCACGATATGAGCGACCACGTGACTGCTGCCATGCCTGTTGCAATCTGGGTTGCGACAAACGCGCTTGTTGCGTTCGTTGCAGCTGCCGCTGCCGAGCCGGCGTTAAAGCCAAACCAGCCAGTCCAGAGCAAAGCTGCACCGAGCACTACGAGGGAGATGTTGTGCGGCTCCATCGGAATCTTGCCGTAGCCTAGCCTGCGGCCCAGCATTAACGCTATGACAAGCCCGGACCAACCAGATGTGATGTGGATGACAGTTCCGCCTGCAAAGTCTAGCGAGCCAAACGCCCCACCCCAACCAGCAGTATATCCAGGGTTTCTGCCATAGTTGTCAGGCGCAAGCTGCCATGTCCAGTGGGCTGCAAAGTCGTACACAAAGGTAGCCCATATCACGATGAATATGATAAAGGCGCTAAACTTCATGCGTTCTGCGACTGCCGCCACGATAAGCGCAGGAGTGATGATGGCGAACATCATCTGGAATATCATGTATGTCTGGTGCGGGATCGTGGTTCCGGTTATTCCCCCGTATGCGTTTGACGGGACATCGTGGAGAACGTTTTGCAATCCAGCCCAGTCAAGCGTGCCGATAAAGCCATAGCCGCCTGCGTCCGGGCCAAATGCAAGGCTGTATCCAAACAGCACGTACTGTATCGCGATTACGCCGGTCGTTATGAACACCATGTGCAGCGTGTTCACCGCGTTCTTTTGCCTTGCAAGCCCTGCGTAGAATATTGCCAATCCTGCGGGTGTCATCATGAGCACGAGCGCAGAGGATGTCAGCATCCACGCGTTGTCGCCCGTATTAATCTCACATGGAATCAGATCTCCGTCGGCTGTCTTTTTTAAAGTCTTGTCCTCGTTTGTCTGCCAGCAGTGAAATGGCACGGCAGGGTCATTTTCTTTGTAGGCCAGCGCAGTACCTGCCACCGTCGGGGCGACTAGTACTGCAACGACAGCAACTAGACCCAACAAAGTGACCTTGGAACGAAGTAAAGTCTTTGCTTTACTGTCTGCATTCATGGAGGTCAGAGCGAGAAGGTTTGAATAAAAGCATTTAGTTGAATTTTCCAACGCTTGCAAGTATTTTGAATTATCTTTAAATGCAAGCAATTATCTAAAAGCTAATTTATTCGCTATTTATCGTAGTTTTTCAATTTTATGACATGATTCTTTATATCATCCTCACGCACGCACGGCGGCCACTGCGCCTTTGAACATAAATATATGCGCAAGAGGGGTAATGAGCAAATGGCCGGCGGCCTAGACATCGACTCTGCAGTACGTGACTGGCAGGACTGCGTGGTCAGGCACGTGGTGTCGGCAGACGACCATACCAAGCTTGCCGAGCACGCGCTCAACCTTGCGAGGATACTTGCGTACCCGGACCTGGACGTGAAGGCGAATTTAGCTAGCATCGACGAGATGGGCGCCAAGGTTGCGCACGCGCTGAAAAGCAAGGGCATAACCAGGCCGACTCTGACAATCGAGCAGATAAACGAATATTTGTTTAGCGACCAGAAATTCAGGCCAAACACGGACGATTATTACAACCCGCTCAACAGCTACCTGAACGTAGTGCTGGAGCGCAAGGCCGGAATCCCGATAACGCTTTCAATAATTTACATGCGAATCGCGCAGGATGCTGGGTTTCCCATGCTCCCCGTGACCTTTCCGGCGCACTTTTTGCTAAAGCACGTAATGGAGGGCGACAACGGCGAGATAATCGTCGACCCATTCAACGGAGGCAGAATAATGGACGACTATGCGCTAAAGGCGCTCCTTGAGCGCTCGTACCCGCACCAGAACATCGCCATGACGCACGCGTTCGTGGAAAAGGCCACGAGTGCGCAGGTGATGACAAGGATGCTCAACAACCTAAAGAGCAGTTATTATGAAGCGCAGGACATGGAGCGCTACGAGGTCGCAAACGAGATGGTGCTCGCTATTGATCAATACAATCCTGACGCGGTACGCGACAGGGGAGTCGTGCTCCTGAAGAAGGGTAAGACGGAAGAGGCGCTTGACGCGCTCAACGCGTACCTCGAAATCGACCCCGAGGCAGAGGACGCTGACGACGTGCTGGACGTCATCAGGCAGATAAGGGCAGGCACGTACGGGAAGAAAGAAGAAGAGAGTTGAATTATTGCAGACCAAGTACTTGATGACAGGCGTCGCGCTTGTCGCAGTTGGAGGCAGTCTGGCACTCTTTTTGAACCTTCAGGGCTATGCGTGCCTTTCGCAGCTTGCATCAATAGACCGCTCGACATACCCGCCAGCGGCCCTTGACGAACTGGAGCGCAACTGCTTCATCGTCACAAACTCGTACGTCTACTCGCTCTTTGCAGTTGTCGCTGGCGCCATAGTGCTTGTGGTTGGATACAGGAAAAAAAGGCGCGATAACTAATAAAAGCTCCCGGCTCGTGCAGGTACATATATGTCGAGGCTGCCTCTCGTGGACTCGCTTGAAAAGATAGCAGGCGAGGTCGCAGGCTGCCCGAAATGCAAGCTGGCAAGGACCAGAAAGAACGCGGTGCCCGGCGAGGGCCAGCTTGCAGCAAAGGTGATGTTCATAGGCGAGGCCCCGGGGAGGAGCGAGGACGAGAAGGGCAGGCCGTTTGTGGGCGCGGCAGGCAAGATACTTGACGAGATGCTTGCCAAGGCCGGCATCTCGCGCTCTCAGGTCTTTATCACCAACGTGGTAAAGTGCAGGCCGCCGAACAACCGCGTGCCAGAGGACGACGAGGTGCAGGCGTGCACGCCGTACCTCGAGCGGCAAATAGCCCTGATAAGGCCCCGGATAATCTGCATATTGGGCCGGACCGCGTACTCGTCCATCCTAGGCGGCGGGTCGATAACCGCAAACAGAGGCAAGATAATCGAAAAGGCTGGACAAAAGTACTTTTTGACGATACATCCTGCGGCAGCGATATACAACAGGAGTATGCTTTCGCTCCTTGAAGCCGACCTGAAAAAGCTGGCAAAGGAGATAGGTGGCGGAGGAGGAGGCGAAACTGACGAGGGCAAAGAAGGTTCGCTGGAGGATTTCATGTGATCCTTGCCAGGTCGTTCTACCAGAGGTCCACGGCAGAGGTCGCAAGGGACCTGATAGGCAAGGTCTTGGTGCGCAGCTTAAACGGAGGCCGCAGCAGCAGATTGTCAGGCGTGATAGTAGAGACAGAGGCGTACGGCCATGCAGACGACCCTGCAAGCCACGCCTGCCGCGGAATGACGGAGAGGAACAGGGTAATGTTCGGCGAAGCGGGGATTGCGTACGTGTATTTCACGTACGGCAACCACCACTGCGTCAACGTATCTGCAAGAAACGGCGCGCCGGCAGGCGCGGTGCTCATCCGGAGCATTGAGCCGGTGGACGGCATCGAGACGATGAAGAGGCTGCGGGGACTCGACGACGCATATTCGCTCACTACCGGCCCGGGCAAGCTGGCGCAGGCCATGAAGATAACCCGCAGTCAGAACGGCGCAGACATGACCGACCCTGATTCGGAGATCATGATAGAGGATGGCCCCGCAAGGCCGGTGGTGATAGCCACGGCAAGGATAGGGATAAGCAGGGCGACTGACAGGGAGTGGCGCTTTATCGACCCGTCAAGCGCTTTTCTCTCAAGAAAAAGAGCAAGGCCAGCTAGCTTGCAGGTAAAATAGAGCTCCTCGACCTGTTTTTTACCGCATTTTTTGAGCATTGTCATGCAAGGACCAGCAGCGACATACCACATTACGATGGACGACGAAAAGCTCGGGGTAAAACCAGAGATTCTGTTTCGGATTTACGGCCAGATAGAGGCGCAGGCCAAGGATTCTGCGCCGGCGCAGATCAGAAACGAGTTGCGCATATCGCAGGACGCAAGGATAAAGACGAGGTTCTATATCGCAGTGTCAGACAGGATGGCACAATACCTGATAGGAGCCGTGCAAAAGCAGGCCAGCGGCGACGCGACCGGCCTGAGGTCGTACTTTTACAAGCTGCAGGAGCAGCTCATGGCCCAGATGTTTGCTGGCGCCAAGGACACCATAAACATCTCACTCAGGTAGGCTTTTTCTCTATCGAGTGTTCGTACACGTGCTCTATGGCGGCAAGCATCTTTTTGCCGCCCGCCCCTGTTTTCAGCATGGCGGCTATCGACGAGCCGCCTGCGCCCACGCCTTCTTTCACGAATCCTCTTGCAAACGCCTGCAGGCCCGGTTTTTTCGATTTTTCAAGGTGCAGGTCGCACGCAAGGACAGGCACCTTTGGCGACACCTGCTTCACAAGTCCGGCAAGGTCTGCAGAGCTGTCTTTTGCGACGTAGGCGGTGGTGCCTATGCAGACATTATCGGCAAGCGGTATCGAAAGCTCCTTCATGACTGCAAGCACCGCGGTCATTTGCGTGCCTCCGGCAAGCATGACTCTGGTCCCTGCCTCCAGCGCGCCAGCGGCAATGCCTGCCACCGACGGCAGCATCGGGTCGCCCACCAGAGACATTGCCTCAAGCGACGGCACTCCCCCGGCTGAGATGCGGGCGCGTTCAAGCGCCGACTGGACGACCTTGTTCTTCAGGCCGTGAGGGTTTTCCGGCATGCTGCTGCTGACCTTGAAAAGCGCGTCTATCCCAAGGGCGCTCAGCACCGCAAGCGCAGTCGTGGTGCCGCCGGGGATGCTCTCTCCGATTATCACGAGGTCCGACGATCGCGCAAGCTGCCTGCCCAGCGCGTGGCCGTATTCAAGCGCCCTCTTTACGTCTGAAACATCCATCGCGTTTTCCTGCGCAATGTTGCCTCCAGGCTTTACTCCAAAGGACATGCATGGAATGTCGGGCTTGACCTTTGTCCCGGCCTCGACTATTAGAAACGGGATTTCGGCAAGTTCTAACGCAGCCCTTGTTATCACCGCGGGAGTAGGCTTGCCGTCAGGAGTAGCAGGGACGCCGGGGATGCACTTGCAATAGCCATAGTGCAGAAACTCGGCATCCGCCGGCGACGTGTATTTCACAAGCTCCGGGTTTGCTCCGGCCACCGTCAGCCCAGGGGTCTCACTTGTCGCCGTGTGCGAGATCACGCAGCAAAAGAACGGGTTTTTTGCGGAAAACTTGCTTGCCGCCTGCCTGGGCCCGATTACGTCGTCTTTTTTCATCTAATCGCCGTGGCCCATGAATTCAAGGAACTCTTGCTTCGTCCGAGGGGACAGGACGTAGTTGAATTTTTTCTCGTGTCCAATGGTCGAAGTCGGCTTTTGTCCATAGTCGTGACCGGGGTACATCAACAGGCGCTCGTCGAGTTTTGAAACCTTGCCAAACAGGCTGTCGTACATTTCCGCAGGGTCGCTCCCGGGTAGATCTGTACGGCCGCAGTTTCCCACAAAGAGCGTGTCGCCGGTAAAAACGAGCTTGCCGTCAAGCACGAGGCAGATGCTGTCCTTCGAGTGGCCGGGTGTGTGCACCACGCGAAGCAGTATTTCTCCCACCTTTATCGTGTCGCCTTCTTGCACTTCGATATCGCGTTCCAGCGCCGACGCCCTGTGCTGCACTATCTTTGCCCCGGTTACCTTGGCCACCTGCTCGTTGCCAAGCACGTGGTCGAAATGTGAGTGCGTGTTTATGACGTATTTTGCCGTCCAGCCGTTTCTTTTCAGCGCGTCAAACACCTTGTCGAGGTCCCAGGACGGGTCGATGACAGCCGCCTCGTCTGTTTCCCCGTCGTCGGCGATGATGTAGGTAAAGTTGGCCATCTGGCCGACGGGTATCTGTAGCACCTTCAAACGACGCCACGCTCCGCTTCAGGCGGTATGCCTATCCGCTCGACGTAGACAGGTCCCGTGTATTTCTTTGCGCCCTTTGCCGCAAGCCCTTTTTTCATGCGGTGAAAAGTCATCGTGGCGTCGGCTTGCACAGTCTTTTCGTAGGCAGAGCCGGTGTTTGGGTCAAGTCCGGAAGGAACGTCGATGGCAAGGACGTATGCTTTTTTTGACTTGTTTATCGCGTCTATGGCCGACGCGTGGGGGTCTTTGACCTCGCGCTTTATGCCGGTCCCAAATATGCCGTCAAGGATAATGTCTGAAGACAGGATCTTTTTCCGCACCGCGTCGCTCACCTCTTTTCCAAAAATGATTTCAACAGAGTCCATCTTTTCCACTATGCCCCAGTTGAGCTTGGCCTCCTCGCTTTTGATGTCTGACGGGCTCCCTAGCAGGACCACAGACGTCTTTGCCCCGTAGCCGGCGAGGTGGCGCACCGCGACGAGGCCGTCGCCCCCATTGTTGCCGGTGCCGCACACCGCCACTATTTTCTTGTTTTTCAGCTGGTTCTTGAACTTGCCGGCGACAAAATCAGAGATGCCGTGACCGGCGTTTTCCATCATCAAAAACCGGCGCATACCAATCCTGCTGTGGCCGTTTTCCTCTATACTGTACATCTGGTCCGAAGTGATGGGCCTGACCTTCATTGGGCATCCATTCCCTCACGGCAACATAAAAACTAATTCAACTTTCCTTTTCCTTCGCCAGAAATTCCTTCAGGTCGTCGCTGATGTCTGCCACGTCGCCAAGGGTCAGTTGGTCCGGCGCGTCGCCCCTTGTCCAGACGATGTAGCCGTCGTTGTCTACGATTATCGCCTTGGAGCGCTCTAGGTATTTCAAGACCACGTTTATCTTGTACGGGTCCATCGATGGAAGGAGCTTCCGCAGGTCTCGGAGCTTGGGGTAGCTACCGTTTTCAAAGCCGCGGATTGCTGAAAGGAACTCTTCTACTTCCTGCTCGGTCATCTCGTTTCTCGGCCGCGCCTTTCTGTCCGGCTTGTTCCTTCTTTTGCTGCGCTTCATGCAGGGTCAGTGCGGGAATTCAAGCGTCGACTTTTCAAGTTTCAGCACGGGGACGTACAGTGACTGGGCGTCGGTCCCGATGCCGTCGACGTACGAATAGGCGCCGGAGAGCCTCTTGAGCTGGATGAATTTTTTCGGAGGCATGTCGTTCTGCACGATATAGTGGACGGTGGCGCTCCCGACGGTTCCCGTCTGGATAAAGAGCACGTTCTTGCCTCCGTGGTTGATGTGGTAGAGCATAGGGACGACTCCGAGCATCGACTGCGACGAGTAGATTATCACCTTGAGCATGTCGTCAAGCTCCTCGTATTTCAGGTAGACCAGTTCTGGCACGCCATGGGTATGGCTAGAATGGAATATTTCCTTTTTGTTGTCTAAATGTCCGCAGCCTTGCCTGCGCGGCCTGAACATATTGCTCGCTCGTGTCGTATCCTACGAAGTGCCGGCCCGCCTTTAGCGCTGCTATGCAGGAAGAGCCGACTCCGCAAAACGGATCCAGAATGACGTCGCCGGCAAAAGTATACAGCTGGATGCACCGGTACGGAAGCTCTACCGGAAAGGGCGCAGGGTGCCCTACCTTTTTTGCAGACTCGGCCTGGAACGCCCACACGCTTTTCGTGTACTCTAGGAACTCCTCCTTGGATATCGTGTTTTTGCTTCCTGCTGCCGGCTTTCTTGAAAACGAGCCCTTTGAAAATACCAATACATACTCGTGCACGTCGCGAAGCGTCGGGTTTGACGCGGACTGCCAGCTGCCCCACGCCGTGGAGGCGCCGGCGCTAGAACCCTTGTCCCATATCACCTCGCCTCGCATCAGAAACCCGCACGCAAGCATGTCCTGTATGACGTAGCTGTGGAGCGGTATGTACGGCTTGCGGCCCAGGTTTGCCACGTTGATGCACGCCCTCCCGCCGTCTGCAAGCACGCGGTACAGCTCGGAAAACACGCTTTTCAAAAGGGCGCGGTACTGCTCCATCGTAAGGTCGCCGTCGTACTCTTTTCCTACGTTGTACGGGGGCGACGTGACTGCAAGATGCACGCTTTTGTCCGGAAGCTCGTCCATCTTTTCGCTGCTCTTGCAGAATATCCTGTCAAGCGCTTTTTCAGGCACGCTGTTGTTGTTTTCAGGCAGACCGGCGCCCCCTTCTTTGCCGTTGCCATTTGAATACAGCCTGCGCGAGTAGAACCGCGACGAGTCGTGGCTTTCCCGGCGCGACACCCCAAAGTCGCTCGTCCTTGTGGGCGCACGCTTTCTATCCGCCATTCGCCTTTGCCGCGCGCTCCCGCGCTATAAAGATGATGCCATGTACATGGGGCTTTCGTACATAGGACGCCTCTATGCCGCGGTTTCACGAGACTTTTATCTGTTGGCTGAAAAAACGCAGTGGGAACTTGGGAGCCAAGTCATGGCATCGTTAGCGGCAAAAGCGGTGCTTGCGGTCGCGGTCCTCCTTTCTGGGACGCTGCTACTGCAGGCCGCGCAGGCGCAGCAGCCGCCGAGACAAAAGTTCACAGTCTCGCTGTCTGAAACTCTTGCGGCAAGCGACTCTGTATCCAAGGGGCTCTCTCTGAAAAAGAGCGTTGCCGACAGCGTGGCAGCCAAGGACGCGGCTTCAAAGGGCGTTGAAAAGCCCATCCCCAAATCGATTGCCGCAAAGGTGACAATCAAGGATTCAATACGCAAGACTTTCGTACCCGGCGTTCATGAAGTGTCCAGGTCCGTCTTTGAGCAGGTCGCAGTTAAAGACATGGCAAAGGGTCCAAGCATGGCTGCCATCGCAGAGTCCCTCAAGGTCGACGAGCTCCCGCTATTGTCAGGGTCAGTAGTCCCACCGGCGGCGCCGCAGCTGTCCGTGCCTGAGGGGCAAAAGATGTTGACATTCCACTCCGACAGGAACGACTCGGTCACGATAGCGTTTCTGTCGTCCTCGGCAGGCACGTACAAAATCGACATAAAGAACGTGAAAGGCGACACGGTAGCGACGTTTGCAGGCGCAATGGCGCAGGGCGAGAACCAGGTAAAGTGGACCGGCGCCGATTCGCAGGGCAAGGCCGCGCCTTCAGGTACGTACACCTACTACATCACCGCAAGGAACGACTCGGGAACAAGGAGCGCCCCAAGCGGAGGGGACGGCAAGATAGTGGTCGCCGGCGCAGATGCAGAGACGCCGGCCGCTCCGGGCAGGCTGGATCTTACTCAGATCCCATTTATGGAGCTCTTGCCGATAGCCTTGCCGGTGGTCGCCGTGGGAGGCGTGGTGGCGTTTCTTGTCAGCAAGAAGAGGAACAAAAAACTCGTTCTGTACCTGCCTCCGGACGCCGCGCCAGTGATTGAAGACATCAGGGAAAAGTACCCGGGAGCAACCGTCGAGGACTTTATGGGCCACGGCGAGCAGGGCTCAAGCAGGTACATGGGCGTCATAATCGACTCCAAAGAGTCCAATGACGATTGGCTGTCAGGCATCATAGCCAAGGCCAAGCAGCTTGCCGGCGTGGACTCGATTAGCCTTAGCTACCGGGGCAAAATGCGGTCCGTGTAGATTATATTCTGCGCAGGCGCGTTTGCACTCGTGGCCGAGAACTCGACTAGGCACATCGACACGCTGCGCGAGATGGAAGCCTACAAGCGCCAGTACCAGGTGCGCTGCAGCCACCACGAGCTTGAATATTCCGCAAAGGAAAAGCGCATCGCGTGTGCCGTGTGCGGCAAGTCATGGACGTTTGTGCAGGAGCGCGGGTATTCGGAGGTAAAGCAGGTCTATTCGGCCGAGCGCGACGACTATATCCCGATGCGCTAAGAGGATGTTGGGAAGTCAAGAGACATGAAAAACAGAAACATCTTCTATTACAGCTTGCATACGATACATACACACACAACTGAGTTAGTTGTCAGTTGGATAACTAAGGCGGGGGCAGATGGGAGACTGAATCATCTTCTCCTACATTGTCAGGGCCGTGAAAACCCAATTCTAGGTTTAATGAAGTAAGTCTCAATCTCTTTTAATCTCTGCATCGAGCCGTTACCATTCCTTAGATCTAGAAAAGATGAATCATCGCGGATCTTTCGTAGCATGAGTACGACCTCTTTGTCTGTCACGCCGTGCTTGACATCGTATTCTATTTGTCTACAGATGTGGTTCAGTCCGCCGTATTTCTTGTGATTTCTTTTCTCAAAGGAAGAAGCGTTTTCAGGCAGACCCTTTACGTACTTTACAACAGTCTTTTGCATGTGTTCAACATGCCATTCTTTCATCGGAAAACTATTTTGCACAGAAAACTTACCGGTAAAGGTAGCGCAAGCCCGCTTATAACCCCAGCTCACGAGCGTCGGAGCAGTTGCATATCAAAAAAAACCTTCATTGCGGTGCACTGGCATACAGGCTATACAGATTTCCGGTCTTGCTGCCTACATAATTCCATTCCTCTGGA